>NZ_JBSRZM010000009.1:0-145655 GCF_054057635.1 Arthrobacter sp. UYNi723
CCCCTCACCCGCCACGAATTCCACGGCGAATGGAACTACACGCTCACCACACCCGACACGCCGTGACCGGCCGGCATTATTGTTTCGCGAGCCCTAAGGGCGGCTGCATGGCCCCGCGAACCGCGGCAGGGCGGGCCGACGGCGGAGGTCCCGCCGTCGTCCGCTTACTGCCTGTCGCCGTTACAGAACCTTGCTGAGGAACCCTTGAGTTCTGGCGTTCCGCGGCGAAGAGAAGATCTCATCGGGGGAGCCTTCCTCGACGATCAGTCCCTGGTCCATAAAAAGCACGCGGTCAGCCACTTCCCTGGCGAAGCCCATTTCGTGGGTGACCACCACCATGGTCATGCCCTCATTGGCCAGGTCCTTCATGACGGTCAGCACCTCGCCGACAATTTCCGGGTCCAGGGCTGAGGTGGGCTCGTCAAAGAGCATGATTTTTGGATCCATGGCCAGCGCGCGGGCTATGGCCACACGCTGCATCTGACCGCCGGACAGGCTCCCCGGGAAGGCCTCCATCTTTTCGGCCAGTCCTACCTTTGCCAGTAGCATTTCGGCTTTGGCGCGGGCTTCGTCCTTGTTGACCTTGGCCACCTTGAGCGGGGCCAGCATGACGTTGTCGATGACCTTCAGATGCGGGAACAGGTTGAAATGCTGGAAGACCATTCCCGCTTCCTGCCGGACCAGGTTGATATTCGTTTTCGAATCGTCCAACCGGTGCTTGTTGATCACGATGCTGCCGGACGTGATCGATTCCAGGCCGTTCATGCACCTCAGGAACGTGCTCTTGCCTGAACCCGAGGGGCCGATGACGCACACCACCTCGCGCTCACGGATGTGGCAGTCAACGCCTTTGAGGACATGGTTCGGGCCGAATTTCTTATTCAGATTCTCAACAAAAATCACAGTCATATTCCGATCTAAACGCTCGCGGGCTCGGGAAGTTTGAGGGGGTCCACCTGGATGCCGGTCCGTTTCTCGTACAGGCGTCCCAGCAGAGAGATGCTGTAGCAAATGACGAAGTACATGGCGGCGACGGTCAGGAACGTCATGATGGGGTCACCGGTGAGGTTGGTGACAATGTTGCCCGCGTGGGTCAGTTCGACCAGCCCGGTCACCGTCACCAGCGAGGAATCCTTGACCAGGCCAATGAGGAAGCCGACGCCGGGGGGAACCATGATCTTCCTGGCCTGGGGCATGACCACATACCGGAGCTTCGCCCAGTAGTTCAGTCCGAGGGCGTCTGCGGCTTCACTTTGTCCCCTGGGCACCGCCTCGATGCTGCCCCGCACGATTTCTGCCACATAGGCGGCGGCGAAGCAGGTCAGCGCGATGACGGCCGAGGCGAACTTATCCAGTTCCAGGCCGGGGAACAGCAGCGGGATCCCGAAGAAGATGAAGAAGATGATGACCAGAATCGGGATGCCGCGAACGCAGCTGATGTAGATGGTGCTGATCCACCGGGCGATCCTGCTGGGGGAGGTTCTGGCAATGCCAAGAATCAGGCCGAAGATGATTCCGAGAATGCCGGACATGGCGCAGAGCTGAATGGTCAGCCATGCTCCCTTGGCCAGCGGAATGAGGTCCTGCCAATCAAAGGCCCTAAACACGTGCGCCCACCGCCCACCGGAACAGCGTCGTCTCGGCCCGTTTGGAGGCCAGGGACAACAGGGCGGAAACGCCAAGGTAGAGCAGCCCGCCCACTGCGAGCACCTCGATGGTCCGGTACGTGGTGTTGCTGACGCTCATGATCGCGTTGGTCAGTTCAGGAAGCGAGATGATGGATCCAATCGACGAAGCCAGGAACAGCAGAATCAGCTGGTTGGTCAGTGCAGGGAAAACGTTCCGCGTGGCCGGCAGCAGGACGATGTAGCGCACGATCTGGGCGTTCTTCATGCCCAGCGCCTTGCCGGCCTCACGCAGGCCGTGGGGCACCGACTCGAAGCCGGCCCGGTATATTTCCGCCGTGTATGCCGCGTTGTTGAGGGTCAGGCCAATGACGGCGGCCCAGATGGGTTCGAGATTGATGCCCAGCGCGGGAAGGGCAAAGTAGATCAGGTACAGCTGCACCAGCAGAGGCGTGTTGCGGATGGCCTCGATGTAGCACGTGCAGAAGATGCTGACTGCTTTTCCGGGCCCGACCTTCCCCAGGTACAGAAAGACGCCGAGTGCGCTTCCCGCCACCATGGCCACGAGCGTGATGTACAGAGCTGTCCAGAGCCCCTCAAGCAATAGCGAGCTGAACGGGAGAAGGTCTCCGAAATATAAAGCCATGAGCAAAGGGTCCTATCCGTGAACGGCGGTGTGGGTGAACAACTGCCTGTCCTCCACCCACACCGGAGAGTGCGTCCGAATACTGTTAGTGGGCGAGGAAGGGCGGAAGTTCCAGCCCGAACCACTTCTGCAGGGAGGCCTCGTTCTGTCCGGAGATGGTGTAGTTCCGGATGAAGTTGTTGATGTAGTTAACCCACGTCTGGTCGCCCTGCTTGACGCCGATGGAGAACAGCGCCGGCCTGATCGGGTCGCCCTTGAGCACCTGGAATGCGGACGGCTCACTCTTCACGAGCCCGCCGATGATCGCGTTGTTTTCAATCAGTGCGTCCACTTTGCCGCTCTTGAGGGCCTGGATGGAATCGGCCGTGGTGTTGAAGCCGGCGATCTTGGCGTTCGGGAAGGTGGCCTTGAGGATTTGCTCGCCCACACTTCCGCGCGACGTGGCCACGGATTTCCCGTCCAGATCCGCGTAGCTGGCGATCGGGCTTCCCGCGGGCACCATAAAGACGGTGGAGCTGGCTGCGTACGGCTCGGACATGTCCACCACCTGGGCGCGCGCATCCGATGCCGTGAAGGTTGCAATGACGGCGTCCGCCTTGTCGGTCTGCAGCAGCGGGATGCGGCTTTCGTTCGTGGCCGTGACGAACTCAATCTTTGCGCCCAGCGAGGCGCCGAGCGCGTTCGCGACATCAATGTCGAAACCCTCGTGCTCACCAGATGACGTCATCACGCCGTATCCCGGAGAATCGGCACTGACGGCGATCTTGATCGTCTTCGTCTTGAGGATCTGGGTGAGGTGGCTGTCCGCCACGGCTCCTGTTGCGCTCGCAGCGCCGGCCGAGGCGCCGCCGGAGGAGCAGCCTCCCAGCGTGAGGGCCAACGCGATAGCCGGTACAAGAAGCAACTTCGGTGTTGCTTTGAACATGGGTGCTCTCCTGGAGATTGTTGATGCGGATCGGATGCGGGGTGACGGAGTCCGGGGATCCCGGTCGCTCGCCGTCGGAGATCATATAGGAATACGCACTATCATATAGGTGATGTGACACAGGTCAAGCCCCTCCTCAAAACCGCTTGTGTGCGCTCGCCGGAAGGGGACCGCGCCTCCCTCCTGAAACTCCAGAGGCGCCGCCGTGCCCCGATAACAGGACACGACGGCGCCTCGCAGCTTCTACTCCGACGGGGCGTTACCCTGGCGGGACGCTACTCGACGGGACGCAGACGCACCGCCTGCATGCCGCCGTCGACCGCCAGTTCAGTGCCCGTCGTCGAACCGGCCAGCGGACTGGCCAGATACGCAACCGCCGCTGCAACCTCCTCCGGCGTCACCAGCCGGCCGTGCGGCTGCCTGGCCTCCAGCGCCGCGCGCTCCGCTACCGGGTCATCCGCCTGGCTCAGCAGCCGGTTGATCCAGGGCGTGTCAGCCGTGCCCGGATTGACACAGTTGACCCGGATGCCTTCGCGGACGTGATCGGCCGCCATGCTGAGCGTCAGTGCCCGGATGGCGCCCTTGGTGGCCGCGTAGAGTGCGCGGGCGGGCAGCCCGGCCGTGGCGGCGATGGAGGACGTGTTGACGATCGCGGCGGCGGGAGACTGCCGGAGATGGGGCAAGGCGGCACGGCTTACCCGCACCGCGCCGATCACGTTGACGTCCAGAACGCGCTGCCACTCGGCGTCGTCATTGTCCGCAACGGTTCCCAGGGCTCCAATGCCTGCGTTGTTGACCACGACGTCGATCCCCCCGAATTCCCGGGCAACGCGTTCGACGGCGGCACGCACCGAAGCGTCATCGGCCACGTCGCAACGGATCGACAGCGCCGCTTCGGATGCTGCGTCCGGGTTCAGATCCAGCACCGCCACCTTCGCCCCGCGCCGGGTCAAGTGCGCCGTTGTGGCCGCTCCGATGCCGGAAGCCCCGCCGGTGACGATGACACGAATGCCTTCAAACTCCATTGCTGGGTCTCCGTTCATGCGATGAATTCATGGCGCTGGCGCCCCAGCCCTTCAATTTCGATTTCCACAACGTCGCCGGCCTTCAGGTACGGGAACCGCCCGGACAGCGCGACTCCCTCGGGGGTGCCGGTGCAGATGAGGTCGCCGGGCTCGAGCACCATGTACTGGCTCAGATTCCAGACGATGGTCTCGACGTCGAAGATCATGTCCGCGGTGGATGAATCCTGGCGGATTTCGCCGTTGACCCAGCTGCGGAGCCGCAGATTGCCGGCGTCGACCTCGTCCGGGGTGACCAGGTAGGGACCCGTGGGGCAGAACCCCGGTGAGCTCTTGCCCTTGGACCACTGGCCACCGGAAACGTTCAGCTGGAAGTCACGCTCGGAGAGATCGTCCACCACCACAAACCCGCCGATGTGGTCCCGGGCGGCCTCGGGGGAGTTCAGGTAGGAGGCGCGTTTGCCGATGATGATCCCGAGCTCCACCTCCCAGTCGGTCTTGGTCGAGCCCCGGGGGATGGCCACAGCATCGTCCGGACCACCCACCGTATTGGGCGTCTTGAGGAAGATGACCGGATGCTCAGGCGGCTGGGCACCCGATTCCGCTGCGTGGGCAGCATAGTTCAGGCCAACGCAGACGACGGCGGACGGGCGCACCACCGGGGCGCCGTAGCGTGCGACGTCGGAGCTTACGTCCGGCAGCGTGCCTGCGGCCAGTGCAGCGGCGGCAGCCGCGGGGCCACCGTTGGACAGAAAGTCACCGTTGATGGCCGGTGTGATGCTCTGGAGCAAGTAGTGCCGGTCCCCGTGGACCAGGACGGGCTGTTCGGCGCCCGGGGCGCCAATCTGGGCGAACTTCATGAGGCATATTCCTTACTGCTTGATGCGCGGACTTCGCGTTGGGCATGAAGATAGCCGAACAGCTGCCGCAGGCCAAACGACCATTCCGGTAACTCTTCTGCCGCCCCCACAACGTTCACGAGGGCTCCGAGATGGCTGCTGCGGATGGTCACAGTGTCGCCCAGGTGGTGCGTGAACCCCTGGCCCGGGTGGTCCCTGTCCTGGGTCGGCGCGAACAGCGTGCCGGTGAACAGGGCAAAGCCGTCCGGGTACTGGTGGTGCTTCCCAACCGTCGCGGTGACGAGCTCTTCGAACGGACGGCTGATCCGGGACACGGAATTGCGTCCCTCCAGCGAGTAGCCGTCCTCGCCTTCGATGCGCAGCAGGATCTCCTCCTGGCGCAGCGTCTCCAGGGTGAAACCGTCGTCGAACAACCGGATCAATGGACCTAGGGCGCTGGACGCGTTGTTGTCCTTCGCCTTCCCCAGCAGCAGGGCACTCCGGCCCTCCACGTCTCTCAGGTTCACGTCGTTGCCTAGGGTTGCGCCCACAACTGTGCCGGCCGAGGTGGCAATAAGCACCAGTTCCGGTTCCGGGTTGTTCCAGGAGGAGAACGCAGGGATCCCGACCCCCGCGCCCAGCCCCACCGAGGAGAGCACCGGGGCCTTCGTGAAGACCTCGGGATCCGGCCCGATCCCCACCTCCAGGTACTGCGACCACAGCCCTTCGGCGATGAGCACCTTCTTGGCTTCGGCAGCCGCGGGGGAGCCGGGCCGGATGGAGCTGATGCTGCCGCCGAGGGCACGGCCCACCAGTTCCCGCATCTCGGCCGCGCGGCTGGCGTCGCCGCCGCAGCGCTCCTCGATGACCCGTTCGATCATGCTGTCCACAAACGTCACGCCGCAGGCCTTGATGACTTGGAGGTCCACCGGAGCCAGGAAATGCGGACGGGCCGCGTCCCGCGTCAGCGACGCGTGAATGATCTCGCTGGTCTTCCACCGGGGCACTGTCATGGCGGCGCGGACGGCGGCCACGAGATCCGGCCGTTCCAGGAGCTCGGAGACGGTTTCGGCCAGATGCTGGAGGTCGAAGACGTCCTGCTCCTGGACGGCGACCACGCGTGGTCCGCCGGTTTCGACATCCCAGACGCGGCCGATCAGGAGTGCCCGTGCCGCGTCGTCCGGGAGTACCGAGGCCCCGCCGTGGTCCAATGCGGCGCTCATGGCCGGACCTCGATTCCTGCAGTCTGGACTGCAGTCTGTCCCTGCCGGACGGGCCGCTGCCACACCCCATCCACTCGCTGCGGAACCCGCCAGGGATTGGCGTCCTGCAGAGGTTCGGGCAGGCGACCTTCCGGGAACGACTGGTAGGCCACAGGCCGGAGGAAGCGCCGGATCGCGGCCGTTCCTACCGAGGTAGTGGCCGATGTTGTGGCGGGGTACGGTCCGCCGTGGTGCTGGGCGTAGCTGACCGTGACCCCCGTGGGCCAGCCGTTCCAGAGGACCCGGCCGCTGATGTCCGTCAGCCGTGCGGCCAGTTCTGACACGTCATCCTCCGGCTCCGCCTGGAGCGTGGTGGTCAGCTGTCCCTCCAGCAGTCCGGTGAGTTCCAGGAGTTCCGATTCGTCGCCGTACTCCACCACCAGGCTGGCGGGCCCGAACATTTCCTGCCGCAGAATTGACGGATCACTGCGGACAGCTGCGGAAGTCGTGTGGAGTACGGTTGGCGCCGGTGCCTCGTCGAAGTCTCCTTCCACAAGAACCTCCACCCCTGTGGTGCCCCGCAGATCCTGCACGGACTGCCGGTAGCCCTCGTGCAACCGCGGGCTCAGCAGCCGTGCTGCGGCAAAGTCCGCCAGCGCGCCGCTCAGAACCTGCCGGACGCCGTCGGCCTCTCCAGCCGGAACAAACAGCAGCCCCGGCTTGGTGCAGAACTGGCCCATTCCCATGGTGAATGAAGCGGCGTATCCGCTGAGGATTTCGTCGCGCCGCAGCGCCCAGGCGTTCTCGGTGACGAACACGGCGTTGATGCCGCCCAGTTCGCCGAAGAAGGGAATCGGTTCGGGCCGGGCGGCGGCACGGTTGAACAGTGCCCGGCCGCCCGCCGTCGAACCCGTGAACCCGATGGCCTTAACGGCGGGATGGTCCACCAGGGCCTCCGCGGCAGGCCGGCCGGTGACGAGCGAGAACAGCCCGGAAGGGGCTCCGGCGGCATCCAGCGCGGCGATGACAGTTTCGGCGGTGCGGAGCGCGAGGTCCCGGTGCCCGTCGTGTGCCTTGTGCACCACGGCGCACCCGGCGGCCAGGGCCGAGGCACTGTCGCCGCCCATCACGCTGAAGGCGAAGGGGAAGTTGGAGGCCCCGAAGACGCCCACGACGCCGATGGGCACGTTGAGCCGGCGCAGATCCGGCCGCGGGCCCATGCCCCAGTCCGCGTCCACGTGATCGATGGTGGCGTCGAAGTGCTCACCGTCGCGGACTTCCGTGGCGAAGAGCCTGAGCTGGAAGACCGTGCGCTTGAGCTCGCCCCGGAGCCGTGGCTCGCCCAGGTGGGTTTCCTGGGCGGCGATTTCCACCAGCGCATCGGCGTCGTTCTCCAGCGCGGCTGCTATCGCCTCCAGCCAGGCTGCGCGGGTGCCGGTGTCTGCGGTGCGGCCCTTTTCGAACGCGGCGTGGGCGGCGTCGACACTCGCGTTGAGGTCATGGACCGTGGTTGTCATCGGAGCGCACCGGCTCCGGTCACAGAGGCGCCTGTCACCGCGGCGCGGTCGCCCACTTCGAGCCATCCGGCCCCGGCGGGGAACTCCCAGCGTGCCCGCGAGGCGCTGAGCATTTCGGCGCCGGTGCCCGGGAGTTCCGGGGCGGCGTAGCGGCCGTTGACGATGCGGACCGGTTCGGCGAAGTGCTCGTGCAGGTGGTCAACGTACTCGATCATCCGGCCGTCCTGGCTCCCGGTGATGGCTGCATAGTCGAAGAAGGAGAAGTGCTGGACGAGTTCGCACAGCCCCACGCCGCCGGCGTGCGGGCAGACCGGTACGTTGAAGCGGGCAGCGAGCAGGAGGTTGGCGATGTTCTCGTTGACGCCGCCCACGCGGGTGGAATCCAGCTGGAGGACGTCGATGGAACCGGCCTGGAGCAGCTGCTTGAACACGATGCGGCTGGCGACGGCCTCGCCGGTGGCGACACGGACGGGGGCAACGCCCTTCCGGATCTCCGCGTGGCCCAGGATGTCGTCCGTGCTGGTGGGTTCTTCGATCCAGTACGGGTTGAACTCGGAGAGCTGGTTGACCCACTCGATGGCCTCGGACACTTCCCACCGCTGGTTGGCATCGATGGCGATCGGGAGGTCGCCCACGGCCTTTCGGGCCAGGGCCATGCGGCGGCGGTCGTCATTGATGTCGCCGCCCACCTTCAGCTTGATCATGGAGAAGCCGTCCGCGGCGGCTTCCTTGCTCAGGCGGACCAGCTTCTCGTCGCTGTAGCCCAGCCAGCCCGGCGAGGTGGTGTAGGCGGGGTATCCGTCCACCTTCAGGGCGGCGATCCGGGCGGCCTTTCCGTCTTCGCCGGCGCGCAGGATGTCCAGTGCCTGCTGGGGGCTGAGAGCGTCGCGGATGTGGGTGAAATCTACGACGTCGACGATTTCCTCGGCGGGCATCTCGCTGAGCAGGAGCCACAGGGGCTTGTTCTCGCGCCGTGCGCGGATGTCCCAGAGTGCGCTGACGAGGGCACCGGCCGCCATCTGCGTGACGCCCTTCTCCGGACCGAGCCAGCGCAGCTGGGAATCGTGGATGAGGCGCTTCGACGCGCCACCGAGGTCGTAGATCAGTTCATCAATGTCCCGGCCGAGGAGCAGGCCGGCGTAGGCGTCGATGGCGTGCGTGAGGATCTCGTTGCCGCGTCCGCAGGTGAAAACAAAGCCGTGGCCTTCGTCGCCCGCGTCGGTGCGGATGACGACGTACGCGGCGGAGTAGTCCGGGTCAACGTTGACCGCGTCGGAACCGTCGAGCTCCAGGGACGTGGGGAACCGCACGTCTTGGGTGTGGATGGAAATGACGGAGGTCATGGGTTTCTTCTCTCTCTGGTCAATTCAATTCGTGGACACGATTCCTATATGAATTCTCATAATCATATAGGAACGGTGACTCAGATCAAGTGCCGGAGAAAAAAGAAGCCCCGGCCAGCAGGCCGGAGCTTCGATTTCAGGTGACGATATGCCTTCTTGGTGGTCCGCCGTTCTCCAGCGGCGAGAGGTCTGCCGTGCCTTCGAAGGCCTTGGCGAACCGGGCGAAGGAGTTCCTGATGTGCTCGGCCATCGCCTCCTCGGCGCGGTCGGGCAGGCAGGATGCGATGGCCTCCCGTACGGTGGCATGCTCGGCGATGGTGATGGCGCCGTCGATGTCTGCCGGGTAGAGGCGGAAGGTGTGCAGGTGGCAGTGGGTCTGGGCGAAGGCGTGCTGGACTACCGGGTTCCCGGCTGCCAGCAGGATGGTGTCATGGAAGCGGGTGTCATGGGCCACGAGGTCCTGCCGCGCGTCGCCGCTGGTGGTCTTCATGGAGTCGCGGATGGCCGACAGTTCCTTCTCCAGGGCCGCGGCGGGGTTGGCGAGGCGGTCCACGGCCGCGGACCGCGCGGCCCACGGTTCCACCAGCAGCCGGAACTCAAAGAGCGATCGCAGCGCGGGCAGGTCCAGCAGCGGTGTGGTGCTGTATCCTCGGCCGGGGCTGTAGACCACCAGGTTGTCACCCTCCAGCCGTTGCAGAACTTCGCGGACCGGGGTCTGTGAGACGCCCAGGCTGCGGGAGACCGCATCAATATTGATCCGTGCGCCGGGTGCAATTTCGCCCTTGAGGATGGAGGCCCGCATGGCGGCGTAGACGTCACTGACGGCTGCCTTGCCTTTGGATGCATCGGATGATTGACGTGTGGGCACGCGGTTACCTCTTTGTGCTGGTTGGTGGAGTCGCTTTGGGAATCATATTCCACGGGTGGGAGCGGGCGGGGTGGGGCGTTTTCGTCCAAAAGTTGCTCTGGATCACATTAACTATATGATTATTCCGATTCCTACATGATATTGCGCCGGAATCCTCGGCGCCCTCCCCGGTGTCCAGGCACCCGAAAGCCACGTTTACGTCAAAGGAGACGGTATGACTGTCCTAGGCAGCAGGCTCGCCCCCAATTCTTCCCCCGATCGTTCCTCCAAGGCTCCCCGCACCATGACCCGCAAGCGCTGGGTGATCATCTGGCTCGCTTTCGTGGGACTCAGTATTAACTACCTTGACCGCTCCAGCCTCAGCGTTGCCCTGCCGATCATGGGTAAGGATTTTGAGCTCTCGGCAACCCAGCAGGGTCTCATTTTCGCCGCCTTCTTCTGGGCGTATGACTTCTGCCAGCTGGCCGCCGGGTGGTACGTGGACAAGGTTGGGCCGCGGAAGTCCTTCACCCTGGCAGCAGTATGGTGGTCCGTCTTCACCATGGTCACCGCCTTTGCGCAGAATTTCTGGTCGCTGTTCGCCGCACGCTTCCTGCTCGGTGTAGGTGAAAGCCCGGCCCCCAGCACCGCCGCCAAGGTGGTGGCCACCTGGTTCCCGGTCCGCGAACGGGCCTTTGCCACCAGTATCTGGGACTCAGGCTCCCGTGTAGGTGCGGTCATCGCGCTGCCGATCGTCACGTTGATCGTCGCCTTCACGTCCTGGCACGCGGTCTTCATCATCATTGGTGTGGCCGGCCTCATCTGGGCTGTCGTGTGGTGGAAGGTGTACCGGAGCCCCGAGGATCACCCGACGGCCAATGACGAGGAGCGGGCTTACATCCGGGAAGGCGGTGCCCGGAGCGAAGCGAGCGACGACGCCGACGCGGCGAAGCTTCCCTGGCGCTCACTCTTCAAGTACCGCACCATCCTCAGCATGATGTTCGGCTTCTTCTGCCTGAACAGCGCCATCTATTTCTTCATCACCTTCTTCCCGAGCTACCTCGTGAAGGAACGCGGCTTCGACCTGCTCAAGCTCGGCCTCTTCGGCGCCATCCCGGGCATCTGCGCGGTGGCCTTCGGCTGGCTGGCCGGCTATGTTGCAGACCGGGCCGTCCAGCGCGGCATCTCTGTAACACGGGTCCGCAAGTCCGCCATCGCCGGCGGTCTGATCGGCGGTTCGGTCATTATGTTTGCCGCCGTGGTCCCCGAGGCATGGATGGCACTTGCCATCCTGTCGGTGGCGTACTCCAGCCTCACGGTCGCCGCCACCGGCATCTGGTCCCTCCCCGCGGACATTGCCCCGAGTTCCCGCCACGTCGGATCCATCGGGGGGCTCCAGAACTTCGCCTCCAACCTGGCAGGCATCTTCACGCCGGTCCTGATCGGTGTCCTGGTGGACCAGACGGGATCCTACGTGGCGCCGCTCGCGGTCATCGGATTCGTGTCGCTGGCCGGTGCGGCGAACTACCTGTTCGTCCTTGGCAGGGTGGAGCCACTGAAGGTTCCTGCCTCCGCCGGGGCCTAGGCGAGCGGCAGGTTTCGACAAGCTCAACCACCGAGCGGACGACGGCGGGATCCCGCCGTCGTCCGCTTCTGCTGTTTCACACCGCCGGTGAGTCCCGCAGGCTGACGTTAGGGGTGGAAAATGATTCTATGAGGATCGAACTGCTCCACATCGACGAGTGCCCCAACCTTGCTAAGGCGCAGGAGCGGCTGGAATCAGCCCTGACCGCCTTGGGACACAGCGATATTCCAGTGACTACGCGACTCCTGGAGTCCGCGCCTGATACCGCGGGCACGGGATTTGCGGGTTCCCCCACCATCACCCTCAATGGGTCCGACATTTTCCCGACCGGCGCGCCTGCAAACGACCTGGCCTGCCGGATATACGCAGCTCCAAGCGGGCTAGCTGGCCTGCCAACTATCAACCAAATAACCGAAGCGCTCAAAAACAATGGACTCTGAAGCCACATGCAGATGCTCCTGCTGCGGCAGGGTGATGAGTCGCAAGAAGCTTCATGCGCTCGGCACCGAACCAGCCTACATTTGCCGGCGCTGCGGTTTATGGGTTGCCCTCAGGCTTCGGCGAGACGACCCAGAACGCATTGACTGACTTGCCGATTAAAAACGATGTGCCGTTAGGGCAGGTCCTTCACGCCGGCAGTCCCGTCGGCGGCCGCACCTGTTGAGATCCCGCTCAACGTGCCAATGTAATCCAGCGTTTTGGGACTGACGTGGCGCACGAGCGCAAGGGCTGCCCGAAGAGCGGCACCCTGGGTGTGGTCCTCGAGCGTGCCGCGGAGTTCCGCTACCGTTTCGATGCCCTGACGCTCGAACACTTGCGTGATGTCCTCAACCTGGGCCAGACGGCCGGGCGACGGCCAGTCGATGACTTCCGAGAGCTTCCCCGTATCGAGGTGCCGGCGGAATCCACTCGTCGTGGCGGCATCCGGCCATTCCGCGACGAGGGCTTCGACGCGCGGCTTGACGGTTTCGTTGTAGTTCTGGCGGCGCTGAAGCGTGGCATCCACAATGATGGCCCCGACGTGGTCCCAACCACGGCTGACATCGGTCGAGGCGTCTGTGCCGGGTGAGTCCATTGGCGCCGGAGTATTGGCATCATCATTATCGATAGTCATACCTGAATACTTCCACGTGCCGCGCGACGGCGGCTGGTCGGCGTCGTAGATCAGGGGCACTAAATGGAACGGACGACGGCGGGACCTGCCGCCGTCGTTCGTGGCGCCTTCCCGACACTGACGCACGGTGGGACCATTTCAGTATGAGTGAGAAGATCGCTGACGGCCCGCAGGATCACGGCCCACACCAGCACGCCCACGCCGCTCCGACAACGCAACAAATGCGGACCGTAGGTCAACGCCGCCGAGAGGCGGAGGAAAAACTGGAGCACCACCTCCAGGAAGCCCGCCACAAAGACGAACCGCACCACGATGCGGTGCCGGAGTCCGAAGGGGCGGGGCCGGTGGACGGCGAGTCCGAAGGATCCCCAGAAGGATCCCCAGAGGAATGATTCGGGGGCACGCTGCTTAAGGGGTGCGGCTCATGACGTCTGTCCCTGAAGTTGGTGGACCCGGAGGACCACATTGCCGCGCTTGCGTCCCGTGTCCACGAAGCGGTGGGCCTCGACGACGTCGGCGAGGTTGTAGGTCCTGTCGATGACAGCCTGATACTTGCCTTCCTCCGCGAGGCTCACAAGGTAGGCGACGTCGTCGGCGGTGTACGTGAGCTTGAGGCCGCCAAAAGTGACCAGCTTGCCGCTTCGGCGGCTCTGTCCTCGCGCGCCGAGCATGCCTTTGAGGTCGGCGATGACCAGAAGCAAGGCACCTCCCGGGGCGATGCTCCCTTGCACCCTCGCGAACGGGGCGTTCCCCACGCAGTCCATGACGACGTCGTACGTTGTTCCGTCTCCGGTGAAATCCGCCGCGGTGTAGTCGATGAAGCCGTCCGCGCCGAGTGATTCCACCAGTTCCCTGTTGGCCCCGCTGCTCACAGCGGTGACGTGGGCGCCCAGGTGTTTGGCCAGCTGTATTGCCGCTGTTCCCACCGCGCCCGAGGCGCCGTTGATAAGAACCGTGTCGCCGGTCTTGATGGCCGCCATGCCCAGGAAGGTTTTCGCCGTGAGTCCGCCGAAGAGCAGCGTGACGGCCTCCTCAAAGCCCATATTCCGCGGCTTGGCGGCGATGGGCCCATTCGCCGGAACGGACACGTACTCCGCGTGGCCGCCGAACCTTGCCCCGAGCATCGCAATAACCTCGTCGCCAGCCTGGAAGGCGGTAACGCCCGGGCCGATGGACTCCACTACGCCGGCCACGTCCACGCCGAGGACCCGGGTCCGCGGGCGGAAGACGCCGAGGGCCAAGACCGTGAATGCCACGAGTCCCTTGGGGACATTGCGGCTGCGGACGCGGTGGTCGGCGACGCTGACCGTGCTGGCCATGACTTTGATGAGCACCTCTCCAGCGCGCGGAGCGGGCCGTGCGATCTCCTCGACGCGGACCACGTCCGGCCCGCCGAACCGGCGGTAGGTCGCGGCTTTCACAGCGAGGCTCCGGCAGCGGCTGTGGCAGCCGCCGGCTGGGTTTGATTCATGATGCTCCTGAGTTTGGCTAGGTGTACGGCGTACACCTTTCTGATGAAAGCGACTTTAGGTGTACTTAGTACACTTGTCAATGGAAGATGTTTACGCCGTCGGAAGCAGGGAATAGTGACTCAGCGGATTGCGGTGGAACGCCGGCCGCGGTTGAACCGGGATCGGGTGTTGCAGGCCGCTGTCTCCCTCGCTGATGAGGTGGGGATCGGCCCGCTCAGCATGCGCCGCCTCGCCCAGGAACTCGACGTGGTGCCCATGGCGCTCTACAAACACGTGGCCAACAAAGACGAGCTCCTCGACGGCATGGTGGAGGTGATCATCGGCGAGATTGATCCTCCCGTTGCCGATGCTGACTGGAAGAGCACCGTGCGGCTGAGGGTGCTCTCGGCCAGGCGCGTCCTCCAGCGCCACAAGTGGGCCCGGCCCGTCCTCGAAACGCGCACAAACCCGACCCCTGCCGTCCTGGGCTACATGGACTCGTTCATTGGTATGTTCCTCGCCGGGGGCTTTTCGGTGGATCTCACCCACCACGTGATGCACGCCATCGGCAGCCGGATGTGGGGCTTCACGCAGGAACTGTTCGACTCAACCGCCGGCGAGTCCGGCGAATCGCGGGCTGAAGTGGCGCCGGAAGTCCAGGCTGCCATATTCCAGGAGATGTTCGTCCGCTACCCGAACGTCCTGCAGGTGGCAACGGCCGCCAGCCACGACGATGACTCGGTGGTGGGCCATGGCTGCGACGACCAGTTTGAGTTCGAGTTCGCCCTGGATCTCCTCCTGGGCGGCATCGAGCGGCTCCATCAGCGTGACTGGACCTCCAGGGGCGCGAGGCTGGAGCGGGCATAGCCGGCAAGGGAACGACCTCAAGAACGGTGAGACTGTTATTGGCCTCTTCCAGGGGATGTTTGAGAAGGACATGCTGACGTTCAACCCGGGCTGAAGCCAGAACGCGGAAGCGCTGGACTCCTTCACCGATGTGCGCGACCTGCAGCGGGAACTCAAGGCCCAGGGCGCGGAGTTCGTGTCCGAGGCTGACGAGGACACCACCGGGCCGGGGAGCTTTATCGTCGTGGATCCGGACGGCAACCCGGTGCTCGTGGATCAGCACGTCTGACCTGCCGGCGGCCGACTCTCACTAGGGCGGCGTCTGACTAGGGCGGCACCTTAGGGCAGCGTCCAACTAGGGCAGCCGCGACGCCCGCAACACCGTTGCCTCGCCAGCCCGTTCGGGCTCCAACGGCACAGGGCTGACCAGCACCGCCGGCCCGCGGTGCAGGACGCCGTCGGAAAGTACCCGGCACCGCACGCCGCCCCGCCCGCGCATTGCTTTGTGCGCCCCCGGGGCGAGCATCTCATCCATCCAGACGCACGGATGGGCGGGCCGCCCGGCCGCGAGCCGCACCAGGTCTCCCTGGGATTCCAGAGCAAAGTCGTGTCCCAGGAGCGGAGCCAGGTGGGCCCCTCGGAGTACAACGTTGCGCCGGGTCAGGAGCGGGTCCAGCCGTGCCGTTCCCAGTTCCGTGGCGATGGCCTCGAGTGACTCGATCGCGAACAGGGTGACTGCGGCGTCCATGTGCGCGGCCTTGCCGAAGAACCGGTCCCCGACGATGCCCTTGCCCGCCACGAGCTCCACCCGCCCGGCGTCCGTGGTGGGGACATCCGCAGCACCCTCGCGGGCGCGGCCGAAGTAGGCGTGCGCCGGCGACACCAGGAGATGCAGGACCTCAACGTCGTACCGATAGGTTTCCGTCATGCCACAAAACTACGCCACCACACGGGGGCTTAAGTGACCGTTCGCGCAGGCCCCAGACGCAAACGGATGACGGCGGGAGGTTCCGCCGTCGTCCGCTTGCGTTACTGCTACGCGGGCAGATCGCGCCGTTCGTGTGTCTGCCCGTAGGGGACATCGCGGCTGACGGCGACCGTGTAGCTGGTGTAGCTGTGTTGTGTGACCAGGATGCCGTGGCGGCTTTCCCTCATGGCGTGTTCGCGGGCCATTTCCACGGCGGTGTTGAGGTCGTTTTCGACGGTGTCAGGATCGTGGGCTGTGATTGCCAGGACGAGGTCAGAGTGGCGCTTGATCATGGTGGTCTCTTTCTCGGCGGGATCCCGGGACTCTGGGTGGGCACAGGCTTCCGGGGCCGGGCGTACCGGGGAGGCGGAAAGCGGTGGTTCCAGAGGGGTTGCCCGGCATCTCTGATGGGGCGGTGGCCGGCCGAATTGTCCGGCGGGCTGGATCGGCGGAAGCATCTGTTCCTGCGGATCTGTAGCCAGTGTGCCTGAAGCGTTGGTCCCGGGGCAATAGGTAGGCCGAAAAAATCGGGGCAGCCCGACTAAACGCCAGCGGACGACGGCGGGAGGTCCCGCCGTCGTCCGCCAAGTCGCTGTTGGTTCGTTGGCCTAGGCCTGGACTAGCAGGCCGGTGGCGAACATCAGTCCCATGCCCAGGACGACGCCGGCACCGGTGAGCGGGGTGAGGGTCTTGCCCGCGGTGTCCTTGAGCATTGGCAGGAGTTTGACGGCCACCTGGGCGACGGCTCCGGCTCCGATGCCGAGCAGGAAGGCCGCAAGGGCCGGCTGGTACACGGTCGCTCCGAGGAGGGCCCCGGCGGCCGCGGGCGCTCCTGCGATGAGTCCCAGGATCACCAGGCGGCCCAGGCCGGGGGGCTGTTTGGCGAGCGGGGTGACGATCGCCAGGCCCTCGGTGGTGTTGTGGATGGCGAAGCCGACAATCAGGGACGCGCCCAGGGCGAGTGAGCCCACCGCGTAGGCGGATCCTATGGCGAGGCCTTCGCCGAAGTTGTGCAGGCCGATGCCGATGGCGATCAGCAGCGCCAGGCGCTGGGGCGGCAGGGCTGCAGGTTCGCCCGAAGTAGTCGGGTTCTGGTGCCGGCGCATCCAGGCATCCGTCCCCTCGAGGATGAGGTAGGCGGTCACAGCGCCGAGGAAGACGACCATGGGGCCGCCGAACGCGCCGCTGCCGGCCACGAGTCCCACGGCTTCGAGGGTCGCGTCGATGGCCAGGAAGGCCAGCAGCCCGACGGTGACTCCCAAGAGGACGCGGACCCAGGACGCGGACGAACGGCGCACGAACGGCATCCACAGCATTCCCAGGGCCACGGGTATCACGCCCACATAGATCCCCATGAGCAACATGAGTCCGAAGAAGGAGCTGCCGCGCTCCGGACTCAGGGCGGCCGCGTCAATAACCGCCGGGATCTTGCCGCCGTTCGAGGTCACCAGCGCCACCTCGTAGGGGTCCCCTTCCACCCAGTTGTAGATGATGGTGAGGGTGGTGGACTCCAGCGGCGCCATGGTTTCCCGGGTCTGCGTGAACATGGCGTAGTAATCCGAGACGTTCACCTGGGCGACTGATACCGGGTCCGGTCCTTCGTTGCGGACGGTAATGGCGATCTGGCCAGCCGTCAGGCGGACGTCTTCGACGGCGACCTCCTCCTTCGGCGGAACGCCCTCGGAGAGTTTGTTGAGGCCCGGTGCGTTGAGCAGGGTGAACAGTCCGAGGAGGATCGCGATCAGGACCAGCGGACCGATGCCGAGCAGCCACCTTGGGACCGGCGGCCGGCGGTGGGGTGCTGCCGCCAGGGCGGCTGCTGACTTTTCATCAAGGCTCATGATGCGCCCACCTCGAAGAAGCCCATCCAGCCCAGTTCAGCGAACTCGGTCTTGTGGGCGTGGAACATGTATTTGCCCGGTACGGGAAGCGGAGCTCCACAATGCCGCGCTGGCCCTGCACCTGGGAGATGGTGTCGGTGTATTCACTCGGGGTCAGCATGGTCCCGGTGGGGTAGTAGTGGAAGAAGTTCCCGTGCACGTGGAATGAATTGATGGGGTCGTATTCGAGGACGTTGATCAGGTGGATCCGGACCAGCTCGTTCTGCTTGACCTGGACGGGGAAGTCCATGAAATGGAACGGCAGGCCGTTGACGGAGTAGAACTCGTTGTCGTCGCCGCCGTCGGTGTTGTAGCCGTTCATCACCATGACCATTTCGTTGTCGGCTTTCGGCCGGCCTTCTTTGGGTTCGATGATGAAGCCGCCGTAGAGGCCCTTGGCGATGTGCGGCGCCAGTGGCGACTGGTGGCAGTGGTAGAGATGCGTGCCGAATGGTGTGGCATCGAATTCGTAGGTGAAGCTTTGGCCCGGGGCGATAGACCCGGCGCCGATCCCCGGCGTGCCGTCCATCTCGGCCCGGTGGATCCCGTGGAAGTGGATGGTGTGGGGGTGTGCGCCGGCGTTGGTGAAGTGGATCCGGAGGGCGTCGCCTTCCTGCGCCCAGAGAGTGGGACCGGGGATCCGGCCGTTGTAGCTCCAGCCCGGGAACGTCACCCCGGGGGCGATCTCGAAATCTTTGTCCACCGCGACGATGTCCCATTCCCGGAGGGTGCGGCCGTCCGGAAGCTTACTGGTCGTCCCTCGGTCAAAATCGTGCAGGATCGCAGTCGGGTCGATCCCGGCGCGCTCCGGCGGGACGGAACCGCCGGCGAAGCCTGCGTGACCGGCATGGTTCGTCATGTGGCCAGAGTCCGTGCGGGGCGAACCAGCGCCCGCCGCTGAGGAAACGCCCGTGGAGGTCTTCGCTGCCTGACCTGAGACCGTGCCGTGTCCGGCGTGATGCCCGGGATCCTTGGAATCCAACGGTGCCCAGCCGGCAAGCGCAGGCGCGGCGGCGAAGGCCGCCGCTCCTGTGAGCATGGCACGCCGGGTCGGCATCGTCTTTCCCTCGGGTTTCGGCATGCCGTCCATCTCATCTCCATAGATCAAACACTTATGTTAGGCCAGTCTAACATTCATGTTCGGCTGGTAATATGGAGTTATGACCGTCTCCGAGCTGACAGCTTCCGCGCAGGACTACCTGAAGATGATCTGGTCCTCAACGGAATGGGCCGAGGCTCCCATCACTGTTGGCGCCATGGCCGAGCGGATGGCAGTGAAACCGTCAACCGTTTCGGACGGCATCCGTCGGCTGGCAAAGCAGGGCCTGGTCACCCATGCCCCCTATGGCAGCATCGAACTGACGCCCGCCGGCCGGGCACACGCTGTCGAAATGGTGCGCAGGCACCGGCTCCTGGAAACATTCCTCGTGCAGATTCTGGGCTACGGCTGGGATGAGGTGCACGACGAGGCCGAGATCCTTGAGCACGCCGTTTCCGACACCATGATCCAGCGCATTGACGAGAAGCTCGGCTTCCCCACGAGGGATCCGCACGGAGACCCAATCCCCTCGGGCGATGGGCTGCCGCATGCCCCGCAGGGGGAACCCCTAACATCCGTGGAACCGGAACGGACGGTCACCATCACCAGAATCTCGGACGCGGACCCGGACATGCTTCGGTACTTCACGCAGCTCGGGCTGGGACCGGACACCCGGCTCCAAGTCTTGGCACACCGCCCGTATGCGGATGTGACCACGATTAGGCTGGGGGACCGGGACGTTGATCTGGGTCCCTCCGCAGCAGAGGCCATCTGGGTAGTGGCAAACTAAGGGCCCTCCATGGGCGGGCGGGTGGCCCAGTGGCTCGCTATCGACCACTCGCAAGGTGTTCGTACGCTGATTCTTGCTGCCACCAGCGGAGGCAAACTGGCCGGAGCCGAGCCCACCAAGTACGCCATGGAAGCGCTGGTCAGCGGCGACATGGCGCCACTGGAGCCCCTGTTCTTCGCTCCGGAATGGGCTGCGGACCACTCCGACGCAATACACACTTTCTTCAATTCGAGGGCCACCGCCTGGGCCAAAGCACGCCACTTCCGGGCCAGCCGGGACCACGACGCGTGGAGCCGGCTCGGCAGCATCGAATCGCCCACCCTCATCCTCAACTGTCGGCCGGCGATTTGCCCCGATGTGGCCGCGGCCCGCACGCAGGCGGAGCGTTTCGTCGCCGTGAGCGACATCGTCAAGGCCAGCGATGAGGACCTCGCCTGGCTCTATCCGCACCGGACGCCGGAGGAAAGCCTGGCAGCCTGGCTTGAACTCGGACCGGCACTCGTAGTCCTGACGCGCGGCGCATCAGGCCCGGTCATTCTTGCCCGCCAGGGGAGGGCGGAAATGGCAGCCGACCCGTCTCTGTGGCAGACACCGTGGGCGCCGGCGACTCCTTCATGGCCGCGCTCATCTCCGGTCTGGACCAGCTCGCAGCGCTCGGGGCCGGCGCGCGGGACAGGCTCCAGAGCCTATCCCGCGATGAACTGCACGGGCTCGCCGCCTACGCTAACCGCGCCGCGGCGATCGCCTGCTCCAGGCCGGGGGCAAACCCGCCCCACTCGGCTGAACTCGGTCCGCTGTCTGTTCCGTTGCGGACCCAGTTAGGGCATTAACGAAAGCGGACGACGGCGGGAGGTCCCGCCGTCGTGCGTCTCCTGGACTGGGGCCCCAAGTGTCCGTTCGCGCAGGGTTCCGGCGGCGATGCCACCGGCCGTCACACCAAAACCATCGAGCCAGATCTCACACACTTGAACCTGGCTGCGGACGAACAACAACGAGCATGCGACAGCCGCCGCCGCTGAGGTAAGGTCCGTGAGGCATGCCGGGCGGACGGCAGGCGTACATGCCGGCTGTAAAAGTCTTCCCGAGGGTCAGTGTTGTATACATAGAGTATGCGAGGGTTGTTCCACATAAAGTGTTGAGATGAGGAAACCAAAGATGACCATCCCAGAGGAAATCGACACACCTGAGATCATCATCGACCGGGACGTGCTCCGGCGAAATATCGACCGCATGGCAACTGCTGTCCGGGCCAAGGGCCTGGACCTTCGGCCACATGTTAAGACGCACAAAGTGCCCGAAATCGCTGAAATGCAGCTGGCGGCCGGAGCCGTCGGACTGACAGTGGCCACCCTCGGAGAGGCCGAAGTCTTTGCAGAGCACGGAGCCAAAGACATCTTCATCGCCTATCCACTCTGGGTCGGTCCCCGACAGGCTGAACGGCTCCAACGCCTTGCAACAAAAGCCAGGATCGCAGTAGGTCTGGACTCACGGGGAGCAGCCGAAACCATGGCCGCGTCCATGGGCGATGCCGCCGGTGAGATTGAAGTGCTGCTGGAGATCGACAGCGGCCATCACCGCAGCGGGATAGCACCAGACGCCGCTGTCGACGTCGCCCAGGCCGCAGCGCGGGCAGGGCTGCGCGTCACGGGAATTTTCACGTTTCCGGGGCACAGCTATGCCCCCGGCATGCCGCTGAAGGCCGCGGACGAGGAACGGTTGGCCCTCGGCAAAACCGCCGACCTGCTCACCGCGGCAGGGTTCCCCATCACCCACGTCAGCGGCGGGTCCACCCCCACGGCCACGCTCACCGGCGACTCCGGAGCCACAGAAGTCCGGCCCGGCGTGTACGTCTTCGGCGATGCCCAACAAATGGAACTGGATCGCTGTGCGGCCGAAGACATCGCACTGACCATCGCGGCAACAGTCGTCAGCCGCCATGAAGGCACCGACCTCATACCGCGAAGGGTCATCCTGGACTCCGGCAGCAAAATCCTCGGCGGGGACCGGCCCGGCTGGGCCACCGGCTTCGGGCGGCTCCTGGACCACCCGGAAGCCCGGATTACCGCCCTGTCAGAACACCACGCCACCGTCATATGGCCGGCGGAGGCAACGCTGCCGGCTCTCGGAGACCGGTTGCGGGTTGTCCCCAATCACGTCTGCATAGCCATGAACCTCGTCGACGAGGTCACCGTGGTCAGCGGCGGCGAAATCGTGGACCGCTGGCGCGTGGCCGCACGCGGACGAAACAAATAACCCGCAAGAGACAGCGGTCCTTAGATGCCCAGTGCTTCCTTGAGCGCGGCGACGTGGCCCTGGGCCTTGATCTGGTACTGGGTGAGCGTGACGTTGCCTTCGGCGTCGAGCACCACGGTGGAACGGACCAGGCCGTCAACCACTTCGCCGTTCACCAGCTTTTCGCCCCAGGCACCGTAGGCCAGCGCCACGGCGTGGTCTTCGTCGGAAAGCAGCGGGAACGTCAGGGCGAAGTCGCCGGTGAAGGCCGCCAGTTTCTCCGGCGCGTCCGGGGAGATGCCCAGGACCTCGTAGCCCGAGGACTGCAGGCTGGCGAGGTTGTCGCGGAAGTCGCAGGCCTCGGCGGTGCAGCCGGGGGTGGCGGCTTCCGGGTAGAAGTACACAATGACGTTGCGTCCGCGGTAATCGGAGAGGGAGACCTTCTGGCCGTCGGCGTTGAGCAGAGCGAAATCGGGGGCCTGGGTTCCGGCGATGAGTTTCTGGGTCATGTTTCGATCCTTGACTTGTGGGGCAACCGCCGTGGCCGGCGATCATCTATCGGTGCAACGGGCTGCCTAGATGCAGTATTCCGCGGGTCCGCGGACCGTGCTGCCCGGTCCGGGCACAAACTGGTAGCCACCCCCGCGCACCGTGGCGATGGCGTGGCGGGCCGAGCCCAGCTTGCGCCGGACACGGCCAACATACACGTCGATGGAGCGGAAGGCCGCGCCCGGGCAGTCCAGGGACTCAAGGACGCCTTGCAGTTCTTCACGTTGAATCGTCCGCGACTGGTTTTCCACCAGGTACCTCAGGAGGCTGAATTCCATAAAGGTCAGGCTGACCGGGACACCATCCAAAAGGACGGTGTCCGCGGCCAGATCCACTGCCACGATGCTCCGCCGCCCGGCCAGGGAGACTGGCGGGGTGACGACGGCGGCGGTGCCGGTTCCGGCGTCGGACACCGTTTCCGAAACATCAGCGCCGCCGTCGGAAACGTCGGGACCGTCTGAACCCTCGACGCCGGACGTCCCGGTTCCGGCCGCGGTCCACAGGTGGACTCCGGCTTCCGGAGCGAGCTGCCGGGCACGCGCCAGGACCGCTTGGGCGGCCTGGGCCCAGACCGCCGGGTCGATGTCCTGGCCTTCACAGGGCTGGAGCCACACCGCCAGGCCGCGCGGCTGAAGCCCTGGCTGGAGGCCGGGACGAGCGCCCGGACTAACGCCAACACGGGAGCCGGCGTGCTGCCGCGGGTATGGTGCATGGACGTTGACGGCCATCGCGCTGGGCCCTCAGACGCCGCCGCGGCGGATCAGCTTGCCGCTGGGCGTGCGGCCGTCGATCTCGTTGCCGCGAAGGAACGTTTTGCGGACGACGCCGGAGAGCGCCTTGCCGTCGTAGGGCGTGATGGGGTTCTTGTGCTTGAGCTTGGTGACGTCGACGACGAACGCGTCGTCCGGCGCGAAGATGGAGAAGTCCGCGTCGTAGCCGAGGGCCAGCTGGCCCTTGTTGTGCAGGCGGGCCAAAGCGGCGGGCTTCTCAGCCATCCAGGAAACCACCTGTTCCAGGGTAATGCCGCGGTGCCGGGCCTCGGTCCAGATCAGGGACAGCCCCAGCTGCAGCGAGGAGACGCCGCCCCAGGCCACGGCGAAGTCGCCGTTTTCCAGGTCCTTCAGGTCCAGGGTGGAGGGGGAGTGGTCCGAGACGATGCAGTCGATGGTGCCCTCCTGCAGGCCCTTCCAGAGCAGCTCGCGGTTGGACGCCTCGCGGATGGGCGGGCAGCACTTGTACGCCGTGGCGCCGTCGGGGATTTCCTCGGCCATCAGGGTGAGGTAGTGCGGGCACGTCTCCACGGTGAGGTGGACGCCGTCGCGCTTTGCACTCGCGATCATGGGCAGCGCGTCGGAGGAGGACAGGTGCAGGATGTGGGCGCGGGCGCCGGTCCAGCGGGCCCGCTCGATGACCTCGGCGATGGCCTTGTTCTCGGCGCCGCGCGGGCGGGAGGCCAGGAACGTTTCGTAGTGGTCGCCGCCCGGGTGCGGGGCGCGGTCGATCGCGTGGGAGTCCTCGGCGTGGACGATCATGAGGGAGTCGAAGGACTTGAGCTCGGCCATGTCCTCCTCCATCTCGTCCGCTTCGAGGTGCGGGAACTCGTCCACGCCGGAGTGCAGGAGGAAGCACTTGAAGCCGAACACGCCCTCGTCATGCAGGCCGCGGAGGTCCTTCTTGTTGCCCGGTACGGCGCCGCCCCAGAATCCGACGTCCACAAACGCCTGGTCCTCGGCCACCTCGCGCTTGAGCTTGAGGCCTTCCACCGTGGTGGTGGGCGGGATGGAGTTCAGCGGCATGTCGATGATGGTGGTGACACCGCCGGCGGCGGCTGCACGGGTGGCGGAGGCGAAGCCCTCCCACTCGGTGCGGCCGGGCTCGTTCACGTGGACGTGCGTGTCCACGAGGCCGGGGATCAGGGTTTCGTCGTCGGCCAGGTCAATGACCTGAGTGCCGGTGAGGCCGTTGCCGAACGGCTCGATGGCGACGATCACGCCGCCGCGGATGCCGACTTCGCGGGCGGTGATGCCGGCGGTGGTGAGGATGCGCTGGCCGCGGATGACCAGGTCAAACACGCCGGCCGCGGGGGTGGTTTCTTCAGACATGGACGTTCTCCTTGGTGTCGGTACGGGCTGCACTCGTAGGCAGGTGCACGCCGATGTGCTTACCTAATTCTTCAAGCAGCGGGCCTGCTTCGGCCATACATTTTTCTACATTGGACTCAAAATCGGTCAGGGCGTGAACGGCTTTGAATCCGGCTTCGGTGAGTTGTTCCGGGCTCAGCGTACTGCGGCCGCAGACGGCAATCACAGGGATCCCGGCACGTGCCGCGGCGCGTGCCACACCCATGGGCGTTTTGCCGAGCAGGCTCTGCTCGTCCAGGCTTCCTTCGCCGGTGATGACCAGGTCCGCGCCGGCCAGCCGCTGCTCCAGTTCAGTGAATTCGAGGACGACGTCGATGCCCGGCCTGCGTGCCGCGGCCAGCGCCGCGATGGCAATGTAGCCGACGCCGCCGGCTGCTCCTGCGCCGGGTGCGACGGCGGCCCTCTCGGCGCGGATGCCGATCTCGCCGGCGAGGACCGAGACGAAATTCGTCAGGGCGGCGTCGAGGGCGACGACGTCACTCGGCGTCGCGCCTTTCTGCGGTCCGAAGATCGCGGCGGCGCCGCTGGGCCCCAGCAGGGGGTTGTCGACGTCGGACGCCAGGGTGAAGCGGGAGTCCTCCAGCCGGACGTCCAGGCCGGAGAAATCGATCCGGTCCAGGCGGGCCAGGGCGGCCCCGCCGCCGGGCAGCTCGTTGCCCTGGGCGTCCAGGAAGACCGCGCCGAGGCCCTGCAGGACGCCGGCGCCGCCGTCGGTGTTGGCGCTGCCGCCAACGCCCAGGATGATCTGCCGGCAGCCCAGGTCCAGGGCGGCACGGATGAGTTCTCCGGTGCCCAGGCTGGTGGCGGTGGTGGCCGTTCCGGAGTCCGGGCCGCCGCCTTGGATGACAGAGGGCAGCAGCGCGAGCCCGGATGCCGCGGCCATTTCGATCACGGCCTCCCGGCCGCGGACCGCGAAGTCGACCCGGACCGGCTGGCCCGTGGGGCCGGTGACAGTGGCGGTCCGGCGGGTGAAGCCGGAGCCGACGGCGGCGTCGAGCGTGCCCTCGCCGCCGTCGGCCACCGGAATGAGTGTGGTCTCAAGGTCCGCCACAGCTGACTGCAGTCCCGCGCTCAGGCGGCTGGCGACGTCGGGGGCGGACAGCGAGCCCTTGAACTTGTCCGGGGCGATGACCACACGCATTCCGGTACCTCCTTCTTTATGTGTCGAGTACGGGCGCTAGTCCAGCAGGGCGATGATCGCGGTGGGGGCGTCTTCGCCGCGGGCGGCCAGGTCCTCGAACTCGTTCACGCCGTTGATTTCAACGCCCATGGAGATGTTGGTGACCTTTTCCAGGATCACTTCAACCACCACCGGAACCTTGAACTCGCCCATCAGTGCCTTGGCCTTGTCGAACGCGGCCGGCAGATCGGACGGGTTTTCCACGCGGATGGCCTTGCAGCCCAGGCCCTCGGCCACCTTGACGTGGTCCACGCCGTAGCCGTTGGTCTCGGGGGAGTTGATGTTCTCGAACGCCAGGGACACGTTCTGTTCCATCTCGAAGCCGCGCTGCGACTGGCGGATCAGGCCAAGGTAGGAGTTGTTCACCACCACGTGGATGTACGGCAGGTTGAACTGCGCGCCCACGGCCAGCTCTTCGATCATGAACTGGAAGTCGTAGTCACCGGACAGGGCAACCACGGTCTCGTCCGGCTTGCCGCGGACTACGCCCAGGGCGGCCGGGGCGGTCCAGCCCAGGGGCCCCGCCTGGCCGGCGTTGATCCACTTGCGCGGGCCGAAAACGTGCAGCAGCTGCGCGCCGGCGATCTGCGACAGGCCGATGGTGGACACGTACGTGGTGTCCTTGCCGAACGCCTTGTTCATCTCCTCGTACACGCGCTGCGGCTTGATCGGCACGTTCTCGAAGTGCGTCTTGCGCTGCAGGGAGCCCTTGCGAGCGGTGCACTCGGCAACCCAGCCGGCGTAGTCCGGCAGCGACTTCGCTGCCTGGCGCTCGCGTGCCAGCTCAATCAGCCCGTCCAGCGCCGCACCGGCGTCGGACGCGATGCCCAGGTCCGGCGAGAACACGCGGCCGATCTGGGTGGGCTCAATGTCGATGTGCACGAACTTGCGGTCGGCCGTGTAGGTGTCCAGGCCGCCGGTGTGGCGGTTGGCCCAGCGGTTGCCGATGCCGATCACGAAGTCGGAGGCCAGCATGGTCTCGTTGCCGTAGCGGTGGCTGGTCTGCAGGCCCACCATGCCGGCCATGAGGACGTGGTCGTCCGGGATGGTGCCCCAGCCCATCAGGGTGGGGATGACCGGAACGTTCAGAAGTTCGGCCAGTTCCACCAGCTGCGCGGAGGCGCCGGCGTTGATGATGCCGCCACCGGCCACGATCAGCGGGCGCTCGGCTGCGGTCAGCATGTCCAGCGCCTTTTCCAGCTGCTTCCGGCTGGCCGTGGGCTTCTGGACAACGATGGGCTCGTAGGCGTCGATGTCGAATTCGATCTCGGCCATCTGCACGTCGAACGGCAGGTCCAGCAGGACCGGGCCCGGACGGCCGGAGCGCATCAGCTGGAAGGCCTTCTGGAAGGCGCCCGGAACCTGGCCGGGCTCCATGATGGTCATGGACATCTTGGTGACGGGGGCGGCGATGGTCTGGATGTCCACGGCCTGGAAGTCTTCCTTGTGCAGCTTGGCCACGGGGGCCTGGCCGGTGATGCAGAGCATGGGGATGGAATCCGCCCAGGCCGCGTACAGGCCGGTGATCATGTCCGTGCCGGCAGGGCCCGAGGTACCGATACAGATGCCGATATTGCCATCCTTGGCCCGGGAATAGCCGTCCGCCATGTGGCTGGCGCCTTCAACGTGGCGGGCCAGCGTGTGGCGGACCCCGCCGTTCTTCCGCATTGCCGAGTAGAACGGGTTGATTGCCGCTCCTGGCAGGCCGAACGCCTCGATGGCGCCTTCCTTTACCAGGATTGCGACGGCAGCGTCAACGGTGCGCATCTTAGTCATTGTGTACTCCTTGAAAAGTCTGTGGTCTTCGGTGGTTGAGCTTGTCGAAACCGTTTTTGGGTGTGCTGAAGGAAGTTTTTGTCCAGATAACGCCGTGTAGAGGGGCATTTGAGAGCGTTATCTGGACAAAAACTACGGGTGAGGAGCGAAGCCTACTTGCGGCCGCTGAGCTGCAGGACCTGCTTGAAGAGGCCGGAGTGGTCGAGGCCGCCGTCGCCCTGGTTGACGGTTGCGGCGACGAGCTGTGCGACGACGGCGCCAAGCGGGACGGCGACGTTGGCTTCGCGGGCTGCCGAGGTGACGATGCCGAGGTCCTTGTGGTGGAGGGCCAGGCGGAAGCCGGGGTCGAAGTTGCGGTCGAGCATCTTCTGGCCCTTCTGGTCGAGGACCTTGGAGCCAGCCAGGCCGCCGCCGAGGACCTTGAGGGCTGCGTCGGTGTCCACGCCGTAGGCCTCAAGGAACGCGATCGCTTCGCCGAGGACCTGGATGTTGACGGCCACGATCAGCTGGTTGGCTGCCTTGACGGTCTGGCCGGAGCCGGAGGGGCCCACATGGACGATGGTCTTGCCGACGGCGGTGAGGACCGGCTGTGCTGCCTCGAAGTCCGCTGCCTCGCCGCCCACCATGATGGAGAGAACGGCGTTGATGGCGCCCTGTTCGCCGCCGGAGACCGGGGCGTCGAGGGGGCGGATGCCTGCTGCGGCTGCTTCTTCGGAGAGGCGCTTGGCGACGTCCGGGCGGATGCTGCTGGCGTCGATCCAGAGGGTGCCCTTCTTCGCGTTGGCGAAGACGCCGTCCTTGCCGCTGACTACGCCCTCGACGTCGGGGGAGTCCGGCACCATGGTGATGACGACGTCGGCGTCCTTGACGGCATCGGCGATGCTCGTGGCACCCTGGCCGCCCTCGGAGACGAGCTTGTCGATCTTGTCCTGGCTGCGGTTGAAGCCGGTGACGGTGTGGCCGGCCTTGACGAGGTTGATGGCCATGGGGAGGCCCATGATTCCGAGTCCGATGACTGCAACGTTGCTCATTGTGGTTCCTTTACTGAAAGTCTGTTGGTGTTGCTGGGGGTGGCTAGCGGGCGACGCGCTGGTGGATGGCCCAGCTGAACGCGGTTTCCGCCGGTTCCTTGTATTCGAGGCCGATGTAGCCTTCGTAGCCGAGTTCGCGGCTGCGGGCGATCCATTCCCCGAGGGGAAGCTCGCCGGTTCCGGGAGCCCCGCGGCCGGGGTTATCGGCAATCTGGATGTGGCCGAAGTCCTTGGCGTGGTTTTCGATGACGGCTGCGACGTCGTCCTCGTTGACTGCCAGGTGGTAGAAGTCCGCGAGGAGCTTGATGTTCTCTGCGCCGGATTCAGCCTTGACGCGGGCGATCACCTTGAGGGCGTCCGCTGCCGTGAGGAGCGGGTACTTGGCGGCGCCGCTGACGGGTTCGAGGAGGACGGTGCCGCCGATGCCTGCGACGCCGGCAGCTGCCGCGGCGAGGTTTTCGGCGCCGATGGCGTCCTGCTTCTCGGCCGATTCGCCGTCCACGCGGTTGCCGTAGAGGGCGTTGAACGCCTTGCAGCCGAGGCGCTCACCGATGCCGGCAACGACGTCGATGTTGTCCAGGAATTCGGTGGAACGCGCGGGCCAGGAGACCAGGCCGCGGTCGCCGCCGGGCATGTTGCCGGCGTTGAAGTTCAGGCCCGTGAGCTGTACGCCGGCATCCTTGATGGCGTTCTCAAACCCGGTGATCTGGGCGTCTGTGGGGACGGAGGTGTCGAAGGGCCACCAGAACTCGACGGCGTCAAAACCGGCAGCCTTTGCGGCTGCGGGGCGCTCGAGCAGGGGAAGCTCCGTCAAGAGGATGGAGCAGTTCACTGTGTACGTCATCGTAGGTCCTTCCGAGGAGGGCTTTGATCTATCTTCCGCTTGCCTGGCTCTTCTCGAGTTTCCGCTTTGTGGAATTTAGATTCTGCTTTATGAAAAGTTTAGGGAAGGTGGGCGCGCGAGTCAAGGGGGTGTGTGGGTTGGGCGGGGGCGGGGACACCAAACTCTTCCCGACCGGGCATAAAGAGCGGGCGGCTCCTGGCAGGGCCGCCCGTTCGATTGATCGTATTCAGTGCCGCTTGAAGGCGTTCCTGATCTTTTCGCCGGCTTGCTTGAGGTCGGCCCGGACTGCGCGGGCCTTGCCTTCTGCCCTCATGCGGTCGTTTCCGCTGACCTCACCGGCGGCCTTCTTTCCCTTGCCGTGAAGCCTCTCCGCGGCGTTGTGGATCCTGTCACCCAAACCCATTGCGGTCCTCCTTGTGGTGCGGCCGGTTCGGCTGATTGCCGCCTATGCCGCCACTTAAATTGTAGAAAGGAATGGCCCCCACGGACCTGTTGGCAGCCTAAAAGATCTGCGGGAATGCGGGGGATTGAGGTAGTTCTGGTACCGGCCCCGCAGCTGAGTCCGGGCCTTCAGCTACGCCGACGCCGGCGGGCTAATTCCCCGACGGCCGCGCCTGCCAGCGCGATGGCCAGTGCCAGGAGGACGGTCGGGCCGGCCCCGCCGTCGGGTCCGAGCGTGGCCGTTAGGATCTGTCGGATCATCAGGGCCAATTCCTGCGGGTCCCGCTCCGGCAATCGTGTGCCCAGGACGTAATTGACGGAGATGAACAACGCAGGAACCACCCACAGAGCGGCCAGGTTCACCAGCCAAACGAATGCGCGGCGGGCGGGACGGAGGCCGCACCATGCCAGCGCCACGCCGACGAGCACCGCGGGCAACCAGCGCAGCAGCGTCAATACCGCTGGCGACACATTGGCCGCCCCGGCCAGATTCCCCGCCCACTCGCCGACCCACGACCCAAAAGGCACGGCGATGAGACCAACACCCAGGGCTGTCAGGGCCCTGGACTTCGCCGCGATGAGCAGAAGCGCCACCATGCTCGCGGCGATAGCGGCTAGCACCCCTGCGAGCAGCCCGGCGAAATAGACGCCTGACATCGCTCCGCCCGCCAATCCGCCGTCGAGCACTGAAAACGCCTGAACCGTCACCGTGGCCTGCACCGCGAGAACGCCCCCGGCCGCACACCAGACAATCAGCCGCCGTCGGGCAGGGGACCAAAGCCGCACCGCCAGGCCGGCGGCCGCCCCTCCCACGGTCATCAGCGCAACGAGCGTGGTGAGTTCGTATTGGCTCAACGGCAGGAGCGACACGGGCATCTGCTGCGGCAACACTTCCGCGCCCCAAAGGTTCTGCAGAGGAAGCTGCGCGCCGGTGACCAGCCACGGGGCCAGCCCAAGCAAACCCGCCAGAAGCCCGATCAACAAGGCGAGGGCTATGTCCCTGCCGAGGGCGTGGGGTGGCATTTCGGCGCCAGAGGCAGGCCGTGCGGCCTGGTTGTGGTTGAGGTGGCTCACGGAAATCCTTCGGTGTCAGGGGTCAGGGTTGGGCCGCGTCTGGGCCAAGAGAACGTGGATCACCCTGAATAATACGCCGAATGGATTAATTAATGCAGGCCGGCACCGGCCGGCACCGCCCGCCAAACGTCAGACGGTCCGCGGCGCCTTGGCCAGGGTCTCGCTGAGTTCAGCAGCGTTCTGCCGCACCACATTCGCCGGACGGCCCGGCTCCGCGCGCCAGCTCTCGGAGAGCGGGCCGAGGTCCACCGTGTCGAAGCCGAACTCGTCATATAGCTTCGTCACGAGCTCGCTGGCCTCGGCGTCGTCGCTTGCGCTGGCCAGGGCACGGCGGTTCGGGGTGCCGGCAGGCGTGCCGTCCGTGGTGATCTCGCTGTACCGGATGTGGTTGAAGCCCTTCGCCACCTTGGACGTGGGCAGGTGTTCCTGCACCAGCGCGGAGGACGTCGCTTCGCCGGCGTCGAGGGCCGGAACATGGCCGTCGCGCTTCCAGTAGTAGTTGCCGGTATCGATCACGATCTTCCCCGCGAGCGGCTCCACGGGGATGCTGCCGAGGCTCCTGAAAGGAATGGTCACGACGGCGAAATCGCCCGCCGCTGCCGCTTCGGCCGGCGTCGCGGCCCGGGCGCGGGGTCCCAGTTCCGCCACGAGTGCGGCCAGCGTTTCCGGACCGCGGGAATTGCTGATCACTACGTCGTAGCCGACTTCAACCGCTTTTCGGGCCACCTGGCTGCCAATGTGTCCTGCTCCGATGATTCCGATGGTTGTCATATCCGGGGCAACGCTGGCGCCCGTGGGGATATTTCGCCCCAATGGTCGCGTGCCATACTCAAAACGCGGCGCTGGAGTATTCGTTCCCGGCCAGGCTGTGGCTCTATCCCGGAGAAGCCGGGTGGTACTTCCTCACGCCCCCGGAGAAGCTTGCCACGGAGATCCGGGAGGACACAGCACTGTTGCGTCGAGGCTTCGGCTCAGTCAAGGTCACGGCAGTCATCTCCGGGGCCGGCTGGTCCACGTCGCTCTTCCCGGACAGCAAGAGCGGCTCCTACGTGCTGCCCGTCAAAAAGGCCATCAGGACCACGGTCGGCATTGGTGTGGGCGATCAGGTTCACGTTCACCTTGAGGTGTCCGAGCCAGCGTGAGCCGCGGACGAGTCGGGTAGTGTGAGATTCACAAGATTCACAAGATACACAGACATTCACAGGAGCCCTGATGGAGAACCCTTTTCGGCCGACCGCGGGAGCGACTCCGCCTGACCTCATCGGCCGCGGGGGAGTGCTCGACGAGTTTGCCTACGGGCTGCGCATCGGATCAGGGGCGCCAGGTCTTCTGACAATCTTTACCGGTGCCAGGGGCATCGGCAAGACCGTGATGCTGGGTGCGGCAGAAGACTTGGCACTGAACAACGGCTGGGCAGTAGTTTCCGAAACGGCCACAGGGGGATTTGTGGGGCGGATCGGAGAGTCGATGCGCCTGCTCACGAACGATCTGGGGGATGGGCCTACAGGCCGCCGGGTAACGGCGTTGTCCGTTGCCGGATTCTCCGTCACGACCCAGCTCGCGCCCGAAGAGCAAGTCGACTGGCGCGCCCGCGGTGCAGCGCTTCTGCGTCTGCTGGCTCAACGCGGGACCGGACTGGTCATTACCGTCGACGAAATCCATGCAGCAGATCGGGCAGAGTTGTCCCGGCTCGCCGCAGACGTGCAGCACTTCATCCGTGAAGGCCTTCCCATTGGCCTCATCTTCGCCGGGTTGCCCGCTGCGGTGTCGGACTTGCTCAACGAAGGCGTGGCTACCTTCCTCCGGCGTGCTGACCGCATCGATCTCCACGCGGCTTCCATCACCGAAGTGGAGCACTCATTCTCTGAAACGTTCGCTGAGGCCAGGATCTCGTTGAGCGCCAATCTTGCAAGGGAAGCGGCAGAGGCGACCGGCGGGTATCCATTTCTGATCCAGCTAGTCGGCTACCACTTGTGGCAGGAGTCGGAAAAGGCATCCGACGATCTGGATGCCGAGGCCGTGGCTCGGGCCGTGGCCGCCGCCCGACGCCGGAACGAACGTGTGGTCATCGAAGCGGCACTTTCAACCACGTCAGGCAGGGACCGGGATTTTCTGCAGGCTATGGCCGAAGACCGCCGTGCGTCGTCGACCACGGACATCGGCGCACGCACCGGAATGCGGCCAAACGCGGTAGGCAATTACCGCACGCGCCTCATGGATGCCGGACTCATCGAACCCGCAGGGCACGGGCTCGTGGACTTCGCCATCCCAGGTCTCCGCGAATACCTGACATCGCACCCCATTGCTCGCTGATTCAGTTCCTGCTGGTGCCGTCAGACCACCACCGTCCCGGCCGCGCGATCGTGCGGTCCACGGCCTGTGAACACCACCATGGCGATGTAAACCAATGCCGCGGCAGTTGAAGCCTGCAGCCCCAGAAAAACCCACACGGGCGGCGCGGCATCATAGCCATGCTGGTAGAACCTCCACATCATCTGCCACACGAAGAAATGGGCTGCCTCCCACGGCAGCAGCTTCACCACTGTGCGGACCAGGATCCGGCTGCGGGAAGGAGCCGCGCCGTCGGCTCCCACCACCGCCAGCCCCATCCGGCGCTTGCCCCAGGTTGAATGGTGCGGGCCCGACTCGCAGCGATACAGATAGACGCCAACAACGAAGGTCAGCAGAAAGAAGTACAGCACCTGGCTGCCGAGCGGCCCAAGGGTTCCAAGGGTGTCCGGCAGAGATCCTGTGACGACATAGGTCAGGAACGAGAGAAACCCCAGGAAAGCCATCCACGCGAGGATGACGACGTAGTCGAGCAGCAAGGCGAGCAGCCGCCGCCATACTCCGGCCGGCTTGAGTTCCCTTGTTGCGGCCACCGCTGGAGGCCCTGCAGAACGTGCCACGGAATCACCCTGTACCTTGCCTCCTGTTTGGGGGATTCTATCGCCGGATGCCCGGCGAAGGTCTACGCGGGCGATAGCCTGAACGTTGAACCCAGCCCCACCCCGGAACGAGGATTTCCCCATGATCACACGCACCGACGTCGACGAAGCCGCCGCCCGGATTGCGGGGAGGATCCGCGTCACGCCCGTGCTGGCGGCAGACCGCGGCGCGTTCCCCGGCGAAGTGTGGCTCAAGTGCGAGTTCATGCAGCACACCGGCACGTTCAAGGCCCGGGGTGCGTTCAACCGGGTCCTGGCCTGCCGGGAGCGCGGCGAGCTGAAGGACGACGTCGGCATTGTGGTGGCCTCCGGCGGCAACGCCGGGCTCGCCAACGCCTACGCGGCCACGGAAGTGGGCGTCCCTGCCACGGTGTTCGTGCCCGAGACCGCCCCGGCCGTGAAGGTCAAGAAGCTCTGGGCCATCGGCGCCAACGTGGTCCAGCGCGGGGCCGAATACTCCGAAGCGTACGACGCCGCGATGGCTTACGCCGCCGAGACGGGCGCGGTCTACTGCCATGCCTACGACCAGCCCGAGATCGCAGCCGGCGCCGGCACCATCGGAACCGAACTGCTGGAGCAGCTGGGCGACGTGGACACCGTGGTGGTGGCCGTGGGCGGCGGCGGGCTCATGGCGGGAGTCGCGGCCGCCGTGGAGGGCCTCGCCAAAGTGGTGGGCGTCGAGTCCGAATCCACGCCCACCCTGCACGCCGCTCTCGCGGCCGGGACCCCCGTGGACGTGGCCGTCTCCGGGATCGCCGCGGACTCCCTGGGGGCCCGGCAGATCGGCCGGATCGGCTTCGACGTGGCCGTCCGTACCGGCGTCCGCGCCGTTCTGGTCTCCGACGAGGACATCGTGGCCGCCCGCTCCCTGCTGTGGGAGCAGTACCGCATCATCGTGGAGCACGGCGCGGCCACAGCCTTCGCCGCCCTGCACTCCGGCGCCTACATCCCGGCGGCCGGGGAACGCGTGGCCGTGATCCTCTGCGGCGCCAACACGGACCCCGCCACCGTCTGAGGCCCTACTGGTCCACCGCGACGACGTCCCTGCCGTTGAGCGGCTGGACCGGCCGGCTGTTGCCCGCGTGCGCCGCGCGCAGTGCGGCGAGCTGCCCGGCCCCCAGCTCAATGGGGGTCTCGAGGATCAGCCAGCGCACGCCTTCCGAGCAGGGCGGAGTGGTCAGGCTGCCGTCATACGCGAAATGATCCAGCGACGCCGGGAACAGTGCCGGGAAGTCCACGACGCCGGCCGTCACCTTCTGCCCGCCGGCTGCGGCTGGCGCACCGTCCGTAAACGGCGCCCACGCCGCATTAGTAGCCCCCACTGTGGCGAGGATCCCGACGACGGCCAGCCCGCCGTCGTCGGCCTGGTGGACGAAGTGGAACTCCGCTTCGTGCCGTACACCGCCCAGCGTGTGCTCGGACGGGGCGTGGAAGTGCAGCTGCTTGAACGCGTACTCCTTGCCGCCAACCGTGATGCCCTGGGCGGTGAGGGCACGCAGCTCGGTGGTGTGGCCGTTGTCCGTCATTTCGCACTCGGAGGCGGAATAGGCCAGGGCGAGCGGCTCCGGGGAAAGACCCGAGCCACCACCGACGTCGATGGGGGACTGGGCGATGCCCGACGAGCAGGAGCCGAAATCGGAGCTCAAGGCGCCCCAGTGTTCGGGACCCTCGGCGCCGTCATAGGACCAGGTATGGGGAGCTGCGGAGGCGGACGGCGAGGGTGCCGCGGCCCCTGCGGCGGACCTGCTGCAGCCGGTGACAAGTGCCAGCAGCCCCAGGCCGGATCCAACTATCAAAGACTTCCTGGTCATTACTGTGGCGCTGCGCATTTCCATCCTTCGGGTCGTCATAGGTCCGCACCGGAGAGCCCGGTGCGGACCTACGACGACTACCACGGGGCCGGTGGCAGGTCTTGTCACAGAGGCTAACCGCAGGATGTGACCCGCTGTCCTTTCCGGAAGTCAGGGCGCCTTGGCCGCGCCGGAGGCGATCGTGTGGATGAGGCGGGCGGCCGTGCGTGCCGTGCGGGAGTCGATGTCGAACCTGGGGTTCAGTTCGACCACGTCGACGACGGCGAGCTTGGGGGAGCGGGCCAGCTGGCGGCACACTTCCAGCACCACGGAGAGCGGAACCCCGTACGACGCCGGTGCGCTGACACCCGGGGCGACGTACGCGGGGAGGACGTCGAGGTCGATCGTCAGATAGACGAGGTCCACGGAATCGATGAAGTCCTGCGTGAATTGCCGGACCTGTTCAGTCCTGGACTCGGTGCATTCCTCGTCCAGGAGGTACTTGACGCCAAGCTCCCGGGCTGTCTGGAAAAGTGCCTCGGTGTTGCCCGGCTGGCTGATGCCCACCACCGTGTAGCTGAAGCCGTGGCCGAGGGCGCGCTCGGCCTCGGCCACCTGCCGGAACGGCGTGCCAGAGGACGGGATTTCCTCGGCGCGCAGATCGAAGTGCGCGTCCAGGTTGATGATGCCGATGCGGCGTCCATCGGTGACCTGGCTGGCGCGGAGGCCCGTGTAGGTGCCGAAGGCGGTTTCGTGGCCGCCGCCCAGGATGATGGGCAGGTGGCCCGCGTCCAGGGCCTGGCGGACGGCGGCGCCGAGGCGCTCCTGGCCGTCCTCGAGGTTTCCGTCCACAACGCTGGTGTCGCCAAGGTCACGGACCAGGAGTCCCGCCGGCGCCGCCATCGGTGCGAGGGCGGAGCGGATGCTTGCGGGACCGTCGACGGCGCCGACGCGGCCTTTGTTCCGGCGGACGCCTTCATCGCTGCGGAATCCAAGGATGGCGATTCCCGTGGTGCCGGCCTGGGCCGTGTTCACGGCGTGGTGCCAGCGCCGGTGTTCGGGGCCGGGACCGTCGTCGCGGCCCCTCCACGTGTGCTGGATGGTGGGGTTGGTCATCGGGATCCTTCTCCGTGTCCGAGCGCCAATGCGGCGTCACGGGTGCTTGCTATGAGTTGCTTTTCGCGCCGGACCGCCCGGTCCGCCGGAGCCATGGTGCTGACGGCACCCAAAAGCCGGCCGCCGTCGTCGAACACGGGGAAGCTGACGCCCCAAACGCCCGCATCCACCGCCCCATAGCTGAGGCCGAAGCCGCGGCCCTGGACGATCTGGAGCTCGTGGTTCAGGTTGTCTGCGTCCTCTGCGCCCAGTCCGAGCCCAGCCACGATCCTGCTCTGCTCCTGGGGGTCCAGGTGCGCGAGCAGGGCCATTGCGCTGGCACCCTTGAGCAGGGGGAGCGAGAGGCCCGGCGAGTAGCTGCAGCGCAGCATCTGGGGGCCTTCAACGGCATCCACGCACAGTGCCTCCGCACCGCGGACCACCAGATAGGCGGCCAGCTCCTGGGTTTCATCGGAGAGCAGCTGTAGTTGCTCCGAGATGCGGCCCTTGACCATGGCCTCCTGGCGGAAGTTGGCGGCGAGGCGCAGGGTTTCCGGGCCGGCGCTGTACTGTCCGCGGCGCCTGGTCTGCGCCACCAGCCCGGACTGCACCAGCAGCGTCAGGTGCCGGTACACGGCGCTGGCGGGGATGCCCGTAGTCTTGCTGATTTGGGCTGCAGTCAAAGTCCGGTGCCGCGCGAATTCGAGCAGGATGTCGACGAACCGCGAGGCGTTGCCTTCCGATATCACGGAATGGCTCGGATCTTTATGCATGTCACTGACGTTAGTGGCTGGAATCATAGACGGCCTAAAGATGTTCCCATAGGGTGGGAATTTATTTTCCGTCGGGTGGGAATGTGCCGGGGGAACGCCTGGGGAACGGTCGCGGCCTACCGTTAAGCGAGAAATCTGAAAGGGGGTGAGAGCAATGGCAGACCACTATGCCTCAGGAACCTGGCAGGTGAAGCAGGGCAGCGAGCAGGAATTCATAGACCGGTGGACCGAGTTCCTTCAGTGGTCCCGGGCGAACTACCCGTCGATCCTGGTGGCGAACCTCATTCGTGACCGACGTGTCCCCGGTCATTATGTTTCGTTCGCGGAGTGGACCGACGAGGCGTCCCGGGACGCGTGGAAGCAGAACCCGGGGTTCATGACCCACTTCGATGCCTGCGTTGCGCTGTGCGAGCACATGAGCGGTGCTGATTTCGACCGGGTAGTGACCGTGTAAGGCATGGGCTTTACTACTCGGTGCCCTGCCGTTCTGAGGTTGTCCGGCGCGCGGCGGCGAGCGCCCGCAGCGCGCCGATTTGCTCGAACGCAATGGCAGCGTCGTCCAGCAGGTGCCGGTCAGCCGGACCGCCCGCGCCGGCCAATGCGGCCTGCAGCCGGCAGCGGGCGGACCAGAAAGGCTGATGGGCCCTTTCGTAGAGGCGCGCCGCGGAGAGGAATCGTTCGCGTGCCCCGCCCGCGTCCGCGTCGGTCAGCGCCAGCGAACCGCGGGCGGACTCGGCCATGGCAGTCCACGCCGAACTTTGGAAGGAGTGCCCAACCCGCTCGGCTGCCTGGGCGAATACGTTTGCGCCCGCCCTGTCGCCGAGCGCAGCGAACGCTTCGGCCGCCATCGGATACAGCAGGGCGGTGCAGGTCGGACATTCGCCGTAGCGCGCCGCGGTCGCCGCCGCGGACCGGACTATGCGGACTGCCTCGGCCGGATCGCGGCGCTCCAGCGCGTCCAACGCCGCTGTCGCATACAACCGGCCCCAGGTGTGCCGGGCCAAGGGTGACACCACGGCGATCGCCATCCCGTGACGAAGGTACGCCGCCGCCGCGATGCTATCGCCTCGCATTACCGCGAGTTCGGCAAGCCGCTGCCAAGGCAGCGCACCGGAGCGGGCATCGAGCTCAGCGTACAATTCCGTGCTTCGCTCCAAGCACCCCGCGGCTTCATCCCAGCGTCCCTGCAACAGGAGTGATTCCCCGAGCAGGCACCAGGCGAACGCCTGAGCGTGGCGCGCACCCCGGTCGATGGCCAGCGCCAGCGTGCCGCGGGCATAGTCTTCGACCGTCTCGCACAGCCCGTCCCCATACAGATGGTATTCACCGATGCAGCAATGGAATTCGAAGATCCTTCCCAGCCGCGGATTCTCGTCGCCCACATCGCCCAGCCGCTCGATCTCGGCCTGAACACCAGGCCGCCATGCTCCGCGCATATGACAGATGATGGCGAGTGTTTCCTGCACCGCGGCGACGTCCTCGCCCGTTCCGTAGACCGCGGCCGCCGCCAGGCTAGCCTCCGCTGCGGATTGTGCTTCGTCGTAGCGCCCCACGGACCACAGCCAGTTCGCGCGCGCCTCCAGGACCCGCGCCTTCTCGGCCTCGTCCTTCCTGCCTGCCAGCAGGCCCTCGGCCGCCCGTAAGTGGCTCTCCGCGGCAGCCGCGTCCTGCATCATAAGGTGGGCCTGCGCGGCTTTGCGGTGCAGCCGGGCCGACCGGTGATTGGCGCTGGAACCGCGCAGGCGCGCAACCGCCGCAACGAACGCTGCGACCGCACCCTGAAAATCGCCCGAGACCAACCGCAGGCCACCGACCTGCTCCAACAACTCGCCGGCCAGCTCAGGCTCCGACGACAGGCCTGAGCGGATCTGCTCGAACAGCCGTTCCGTGGCAGGGTCTGGCTCGATGCCTAGTTCCCGGTCCAGCGCTGCGCGCAGGCGCTCATGTTCCTGCATCGCCTCGTGTCGCCGGCCCGCCAGAGCGTGCACCCGCATCAACGCGGCACCTGCCTCCTCGTGGACGGGGTCAGCTGCAATGACCCGACGCAGTGCCGATACGGCGTCGTCGAAGTTGGCGCGGGCCTCCAACAATCGTGCCTGTTCGACCAGCAGAGCGAGGAAATCAGACCGGAGCGACCCCTCCCTGGTTATTGCCCAGTCCTCATATCGGTCCTCCGGCAGGAGATCCCCGTCGTACAGTCCGATCGCAGCCGCATACGCGGCCGGGTCGCCGGTCCGGCGTGCCCGCAAAGCCGCAGCCTCGAACGCCTCAACATCCACCCACGTCGACTCGCGGTCCAGCCGGAGCTGCTCACCCGAAATGAGGTACCGGTCCAATGCCGACAGGCTCGGATCCAAGACGAGGCGGGCCTCGTGGACCACCTTGCGAAGCTGACCGCCGGCCGCATCCGGGTCCAACCCGGGCCACAGATAATCCAGCACCTGCTCCCGCTGCAACCGGTGACCCGGTGCCAACGCCAGAAGTTTGACCACGGCCTTGGCCTTACGCAAACGCCACGCGCCATCCGGGATGTCCCGCGAACCCACCGACACCCGGAAGCCGCCCAGCAACCGGATTCGAACCTCGCCCTCGACCAACGCCGTCACGCTTCCAGAATCCCACCACCACGCTGTCAATGACAGGGCTGGCTGCGAGCCCCCGGCGGCGGATCGGGAAAGGATCCGCCTGGCTGCCGAGCCGCTGGTACGAACGACGACGGCGGCACTGAAGCGCCGCCGTCGTACGTTGTGTTTAAGCCGGCCCCCCGGCAGCCTAGGTGAGCTTGATCTGGCGGTTCATGTCCTTGTAGAGCAGGTAGCGGAACTCGCCCGGGCCACCCGCGTAGCAGGCCTGCGGGCAGAAGGCGCGCAGCCACATGAAGTCGCCGGCCTCCACCTCAACCCAGTCGTTGTTGAGCAGGTACATGGCCTTGCCCTCCAGAACGTACAGGCCGTGCTCCATGACGTGGGTTTCCGGGAACGGGATGACCCCGCCCGGCTGGAACGTCACAATGTTCACCTGCATGTCGTGGGCCAGGTCGCTGGAATCTGTGAAGCGGGTGGTCTTCCAGGCGCCGTCGGTATCCGGCATCGCGGTGGGTTCCACCTCGGCATCACTGGTAACGAAGGACTTTGCTTCGTAACCCTCAAGCCGCTCGTAGGCCTTGCGGATCCATTGGAACGAGACAATGTCATCCGAGACGTTCTCCAGGCCCCAGGTGGCACCGGCGGCCAGGTAGGCGTAGCCGCCTTCCTCCAGCTGGTGCAGTTCGCCGTCAAGGGTCAGGTTGACCTTGCCCTTGGTGACAAAGACGACGCCTTCCACTCCTGCTTCGAACTCGGCCTTGGGGGCACCGCCGCCGGGGCCGATCTCCACGATCAGCTGCGAGAACGTGGTGGCAAACCCGGAGATCGGGCGGGCCAGGATCCAGGAGCGCGTGTTGGAGAAACCCGGCAGGGTGCTGGTCACGATGTCGGTCATAACGCCCTTGGGGATGACCGTGTAGGCCTCCGTGACGATGGCCCGCTCCGTGGTGAGGTGGGTCTGCGGCGGCAGCCCGCCCTGGGGGTAGTAGTACTTGCCCATCATTGGATCCTTACTTCGAAGTGGAGTGTGCCAGCCGCGGGTGCGCCAGTGCGGTCAGCTGTGAAAGTTCGACGCCGGCAATCGCCTGAACCTCTTCGGTCCCCACGGCGCCGCACTGGACGCCGCGCAGGACGAAGGCGGCCAGGGCCCGGGCGGTGGCGGGTTCGTCCATGACCCCACCTTCGGTGCGTTCCACGTAGTTGCGCAGGCGTGCCGCTGCGGCCGGGAGCCCCTCGCGGTAGAACGCGTACGTGGCGGCGAAACGGCTGGGCAGCTGGGCTGCGTGCAGGTCCCAGCCCTGGTAATAGCCACGCTCCAGCGAGCGGCGGACGAGGCGTCCGTGCAGCTTCCAGGCATCCTCGACGGCGTCGCCCACCGGGATGATGTTGGTGGAACCGTCCGAGAGGCGGATGCCCGTGCCGGCGACGGCCAGTTGCATGACTTCCTTGGCGAAGTCCGCCACCGGGTGCTCCATGGACTGGTACTCGGCCGAGATCTGCAGCGAGGCGGAGTAGTCGTACGTGCCGTAGTGCAGGGCGCTGATGCGTCCCGGAACCACGTGCGGCAACTGTGCCACGGGGGAGGTGCCGTCCGGTCCGAGGATCAGCTGCGGCGTTTCCACCTGTACCTCGAAGCGGAGCCGGCCAGCGGGAAGCCCATGGACTTCCTCCAGACGGGACACGGCGAAGTCCATCGCCTGGACCTGGGCCACTGTGGTGACCTTGGGCAGGGTCAGGATAAGTCCGGCAGGAAGTTCGCCGGCCTGCGCGAGCGTGGAGACGAACAGGTCCAGTGTCTTCAGGCCGCGGGCCCGGGTGGGCGCCTCGAAGCACTTGAATCGGATACCGATGAACGGCGGCGCGGTGCCGGCGGCAACTGCCGCGGCCACAGCGTTGGCCGCCGCGACCGCCGCCACGTCCTCTGCCTCGTCGCCGCGGTCGCCGAAGCCATCCTCGAAATCGAGGCGCAGGTCCTCGATCGGTTCCGTACGCAGCTTGGCGCCGACCCGTGCGGCGACGGCGGCAGCCAGCTCCGGCGCCTGGCCCAGCAGCGCGCCGAGCTTCTCGAGTCCGCCGTGCGCCTCCGCCGTCGTGAGCGCCTGGGCGCCCCAGTCGGCAGCGAACGACGGTGTGAAACGGTCCGCCGGCACGTACACGGTGTGCACGGGCTGGCGGGTGCCGTCGTCGCCCGGGTAATTGCGTTCCAGCAGCTGGTCGGTGGCGGCCAGCTGTGCGTCGATGGCGGCGCGGTCCGCCGCGGAGAGCGACGGCGTGGGGGAGACCGCCATGCCTCAGCCCACCAGTTCGTAGGCCGGCGTGGTGAGGAAGTCCGTGTAGTCCTCGGACAGGCAGATCTCAGCGATCAGCGTGCTGGCCGGCCGGTAGTACAGGCGGAAGGCCTCGTCGCCGAATTCGGTCCGGAGCCGTTCTGTTTCCTCGCCCAGGATCTTTTCGACCAGTTCGCGGGTGACGGTGTTTCCGGTGTCGGCGAGGACGGACTTGTTGCGGATCTGCTGCCAGACCTGCGAGCGGGAGATCTCGGCGGTGGCGGCGTCCTCCATGAGGTTGTGGATGGCCACGGCGCCGTTGCCGGAGAGCCAGACGGCGGTATAGGCGACGGCGACATACAGGTTCAGCCGCAGCCCGCCTTCGGTGACCTGACCGTCGGCCGAGGCGATGTCGATCAGTTGGTCAGCGGTGACCGAAACTTCGGGGCGCTGCTTGTCCAGCTGGTTGGGGCGCTCGCCGAGTGCGGCGTCGAACACCTCGCGGCAGGTGGGGACGAGGTCCGGGTGGGCCACCCAGGAGCCGTCGAACCCGTCGTTGGCCTCACGGGTCTTGTCCGCGCGGACCTTGGCGAAAGCGGCCTCGGTGACCTCGGGGTGCCGGCGGTTGGGGATGACGGCAGCCATGCCGCCCATGGCGAAGGCGCCGCGCTTGTGGCAGGTCTTCACCAGCAGCTCGGTGTAGGCGCGCATAAACGGAGCCGTCATGACCACGGAGGCGCGGTCCGGCAGCACAAATTCCTCGCCGGCGTCGCGGAAGTACTTGATGATGCTGAACAGGTAGTCCCAGCGGCCGGCGTTCAGGCCCGAGGCGTGGTCCCGCAGTTCGTAGAGGAACTCGTCCATTTCGAAGGCGGCCGGGATGGTTTCGATCAGCATCGTGGCGCGGACGCTGCCCTGCGGGATGCCGAGGAAGTCCTGGGCGAACACGAAGACCTCGTTCCAGAGGCGGGCCTCGAGGTGCGATTCCATCTTGGGCAGGTAGTAGTACGGGCCGTGGCCGTTGAGCAGCAGTTGCTTGGCGGTGTGGAAGAAGTGCAGGCCGAAGTCCACCAGCGCACCCACGGCGGGGACGCCGTCGAGCAGCAGGTGGCGCTCCTCCATGTGCCAGCCGCGGGGACGGGCCACCACAACAGCCAACGGCGCGTCGGTGCGGAGCGTATATTCCTTGCCTTCGGGCGAGGTGTAGGCCAAGGTGCCGGTTGCGGCGTCGCGCAGGTTCAGGATGGCGTCGATGACGTTGGGCCACGTGGGCGTGCTGGCGTCCTCGAGGTCCGCCAGCCACACCTTGGCGCCGGAGTTCAGGGCGTTGATGGCCATCTTGGCCGGGGTGGCCGGGCCGGTCATCTCGACGCGGCGGTCCTGCAGCGCGGCGGGCGCCTCGGCGACCTTCCAGTCGCCGTCGCGGATTTCCTGCGTCTCCGGGAGGAAGTCCAGGCGGCTGGTGCGGGCGACGCCGTCGCGCTTGGCCTGGCGGGACTCGAGCAGCTCGTTGCGCGTGCCGGCGAAGCGCTGGTGCAGCGCCTCGACGAAGGCCAGGGCCTTCGGTGTCAGGATCTGTTCCGCGCGGTCGACCGGCTGGCGGTCAGTGACAGTGATAGCCATATTCGTAAGTCCTTTTCTAGAGAGCGCGGGCTGCATGAGCTGCGCCTGCCACTGCGGCAGCCACATCGGCGGCGACATGAGGATCGAAGACGCTGGGGATAATGTAGCTCGCGTTGAGCTCATCGTCAGCTACCCGGTTGGCAATGGCGTCTGCGGCGGCCACCAGCATCTCCGGCGTGATGTCGCTCGCGCCGGCGTCGAGCAGCCCGCGGAAGAAGCCCGGGAAGGCCAGCACGTTGTTGATCTGGTTGGGGTAATCGCTGCGGCCCGTGGCCACCACGGCGGCGTGCTTGGCCGCGATGACAGGGTCGATCTCCGGCGTCGGGTTGGCCATGGCGAAGACGATCGCATTCTCGGCCATGGCGGCGACCTGCTCTTCGCCGATCACGTGCGGGGCGCTGACACCGATGAAGACGTCGGCACCGGCCATGGCTTCGTGCAGGGTTCCGGAGAAGCCTTCCTCATTGGTGTTTTCGGCAATCCAGGCGCGGTGCTCGTCGTCGTACTGCTCGCCCGAGTGGATGGCTCCGGAGCGGCCGGCGGCAACGATGTGCTGCGCGCCCTGGGCCTTGAGGAGCTGGATGATGGCCGAACCTGCAGCGCCGACGCCGGAGACGACAATGCGGACCTCGGGGAGCTTCTTGTCCACCACCCGCAAGGCGTTGTGGAGAGCTGCCAGGGTGACGATGGCCGTACCGTGCTGGTCGTCGTGGAAGACGGGGATGTCGAGTTCATCGCGCAGGCGCTTCTCAATTTCAAAGCAGCGCGGAGCTGCAATGTCCTCAAGGTTGATGCCGCCGTAGACCGGCGCCATGGCCTTGGCAATCATGATGATTTCCTCGGTGTCCTGGGTGTCCAGGCAGACCGGCCAGGCGTCAACGTTGGCGAACTGCTTGAACAGGGCGGCTTTGCCTTCCATGACGGGCAGGGCCGCGGCCGGGCCAATGTTGCCCAGGCCCAGGACGGCCGAACCGTCGGTGAGGACGGCGATGGTGTTGCGCTTGACGGTCAGGTTGCGGGCTGCTGCCGGGTCTTCGGCGATGGCGAGGCAGACGCGGGCGACGCCGGGGGTATAGGCACGGGAGAGGTCGTCGCGGTTGCGCAGGGCTACCTTGGGGACCACCTCGAGCTTGCCGCCGAGGTGCATGAGGAAGGTGCGGTCCGAGACGTGCTGGACCGTGACGCCGTCGAGCGCGTTCAGGGCGTCCTTGACGCGGGCGGCGTGGTCGTCGTCGGTGGTGTTGCAGGTGACGTCCACAACCAGGGTGTCGTGGTGGGATTCCGTGACGTCAAGCGCCGTGATGGCTGCGCCGGCTGCGCCGACGGCGGCAGCGAGTTCACTCGTGGCAGTGAAGCTCGACGGCGCCGCGACGCGCAGGGTGATCGAATTTCCGGGGCTCGGGTTCGCCATTGAATTTCCTCCTCGTGGGGTCCGTTTCCGGACCGCTTATGCAACCGAATGTTTTCGTATTATGGATATTATTATCTGCAAAGTGGAAATGCAACCCCTCGACGGTCATGTTTGGGGGCATCGCGTACGGCCCGGTGGTGCTGTATGTTGAGTGTTCTAAGCAACTCTTTTCACGATGTGGATAAGAGTTGTCAGAATCTGAGCCACAAGGAGACAACGGAATGGCTGAAAAAGCCTCCGGAGGCGTGCAGTCCGTCGAGCGCGTCTTCGAACTGCTGGAACTCATCACAGACGCCGGCGGAGACGTGACGCTCAGCGAGCTCTCCTCCTCCACGGACCTGCCCCTGCCCACCATCCACCGCCTGCTGCGCACTTTGGTCTCGCTTGGCTACATCCGCCAGCTGCCCAACCGCCGCTACGCACTGGGCCCCCGACTGATCCGGCTCGGCGAAGGCGCCAGCAAGCAGCTGGGAGCCGTAGCCCGCCCGCAGCTGAAGAACCTCGTGGAGCGCCTCGGCGAAACCTCCAACATGGCCGTGCTGGATTCGGACATGGTCATCTACGTGGCCCAGGTGCCCTCCATGCACTCCATGCGCATGTTCACCGAGGTGGGCCGCCGCGCCCATACGCACGACACCGGTGTCGGCAAGGCGATCCTGGCCCAGCTGGACGACGAGGTGGTGCGCGGCATCGTGTCGCGCACCGGCATGCCCACCCCCACGTCCAAGAGCATTGGCGACATCGATTCCCTTCTTGCGGATCTCAAGCTGATCCGTGAGCGCGGCTACTCCATCGACGAGGAAGAGCAGGAGCTCGGCGTGCGCTGCTTCGCGATGGCCGTGCCCAACGCGCCCACCCCTTCCGCCATTTCGGTCTCCGGCCCGATCACCCGTGTGGACCAGAGCTTCGCCGACCGTGCCGTGCCGCTGCTGCGCCAGGCCGCGATGGCGATCTCGGCGGAGCTCAACCAGAACTGAGTTTCCCTCTCCGCGAGGTGGCAGATGACGGCAGTGTTTGTTCAAAACACTGCCGTCATCTGCCATTTCGGCGTGCCTTTGGATGGGTGTGCCGCTTCAGCATGGAGTCCACAACGATCGGGTGAAGCGGCCGCACGACGCCAAAGTACAGTCGCCCGCGCCACCCCTTAAGCTCGACGGCGGTTGTCACCCTGAGGATCCGGTTCACCGGATCCACCCCGACGGCGATCGCGCAGTCCAGGTGCCGGTCACGGATGAAGATCAGGGCTTCTTCGCCCGACTGCTCGGTCACGGTGAACACGTCCCGCGGTGCACGCGGTATGCCGATCAGGGGTACCAGTGCCTGGCGCAACCGCATCGCTCCCGAGATCCATCGGGGCATCGATTCCATGGAGAAGAGGCGCTGCGCCCATTCCGCAGGGTCCGTGCTGGCACCAGCGGGGAGGGTGGCCAGGCAGACGTCGGCGTAGTCGGGCTCCGGGATCTCCCGAAGGGCGAGTGAACGGAAGCAGGGTGTCTGTTCGGTCATGGCTTGAGCCTACGGCGAGTGTCGCGCGGTGGTGAGTGCCGCCGTCGTACTATCTGCGCGAAATGACAGATGACGGCAGTGTTCACGTGGAACACTGCCGTCAACTGTCATTTGGACGGGGTTAGTGCTCCGCGGACGTCTTGAGCGGGACTTCCTTGCCCTCTGCGTCGATCAGCTTGCCGCCCTCGAAGTGGTCGCCGTCGGCGAGGCACTTCAGGTCAGCCTCTGTGACCACCCGGGCGGTGCCGGCCACAAACACTGACTGGTTGTCCGAGTTGCCGGCCTTGAGGTGGTTGAAGAGCAGATTCAGCAGGATGGCCATAACGGCGGCCGAACTGATGCCCGAGTGGAAGATCGTGGCGAACCACGTCGGGAACTGGTCGTAGAACTTCGGGGCCGCAATCGGGATCATGCCAAAGCCAATGGACGCCGCGACGATGACCAGGTTCATGTTGTTTTTGTACTCCACCTTGGCGAGCGTGCGGATGCCGCTGGCGGCCACCGTTCCAAAGAGTACGACGCCGGCGCCGCCCAGGACGGGGGTCGGAACCGCCGCGACCACACGGCCGAGGATGGGCAGCAAGCCCAGGATCACCAGGATGAGCCCGCCGGCGCTCACCACGAAGCGGCTCTTGATGCCTGTGATGGCTACGAGGCCGACGTTCTGGGCAAAGGCGCTCTGGGTGAAGGAGCCGAAGAGCGGCGAGATGGCACTGGAGAGCATGTCTGCGCGCAGGCCGTCGCCGATGCGGCGTGAGTCCACCTTGGTGTCCACGATCTCGCCGACGGCGATGATGTCCGCCGAGGTTTCGGTCAGAGTGACCAGAATGACGATCAGCATGGAGATGATGGCCGCGATCTCAAAGGTCGGGAGGCCAAAGGCGAACGGCGTGGGGAAGGCAACTACGTCGCCCTGGCCCACTTTGGAGAAGTCCGCCATGCCCGTGAACAGTGCAATCACGGTGCCGATCACCATGGCCAGCAGGATGGACAGGCGGGAGATGGCGGCATTACCCACCTTGCTCAGCAGCAGGACGATGCCCATGGTGGCCGCGGCGAGGCCGATGTTGGCCACGCTCCCGTAGTTCTCGGCCTTGGCGTTGCCGCCCATTGCCCAGTTGGCGGCGACCGGCATAAGGGTCAGGCCGATCGTGGTGATGACCGTGCCGGTGACCACGGGCGGGAAAAACTTGATGATTCTGGAGAAGAGCGGTGTGATGGCAAGGCCGATCAGGGACGCCACAATGACCGAGCCGAAGACGGCCTGGATACCGCCGCCGCCCTGCACGATCGCCACCATCGTGGACACACCGGCGAACGAGACGCCCTGCACCAGCGGCAGTTGCGATCCAAAGAACGGGATGCCCACGGTCTGCAGGATGGTGGCGAGGCCGCCGACAAACAGGCAGGCCGCGATGAGCAGGCCGATGTCCGTGGCGGACATGCCGGCCGCGGCTCCGATGATGAGCGGCGGGGCGATGATGCCGCCATACATGGTCAAAACGTGCTGGAAGCCGTACGCGAACGTGCTTCCGATCGAGAGGCGCTTGTCCTCGGGGCGGGCTTCCGCTGGGCGGGAATTCTTCTTGCTGTTCATGGCAGACTTTCTTGGTTCATGGCAGACGCCTTCGTCTGGCTAACAATGTCTGGCTAACAATTTGGAGCTTTGGGGCCGGTGGATTTCGACAAGCTCAATCACCGGAGACGGGCCCAACCGCCGGGGTTGGTCCGGTGGTCGAGCCCGTCGAGACCCGGTGGCAGATCAGCAGAAGCCGGCGATGCCGTTCCAGGCGGCGGGGGCCGTGCCTGAGTTTTCGCGCTGGACCGTGGCCTCGATCAGGCCGTAGGGGCGGTCCGCGGCGAAGAAGACCTCGTTGGGGTTGTCGAGCCCGAACGGGCTGAGGTCAACCAGGAAGTGGTGCTTGTTGGGCATCGAGAACTTGATCTCGTCCACTTCGCCGTGTGCTTCCAGGACCTTCTTGCCCATGTCGAACAGGGTCTGCTGCAGGGCGTGGGAGTAGTTCTCCGTGAAGCCCTCAAGCAGCAGGGCCTTGATGTCCTCGTAGCTCTTGTTGAAGTCCGTGGCCGTGTGGTCCAGGCCCGTGCTGTAGCGCCAGCGGGCGGAAACATCCGTGGCCAGGATGCGGTCCGTGGTCTCGGGCAGGGTGGTGTACTTGTCTCGCGGGTAGCCGACAAAGCCGGACTGGGTGGTCTTCAGGACGGTCAGGTCCTTGAGCCCGGAGATCAGGTGCGTGGTGTTGCCGTCCCGGACCACGACGGCGGTGCGGACTTCCTGCCCGTTCCGGACAAAGCTGTGGTCGTGTTCGGAGCCGTGCGCCTGGATGCGGTCCCAGGTGTAGGACTCGGCTTCCCAACGGCCGCCCGTAACCCAGTCGAAGCCCGACGTGAAGTGCTCGCTGAGGCGAAGCAGGAAGGCTTCGGGGGAGCCAACGCCCGCCCGGGCGAAGGCGTAAATGGTGTTCTTCTGGGTGTCCGTGGCGACGACGTGGGCGTTGTCGCCCTGGAGGTGCGCAGCCTCGAAATCGCCGCGCAGCTGCGAGGTGACGTTCAGGTCTTCGATCTGGTGGCGGTCGGTGTCGCGGGTGACTTTGACGACGCGGACTTCTGCCTTGCCGTATTGGTTGTCGCCGAGGACGATTTTGTTGCTCATGGTCATATCCCAACTTCTGCGAGGTGGAACCTTCAAGGTCCACCAACGAAATTAAGCGCGTGTTTCAAGCGCGTTTCTGGTGGAGCCGACCCAACAAAAAAGAGCCGGCATCCATTGATGCCAGCTCATTTACGACCCTGCCTGCTGCTCCCAGGTTACGTGACCTGGGCCACGAAGTGATAAAAGCGTAGCCCACTCCGGCCAGTGGTGTACATCACTTCCGGGGAATTGTTATGTACTTTCCGATTGTGACCGGCGGGGCGCGTGCCCCTGCTGCGGAGCTCTTGACGCCGATCCCAGGCGCCCCTAGAATTTCCACATAACAATAAAATTTTTCCGAAGTGCGGAAAAGCTAAGCAGCAAGAACGAGGAGGAACAGATGGACTCGAAGGATAAGAACAACGTCGTGGATTTCCCGGCCCCCGGCCAGGAGCTGTACCTGCCGTTCGGCGCCACGGATCCCGACTTCTACATTCCGGCCGACTGTGACCGTGCAGGCGGGTTCTCCCGCTGGATGCGCGCGCTCCCGGTATTCGGCCGGCAGCGTCCCTAAGAGTCCTGCCTCGAAGGGACGCCGGACTCTGCGCAACAGAGCCAACGGGCGGGTGGCACCTGGGGAGGTGCCGCCCGCTTTTGCGTGCCTAGCCGTTCACGAGCCTCCGTGCCTGCGCCGATTCGATGGTTCCCTGCGCACTCGATGGTTCGAACCGTCGTGTGCGCAGGGAACCGTCGATCCGGTGTTATCCACATAGGACGAACTCCGGCTGTCGTCGGCTGGTGGTGCCGTCCGAGGCTTGACCCATGACGAACAACGCGCAGTTGACGATGACGCCGGCTGGCATGCTGCCCACCGGAATGGACCTGTGGCGGACCGGCGAGCTGCAGGAATCCGGGCTCAATGCCCGCAAAGTATCGGCTTTGGTGCGGGCCGGCGACTTGGTCAGGCTCCGCCGAGGTTGTTACATCCGCGGCAGCACATGGGCGGCCCAAAAGCCCTGGGTGCGCAGCCGGCAACTGATCGCCGCGCACGCCCACGGAACGCTCACGACGTCGGGCGGCGGCTTCGTCTACAGCCACACCTCGGCTGCCCGCCTTCACCGGCTGTTCCTGTGGGGCGTTGACGATTGTGTGCACGTCACCCAGGAGTCGGCTCCTTCGCGCACTTCCCATGGCCGCGACGTAGTTGCCCATACCAGGGCGCTGCAGATGGCGGACATTGTCTTCGTGGACGGCATGCCCTGCACCTCGCTGGAGCGCACCGTGGTGGATTGCTGCCTCATGCTGACCTACAGGCAGGCCTTGGTGTTGATTGATCATGCCCTCAGGATGGGCGCTGACCTGGAGAAAATCCGTCGGACGAGTGCTTCGTTGGCGGGACGCAATGGCGTACGGACGTTGCGTCGAGCCATTGAGAACGCCGACGCGCGGTCGGAGTCACCGGGCGAGACGTTGACGCGGGAGTTGATTCACCGGCTCTGCATTGAACCGCCCGAGCTCCAGGTGGTCGCATGGTCGCCGGAAGGCCAGTACCGGCTGGACTTCGCTTGGCGGGAGAAGAAGGTGGCACTGGAATTCGACGGCAAGGTGAAGTACTTCGACTACCAGCCCACCGATGAGGTCATCTACAAGGAGCGGCAACGCGAAAAGGCGCTGACCGAGGAGGGGTGGACGTTCATCCGGATCAAGTGGCAAGACCTGTTCCAGGAGCACGAGTTCAAGATGCGCGTCCTTCGGGCCCTCCGAAATGCAAGTTAGCCGGCACCATTTCGATGGTTCCCTGCGCACCCGATGGTTCGAACCATCGAGGCGGCAGGGAACCATCGAAACGGTCGGCAAAGAGCTACCCCGCCACGAGCTTTCGCGCGGCTGCCGAGTGTTCCGCGATGAGCCCGGCGACGTCCAGGCCCACGATGGCCCCGTCCACCACGCGCCATTCGCCGCCCACCATCACCCGGTCCGCGCGGTCGGCGCCGCACAGCAACAGTGCCGCAATGGGGTCGTGGCTGCCGGAGAACCGCAGGTCATCGAGGCGGAAGAGTGCCAGGTCGGCCTGCATCCCCGGCGCCAGTTGACCAATATCGGAGCGCCCCAGCACGGCTGCCGAGCCCCGCGTCGCCCAGCCGAGAGCGCGCTCCACCGGCACGTCCGCGCCATAGCGCAGCCGCTGCAGGTACAGCGCTTGCCGAGCTTCCAGAATCATGTTGGAGGCATCGTTCGACGCCGATCCGTCCACTCCCAGCCCCACCGGGACCCCGGCTGCCTCGAGTTCCAGCACACGTGCGGTGCCTGACGCGAGCCGCATGTTCGACGTCGGGCAGTGCGCGACGGCGGTGCCCGCGGCGCCCAGCCGGGCGATCTCGTCGTCGTTGAAGTGGATGCCGTGGCCCAGCCAGGTGCGGTTGCCCAGCCAGCCGACGCTCTCCAGATAGTCCACGGTGCGCAGGCCAAACATCGAGAGGCAGAAGTCTTCCTCGTCGATGGTTTCGGCGAGGTGCGTGTGCAGCCGGACGTCCAGCCGTTCGGCCATGGCTGCGCTCTCCGCCATGATTTCCTTGGTCACCGAGAATGGCGAACACGGTGCCAGCGCAATCTGGATGATGGCGCCGTCGCCGCGCTCGTGGTATCGGGAGATGAGGCGTTCGCTGTCCGCCAGGATGACCTCCGGCCGCTGCACGGTGGACTGTGGCGGCAGGCCGCCGTCGTCCGTTCCCAACGTCATGGAGCCGCGCGTGAGCGTGGCCCGCATGCCCAATTCGCGTACGACGCCGACCTCCACGTCGATTGCGTCCTCGAGTCCCGCGGGGAACAGGTAGTGGTGGTCGGCTGCCGTGGTGCAGCCGGAGAGCAGCAACTCGGCCAGGGCCACCTTCACCGCGAGTTCCAGGCTGTCCGGAGTCAGGCGCGCCCAGACCGGGTAGAGATTCTGCAGCCACGGGAACAGCGGGGCGTTGGCCACGGGCCCCCAGGCGCGGGTAAGGGTTTGGTAGAAGTGGTGGTGCGTGTTGATCAGGCCCGGCATCAGGACATACGCGGAGGCGTCGAACACGGCGGAACAGGGTGCGGACGGCTGCCCGCAAGCCGGAACCAGCTCGGCGATGATGCCTCCGCTGACCACGATGCCGCCACCGGCGTCGAGCTGGTTGGCCGTGAAAGCGGCGAGCGGGTTCTTGATCCAGAGCCTGGACGGGGATGGAGTGTGGGCCATGAGGTTTCCTCTTCTGGTCGGCAACAAACGCGTTCCAGCTCAGTTAGGCCCTGTCTGCTGATCCAGGATGCCGGCCTGCTCACTGGCGGCCGGTGGGATTCAGCGTAGGACGCACGCGGAAGCGCGTCAATGTGACCCGCCTGAAGCCTGAATTTCACATCACGAAATTAAGTTTCCAGAAACTATGGCGCTGATCACAGGTCCGGTGCTAATCTCGATCTTGCCAAAGGCGGGCACCCGGACTCCGGGAAGCTATCTACCAGGCGAACCTTCAAAAAGCACATGCTGAAGCCTGGTAGCCGTATCACTGGCGCGTCCCCGTCTCAGGGTTACTGGGCTTCCTTGCCACTAAGGAAGTCGCATAATGAGCACCACCGTCACGGCCGAACATTTCCTGGCCACATCCATAAACCTGGCAACAGCCAACGTCCTGAACAGCGGCGGCCCGTTCGGCGCCGTCATTGTCACCGCGGATGGCCTCGCCTTCGAAGGCGTCAACCGGGTCACCGCCACGAACGATCCCACGGCCCACGCCGAGGTCACTGCCATCCGCAATGCCTGCCGCGAACTCGGCACGTTCGATCTCAGCGGAGCCACCCTCTTCACCAGCTGCGAGCCCTGCCCCATGTGCCTGGCCTCGGCCCTGTGGGCCCGGATCGGCAACGTGGTCTTCGCCGCAGACCGGCACGACGCCGCCTCCGTGGGCTTCGACGACGCCGTCTTCTACGAGTACTTCGAGAACGAGGACCGGAATGCATTGATGCCGGTCGCCAAGCTGGAACTGGGCGACCCCCAGGCTCCCGCCATCCTGGAACCGTTCAACACCTGGAACACGCTCGATTCCAGGATTGACTACTAGGATCCGGTGGCTGACATGACAATCCTGGACAATTCCGCTGAAAAGCAGGCTGCGCCCGCAGGCGCAGAGCAGACAGCGGCACCCCGCCCCCCGGCGTCGAAATCCTTCCTGGATAGTTTCTTCCAGATCACCAAGCGTGGCTCCACGCTGGCGCGCGAATTCCGCGGCGGCATTGTCACGTTCTTCACGATGGCCTACATCGTGATCCTCAACCCGCTGATCCTGGGCGGTTTCTCGGCCGAGAACGCCCCCACGGACGTCGCCGGCGGCTGGCTCTCGGCAGCGCAGGTGGGGGCCGTTACCGGGCTCACCGCCGGCGTTATGACCATCGTGTTCGGCCTCGTCGCCAACCTGCCGTTCGGGCTCGCAGCGGGCCTGGGCATCAACTCGTTCCTGGCAGTGGCCGTCATCCAGGACGTCACCTGGCCCGAAGCCATGGGCCTGGTGGTCATCAACGGTGTCCTGATCGTCATCTTCGGCGCCACGGGTGCCCGGACGGCGATCTTCAAGGCAGTCCCCAAGGAACTCAAGGCTGCCATCACCGTCGGCATTGGCCTGTTTATCGCCTTCATCGGCTTTGTGGATTCCGGCTTCGTCCGCCCCACCAAAGGCGGCCCGCCGGTCCAGCTCGGCAACGACGGCTCCATCACCTCCATCCCCACCCTCGTCTTTATCGTCGGTCTGTTGGTCATGGGAATCCTCGTGGCCCGCAAGATCCAGGGCGGCCTCCTGATCGGAATCGTCGCCACCACAGCCCTCGCCGCCGTCGTCGAGGCCGCCATGCATATCGGTCCCGGCAGCGCCGACAACCCCGGCGGCTGGCACCTCAACGTGCCCGTGCTCGCCGGCCAGCTGGTCTCCGCCCCGGACTTCAGCCTGGTGGGCCAGTTCGATCTCTTCGGCTCGTTTTCAAGGATCGGCGGCCTCGCGGCAACCATGCTGGTGTTCACCCTGGTGTTCACCAACTTCTTCGACGCCATGGGCACCATGACCGGCCTCGCCAAGAGCGCCGGAGTGGCGCACAAGGACGGCACGTTCCCCAGGCTGAAGTCGGCCTTCATCGTCGAAGGCCTCGGCGCAGTGGCCGGTGGCGCGACGTCCGGGTCATCGAACACCGTGTACATCGACTCCGCCGCGGGAATCGGCGAAGGTGCCCGCACCGGCCTGGCCTCCGTGGTCACCGGCGTGCTGTTCCTGGGCTCGATGTTCTTTACGCCGCTGACCTCGGTGGTGCCGCTCGAAGTGGCGGCTGCCGCCCTGGTGGTAGTGGGCGCCATGATGATGGCACAGATCCGCGAGATCAAGTTCAGCAAGTTCTCGATCGCACTGCCGGCCTTCCTGACCATCATCACCATGCCGCTGACCTACTCGATCGCCAACGGCATCGGCGTCGGATTCATCTCCTTCGCGGTCATCAGTGCGGCGTCCGGCCGGGCCAGGAAGGTCCATCCGCTCATGTGGGTGGTCACCGCGGGCTTCATCATCTACTTCGCCCGGGGACCCATCAACGCCCTGCTGGGCGCGTAGGCCCCGGCGTAACCGCCCATTCGGGCGCCTCAAACGGCGGTCCATCCGCACCCACCGCATCGAGTAGGCGTCCGCCGCCGTGGTCCGCAGCACCGGGACCCACGACGGCGGGCGGCGGTGGAGTGCGGCTGCGCCGTCACGGACCGGGGCGGGATTAGAGGCCCCGCCCCGGTCCCCTCAAACAACTCCCCTGACTTTCCCTCTACACCAGCAAGGAATGAGATTATGAGGCAAGACCGCGCTCTGTTCCGGACAGGCTTCCCGTCCGGAACCCCAGTGGTAAAGGACGTGTTGCCATGCTGGACCTAATACCTTCACTGGGAGGCTGGCGGCCCGCGGTCTCCGGCCAGCGCTGCGCCGTCGCCACCATCGTGGGCGCCGGCGGCTCCGTGCCCCGGCCGCTCGGCACGTCCATGCTTGTGTCGGAACACGGGGACATCCTGGGTAGCCTCTCCGGCGGCTGCGTGGAAGGCGCCGTGGTGGACGCCGCCCTTGCGGCCATGCGCGACGGCGGCAGCCGCCTTGAGTCGTTCGGCTACAGTGCCGAGGACGCGTTCGCCGTCGGACTCTCCTGTGGAGGAGAGCTGGAAGTCCACATCCAGCCGCTCGGGTCATCGCTGGAGGCCATGGACTTCGCCATGCTGAACAACCTGGCGGGCCGTCACTCCACCGCTGCCCTGGCAGTCATCCGCCGGCTCGACGCGGGCGGAGGCGTGGTGGTCGTCGATGATCCTGTGAGGTTCCGCGCCATGGAGTCGCCGGAACTCGCCATGCTGGTGGGCGACCATCCCGCTACTGTTTTTGCGGCGGCAGCCCAACTCGAACCGCTGCTCCAAGGCGGCCGCGCGGGCCTTATCCGGCTTGCACCTCCCGCCGGCTGCACCGGCGGCTCGGAGGAAACACAGCCCGAACCCATCACGCTGTTCGTGGAAAGCCGGCTCCCCGCCGCGCGCATGCTCATTTTTGGCGCCAACGACTTCGGCGCCGCGCTGCTCCCGGCCGGGAACCTCCTCGGCTACGACGTCACGCTCTGCGACGCCCGCCCCGCGTTCTCCCGGCAAAGCCGCTTCCTCGCCGCCAACCAGGTGGTCACTGACTGGCCGCACCGCTACCTTGCCGCAGAAGCAGCCGCAGGACGCGTGGACGGCCGCACCGTGGTGTGCGTGCTGACCCACGACCCCAAGTTCGACATCCCGCTGCTGGAAACCGCGCTCGGCCTGGGCCTCGCCTATGTGGGCGCCATGGGTTCGCGGCGCAGCCACCGCCAGCGCATCGACGCGCTGCTCGCGGACGGCACGCCGGCGGAAGCGCTGGAGCGGCTCCATTCGCCCATCGGCCTGGATCTGGGCGCGGTCACCCCGGCCGAAGTCGCGGTGTCCATTACGGCCGAGATCATCGCCTCCCGTGGCCGGGCCGGACGAGGCAGCACCACGCCGGCGCCGCTCAAGGCATCCTCGCTCAAGGACGGCTCCGGCCCCATCCACCACCCCACATCAGAACCCCGCTCCACCCACGAAGCCCGCCAGGAGAACCCATGGACATGAACACCATCGAGGCCGTCGTGCCCACGACGGACCCCTCCGAATGGCGCGACGGCGATGCCTGGCTGGCCGGCGGCACGGTTCTGTTCTCCTACGGGAGTACCGTCCTGAAGCGGCTGCTGGACCTTGGCGAAGCGGGTTGGCCGGCCGTGACCGTGAGCAACGCCGGGATCGAACTGGCCGCCACATGCACCGTCGCGGAGCTCTACGCCCTGCCGGGTTCGGACGAAGTTGCCGGCAGGGAGTGGCCGGGCCTGGACTTGTTCCGTCCATGCTGCGACTCCTTCGTGGCATCCTTCAAGGTCTGGAACATGTCCACCGTGGGCGGCAACCTGTGCACCTCGCTCCCGGCCGGGCCCATGATCTCGCTCTGCGCAGGACTGGACGCCACCGCCACCATCCTCGGCCCCGGCGGCAGCAGCCGCACCGTCCCGGTGGCCATGTTCATCACCGGGGACGGGCAAAACAGCCTGGCACCCGGGGAGCTCTTGCGCAGCATCCACCTGCCGGCGTCGGCGTTGTCGTCAAAGGTGGCCTTCCGGCGGCTTTCGCTCAGCAACCTCGGCCGGTCCGGGGTGCTGCTGATCGGCCGGCGGGACGCCGACGGCGGCCTGGTCCTCACCGTCACCGCCGCCACCAAACGCCCCGTGCAGCTGCGGTTCACCGCTGCCAAGATGGCTGGCCCCGCGGCACTGGCGGCCGCCGTCGGGAAGGCCATTCCCGCGGAGCTGTACCACGACGACATCCACGGGCTGCCCGAATGGCGCCGGGACATGACCCTCCGGCTTGCCGAGGAGATCCGTGCGGAACTGCTGGAGGAACGGCTCACCGTGTCGGGCGATTTCTGGGCCGGCCAACCGCACGCCACGTCGCCGCAGCCGAGCGCGCAACCCGAAACAGCACAGAACAAGCAGCAGAAGGAGGCCTGAGCATGGCAATCGAAATCAACGGCACCGCCACCCCGGCCACACCCCGCCCCGGCCAGTGCCTGCGCACGTTCCTGCGCGAACAGGGCAATTTCGGGGTCAAGAAAGGCTGCGACGGCGGCGACTGCGGTGCCTGCACCGTGCACGTGGACGGCACCCCCGTGCACAGCTGCATCTACCCGGCCGTCCGCGCGGAGGGCAAGGCCGTCACCACCATCGAAGGACTCGCCCAGGGCGGTGCGCTGCACCCCGTGCAGGAGCAGTTCTTGGCCGAACAGGGCTTCCAGTGCGGCTTCTGCACCGCCGGCATGATGATGACCGCAGCCACCTTCGACGACGAACAGAAGGCCAACCTGCCCCGCAGCCTCAAAGGCAACCTCTGCCGCTGCACCGGCTACCGTTCCATCGCGGACGCAGTGTGCGGGACCCGAGACAAGCACAATCACGACGGCGGCGCGGCAAGTGGCGCGGCCCGTCCGGCTTCCGCAGTCGGCACCACCACCGCCAGCACCTCGGCATCCCGGGCCGGGCAGCTCGGCGACAACGTGCCCGCCCCGGCGGGGCTCGCCGTCGTCACCGGCACCGCCCGCTACACCCTGGATGTCCCGGCTGACGAGCTCCAGGGCCTGCTGCACCTGAAGCTGCTGCGCTCACCCCACGCGCACGCCCGGATTGTCTTCATCGACCGGGCGGCCGCGCTCCAGGTGCCCGGCGTCGTCGCGGTCTTCACCCACGAGGACGCCCCGGCCCAGCACTTCTCCACCGCCCAGCACGAGCTCTACACGGACGATCCCGACGACACCCGCGTCCTCGATGACGTGGTGCGGTTCATCGGCCAGCGTGTGGCCGCGGTCGTGGCCGAATCCGTGAGTGCCGCCGAGGCCGGGGCCCGCGCCCTGCTGGTGGAATACGAGCTGCTGGACACCGTCTTCAGCCCGCAGGACGCCATGCTCCCCGGCGCCCCGGCACTGCACGGGGACAAGGACGCCGTGAAGGCCCGGATCTCGCGGCCGCGGCAGAACGTCGTGGCCGAGCTGCACTCGGAGCTGGGCAGTGTGGCGGACGGTTTCGCCGCTGCCGACTTCATCCATGAGCACACGTACAGGACTCAGCGCGTGCAGCACGTCGCCCTGGAAACGCACTCCTCCATCGCCTGGCTCGACGAGGAAGACCGCCTCGTGGTCCGGACCTCCAGCCAGGTCCCGTTCCTGGTCCGGCGCACGCTGGGCCGGGTGTTCGACCTGCCAGAGGAGCGCATCCGCGTGGTGGCCGGCCGCGTGGGCGGCGGCTTCGGCGGCAAGCAGGAAGCGCTCACCGAGGACCTCGTAGCCCTCGCCACGCTCACGCTGCGCCGGCCCGTGCAGGTGGAGTTCACCCGCACGGAGCAGTTCACCGCCACCACCACGCGGCACCCCTTCACCATCAAACTCAAGGCCGGCGCCAGCAAGGACGGTCTCCTCACCGCGCTGCAGCTGGACGTGGTCACCAACACCGGCGCCTACGGCAACCACGCCCCCGGTGTGATGTTCCACGGCTGCGGCGAATCGCTGGCCGTGTACAAGTGCGCCAACAAGAAAGTGGACGCGCATGCCGTCTACACCAACACCGTGCCAGCCGGGGCCTTCCGCGGCTACGGGCTGAGCCAGATGATCTTCGCGATCGAGTCGGCCATCGATGAGCTGGCTGTCGGCATCGGGATGGATCCGATGGAATTCCGGCGCCGGAACATGGTGCGCGAAGGCGATGACATGCTCTCCACCAACCCCGAGCCTGAGGAGGACGTCCACTACGGCAGCTACGGCCTGGACCAGTGCATCTCCCTGGTGCGTGATGCCCTGGACCGCGGCAAGCAGCGCTACCGCGACGCCGGGCTCGACGACCTCGGCCAGGACTGGGTCACCGGCGAAGGTTCCGCGCTGTCCATGATCGACACCGTCCCGCCCCGCGGCCACTTCGCCCACACCCGCGTGAGCCTGCTCCCGGACGGCACGTTCGCGGCCGACGTCGGGACCGCAGAATTCGGCAACGGCACCACCACGGTGCACGCGCAGCTGGCCGCGACGGCACTCGCCACCACGGCGGGCAAGGTGGCCGTGCGGCAGTCCGATACCGACCTGGTGGAGCACGACACCGGTGCGTTCGGTTCGGCCGGGACGGTGGTGGCCGGCAAGGCCACCCTGATGGCGGCTACCGAGCTGGCCTCCCGGATCGTCACCGTCGCCGCGGCGCTGACCGGCGTGCCGGAGACCGAGTGCGTGCTCGACGACGGCGGCGTGGACTGTGCCGGACGGCGGGTTCTGCTCGCGGACATCCACGACGCCGCGCGGGACCAGGCCGTACAGCTCGCCGTCGAGGGCAACTGGGACGGGACGCCGCGATCGGTGGCGTTCAACGTGCACGGGTTCCGGGTGGCGGTCAACACCGGCACGGGGGAGCTGCGGATTCTGCAGAGTGTGCAGGCAGCCGACGCCGGCGTGGTGGTGAATCCGCGGCAGTGCCGCGGCCAGATCGAGGGCGGCATTGCGCAGGCGCTGGGCGCTGCACTGTATGAGGAGGTCCGGGTGGACGACGCCGGCCGGGTCACCACGGACATCCTGCGGCAGTACCACATCCCGTCCTTCGCGGACGTGCCGCGAAGCGAGGTCTACTTCGCTTCCACCAACGACCAGGTGGGCCCGCTCGGGGCGAAGTCCATGAGCGAAAGCCCGTTCAACCCGGTGGCCCCGGCCTTGGCCAATGCCATCCGGAATGCCACCGGGGTCCGGTTCGCGGAGCTGCCGATCGGTCGGGACAAGATCTACCTGGGTCTGAAGAAAGGAGGTCCAGTCCTCACCCGCTAGGACCAACGCGGGGTCAGATACGGCCCATGAAGCGGGGTTAATTGGGCCGTATCTGACCCCGCGTTGCTGTTGAAGCAACCGTTTGTGACCGGCCGTGATCCGGCGACCCCTTGACTGATGCGTGACCCAGGTCATACCGTTATTTCACTACTCGATACCCATCTTCCGCATTGTGGAAATTGCAATGACGCTCCTGCCGGTAGTTTCCGGCGCGAATCCCACTGCGGAATGCATGGAAGACCTCTTCAAGAAGTGAGATAACGATGCAAACACCACCGTTGACCGGCGTTGACCCGGCACCCGAGACAGAAGTTGACCTGGGCAAAGCAGCGAACCCCTCCGTGGGTGTCGACGCGCTTTGCGATGCAGCCAGCGCCGCCTCCGGCAGAACGATCAGCCCTACCCTCTACAACATCGACCTTGCCCCGACGAAGCGGGAAGGTCGCCGCTGGACCGGCTACAGCATCTTCACGCTCTGGGCTAACGACGTCCACAGCCTCGGCAACTATGCGTTCGCCATCGGCCTTTTCGCCCTTGGGCTTGGAGGCTGGCAGATCCTCCTTGCCTTGGGCATCGGAGCCGTACTGCTCTTTGCCCTGCTCAACTTTTCCGGCTTCATGGGGGTCAAGACCGGTGTACCGTTCCCTGTCATGAGCCGGATCAGCTTCGGTATCCGCGGTGCCCAGATCTCCAGCCTGCTCCGCGGCGCCGTCGCCATCGCCTGGTTTGGGATCCAGACGTACCTGGCCTCGGTGGTCCTCCGCGTAATGCTCGTGGCCATGGTCCCCTCCCTCAAGGAGCTGGATGGCAACTCCATCATGGGCCTGTCCACACTCGGCTGGATTGCCTTCGTTGCACTGTGGATCGTCCAGCTGGTCATCGTCAGTTTCGGCATGGAAATGATCCGCAAGTATGAGGCCTTCGCCGGGCCCATCATCCTGGTGACCATGGCTGCCATCGCCATCTGGATCTTCGCGGAAGCCGGCGGCTCTATCGCCTGGGCACCGGACAATGCGCTCGAAGGCGCCGACATGTGGCGCACCATCTTTGCCGGCGGCGCACTGTGGGTCTCCATCTACGGAACCTTCGTCCTGAACTTCTGCGACTTCACCCGCTCGGCGGTCTCCAAAAAGGCCGTGGTCCGCGGAAACTTCTGGGGCATCCCCATCAACATGCTCGTCTTCGGTGCCATCGTGGTCGTTATGGCAGGCGGCCAGTTCAAAATCAGCGGCAAGATCATCGAGAGCCCCTCGGACATTGTCCAGACCATCCCGAACACGCTCTTCCTTGTCCTGGCCTGCCTGGCCCTGCTGATCCTGACCATCGCCGTGAACCTGATGGCCAACTTCGTGGCCCCCGTCTATGCACTGACGAACCTGTTCCCCAAGCACCTGAACTTCCGCAAGGCGGCCTGGGTCAGCGGTACGATCGGCCTCATCATCCTTCCCTGGAACCTCTACAACAACCCCCTGGTCATTGTGTACTTCCTCGGCGGACTGGGCGCGCTGCTGGGGCCGCTGTTCGGCGTGGTCATGGCAGATTACTGGCTGCTTCGCCGCGGCAAGGTCAACGTGCCGGAGCTCTACATCGAGTCGCCCACGGGAGCCTACTACTACAAAAAGGGTTACAACCCCAAAGCGATCATGGCACTGATACCGGCTGCCACCGTCGCCCTCGTGATCGCTTTTGTCCCGGCCTTCGAGGGAGCCGCCCCGTTCTCCTGGTTCTTCGCAGCAGGCATCGCGGCAGTGGTGTACTACCTGATTGCGGATCGCAAGCAGCAGTTCGACGACGTCGACGGCGAGCCCATCGCCATCGTCAGCACCCACTGACCAAACCTCAAAAACTGACCAACCTGTCCCGAAAGAGGAAAGCACCATGCGCATCCTGGTGGCCAACGTCAACACCACACAGTCCATGACCGACTCCATCGCCGCCTCGGCCCGTAGTGTGGCGGCACCCGGAACGGAAATCATTGGAATCACGCCCCGCTTCGGTGCCGATTCCTGCGAGGGGAACTTCGAAAGCTACCTCGCGGCCATCGCAGTGATGGACGCCGTGGTCAACTACCCGGAACCGTACGACGCCGTCATCCAGGCCGGCTACGGCGAGCACGGCCGCGAAGGGCTCCAGGAGCTCCTGGACGTTCCGGTGGTGGACATCACCGAGGCGGCCGCGAGCACCGCGATGTTCCTGGGCCACAAGTACTCCGTGATCACCACCCTGGACCGGGCCGTGCCGCTGATCGAGGACCGGCTGAAGCTGGCCGGCCTCGACGCCCGGTGCGCCTCGGTCCGGGCCAGCGGCATGGCCGTCCTTGAACTGGAGGAGGAGCCGGAGCGCGCGGTGGAAGCCATCATCGAACAGGCGCTGCTGGCTGTCCGCGAAGACAAGGCGGAAGTTATTGTCCTGGGCTGCGGCGGCATGGCCGGTCTGGACGAGGAAATCCGGAAGCGTGCCGGAGTCCCCGTGGTGGACGGCGTGGCGGCTGCCGTCACCATTGCTGAATCGCTGGTCCGGCTTCGGCTGAGCACCTCAAAGGTCCGGACCTACGCCACCCCGCGGCCCAAGACAGTCATAGGCTGGCCCATAACGGCAGCGGAAGTGCCCGCTGCACCTTAGCCCGCCATCAAAACAAGGAGCGACCCCATGACTGTAACCCACCGGCCCGCACATCCCCACCGGCCGGCGCCGGTCGCCGTCGTGACCGGTGCAGGTTCCGGAATTGGCAGGGCGGTGGCGCGGCTCCTGTTGGCCGACGGGTACCGCGTGGTGTTGGCCGGCCGCCGTGAGGCTCCGCTGCTGGAGTCCGCGGCCGGCCACCGCCAGGCGCTGACGGTGCCCTGCGATGTAACAGTGCCCGACGACGTCGAGCGCCTTTTCGCTGCTGCCCTCGGGAAGTGGGGGAGGGTTGACCTCCTGTTCAACAACGCCGGCGTGTTCGGTCCGGCCGCATCGGTGGATGAAATCAGCGTGGCCGACTGGGATGCGGTGGTGGCGGTGAACCTCACCGGCTCGATGCTGTGCGCCGCCGCGGCCGTCCGGGCCATGAAATCCCAGGAGCCCCAGGGCGGCCGCATCATCAACAACGGGTCCATTTCAGCGCATTCGCCGCGGCCGCAAACAGTGGCCTATACGGTCACCAAGCACGCCATGACGGGTCTGACCAAAAGCATCGAGCTGGACGGCAGGGGCTTCGGCATCACCTGCGGCCAGATCGACATCGGCAACACAGCCACGGACATCATGGCCACCATCGGCGTGGACTCCGGTGCCCTGCAGGCTGACGGCAGCCGCCGGGTGGAGCCCACCTTCCCGGTGCAGGACGCCGCGCGTGCCGTGCTCCTGATGGCCGGCATGCCGGCGTCGGCCAATGTGGGCTCGGTGGTCATTACCGCCGCGGGAATGCCGTTCATCGGCCGGGGGTAGCAAGGAATAATCCACACTATTCCGCTACGGAAGCGGACGTCCGCATCGGGGATTTCCCGGGCGGGCGTCCGTTTCCGTGGCGGATTTTGCCTGTCCGGAAGGATTCTCAGTACGCGAAGTAGGCCACTTGGCCGAGGCGCTCGAGCTGCCGATCACGTAGCGCCCATTCAACTTCGGAGTGTCGAACCGCGTCTGAGCTGGGGATTCGGCAAGGATTGGGGCCATGACCAAGAGAACTGTGCTTATCGGGGGACGCTTTTTCTTTGGCCTTCTGACGTTGGTGGCGGTGGGAACACAGCTGACAGTTCATTTGGGCATGGGCTACGACGTCTGGAACTTCTTCAGCTACTTCACCAATCTGTCCAACATCTTCGCTGCGTTGGTGCTTCTCATCAGCGGCTACAGGGTGCTGATCCGCAAACGCCCCAGCGAAATCGACGACGTCACGCGCGGCACGGCAACCATCGCCATGGCCGTGGTGGGACTCGTGTTCGGTGCACTGCTCGCCGGGGAAGATCTCGGCTCGCTGCTGCCGTGGGTCAACTTCGTGGTGCACTACCTGATCCCGGTGGTCATGGTGGTGGACTGGCTCTTCCAACCGCCGCGGGCCACGCTCACGGTCAAGCACATCTGGTACTGGCTGCTCTACCCCGTCGGCTACCTGGCCTACAGCCTGGTCCGCGGGGCCTTGGTGAACTGGTACCCGTACTGGTTCGTCGACCCCGCACGGGCAGGTGGCTGGGGCGGGGTGGCGGTGTTTGCCCTCGCCATTTCCGTCGGCTTCCTAGTAGTGAGCCTGGCGATGCTGTGGCTCGGCAACAAGCTCAAGCGGCAGGTGGATTACTAGTCGAGGAGGTGCAGCTGTTCGGGGGAGTCGAGATCTTCGCCGCCGGAGAGGTCACCGCAATCGATGAGGTCTATCAGTTCGGGATGGGCCTGGAGGAAATAGCGGGCGCCGGCGTCGCCCGTTGCCATTTCTGCGGCCTCAGCGCGGAGGCTGGAATCCAGAAGCAGCGGATGTCCCCGCCGGAGTTTTCCTTCGGGGCCACGGTAGGCGGCGGCCGTCACCCGGCCTGGCCGGTGGGATGCCAGCAACCGGGCGACGGTCTCGGTGGTCAGGCCGGGCTGGTCCACCAGCGCAATGAGCACATGGTCCTCCGGGGCTGCTGCGGCGACTCCCGCCCGGAACGAACTTCCCATTCCACTGGCCCAGTCCGGGTTGTCGATGACCCGGTGCCGGCTGAGATCGGTGGCGGCGCGGACCGTTCCCGCGTCCGCGCCGAGCACCGTCACCACCTCCCAGCAGCCGCCGTCGAGCAGCACGTCGGCCAGGACTTCAACGAGCGTGCGGCCCTGGAACCGGAGTAACGCCTTGGGGCCGAGCCCCAGCCGCGTCCCGGCACCGGCGGCAAGCAGCACCGCCGTCGTGCGTTGTTTGTCCAGGTCAGCCATCGCCCCAGCCTATCCAGCCACATGACAGTTGACGGCAATGTTCCAGGGGAACACTGCCGTCAGCTGTTGTATGGATGAAGGGGTCAGGCGTCGCCGCCGGTGCCGCCGGTGGTCCCGGCGTTGACGTCCAGGAGCTTGTAGCGGTCCATCGCGTAGGCGGGCACGCCGCCGTCCACCTCGCCGCGCGAAGCCAGCAGCTGCAGGGTCTTCACCACAATCGAGTGGGTGTCGTTCTTGAAGAAGCGGCGGGCTGCCGCGCGGGTGTCGGAGAAGCCGAAGCCGTCGGCTCCGAGCGAGGCGAACTGGTGCGGGAGGAACTGGCGGATCTGGTCCGGGACGGCCTTCATGTAGTCGGTCACCGCCACCACCGGCCCCTGCGCCTCGGCGAGCTGCTGGGCCACGAACGGAACACGGGCGGGCTGGCCCGGGTTCAGGAACGCCTCTTCCTCCGCGGCGAGTCCGTCCCGGCGCAGTTCGTTCCAGGACGTGACGGACCAGACGTCGGCGGAGACGCCCCAGTCCTCGGCGAGGATCCGCTGGGCTTCGATGGCCCAGGGAACCGAGACGCCGGAGGCCAGGATCTGGCTCTTGGGCCCTTCAAGCTGCGACGCCGACACCCGGTAGATGCCTTTCAGCACACCGTTGACGTCGAGGTTCTCGGGTTCGGCCGGCTGGGAGATGGGCTCATTGTACACGGTGATGTAGTACATCAGGTTCCGGTCAGCTGAATCGGGCCCGTACATGCGCTGGATGCCGTCCCGGATGATGTGGCCCATCTCGTACCCGTACGCGGGGTCGTAGGTAAGGACGGCCGGGTTGGTCGAGGCCAGGATCGGGGAGTGGCCGTCGGCGTGCTGGAGGCCTTCGCCGGTCAGCGTGGTCCGCCCGGCGGTGGCGCCGATGATGAACCCACGGGTCATCTGGTCCGCGGCGGCCCAGAAGGCGTCGCCGGTGCGCTGGAAACCGAACATGGAGTAGAACACGTAGATCGGAATCAGCGGCTCGCCGTGGGTGGCGTAGGAAGTTCCCGCGGCAGTGAACGCTGCGACCGCGCCGGCCTCATTGATGCCGGGGTGGATCAGCTGGCCCTGGGCCGATTCCTTGTACGCAAGGACCAGGTCCCGGTCCACGGAGAGGTAGGCCTGGCCGTCCGGGTTGTAGATCTTGGCTGTGGGGAAGAACGCGTCCATGCCGAAGGTTCGGGACTCATCGGGAACGATGGGGACAATGCGGTGTCCGAACTTCTTATCCCTGAGCAGGTCCTTGAGCAGGCGCACGAAGGTCATGGTGGTGGCCGCCTGCTGCTTCCCGGAACCGCGCTTGGCAACCTCGTAGGTCTTGGCGTCCGGCAGCTCCACCGGAGCGTGGTCCGGCCGGCGTTCGGGGACGAAGCCGCCCAGGGCGCGGCGGCGTTCCATGAGGTACTGGATCTCGGGGGAGTCCATGCCGGGGTGGTAGTACGGGGGCCTGTAGAGGTCCGCATCGAGTTGTTCGTCCGTGATGGGGATGCGGAGGTAGTCGCGGAACTTCTTCAGGTCATCGAGGGTGAGCTTTTTCATCTGGTGGGTCGCGTTGCGGCCCTCGAAGTGGGGTCCGAGTCCGTAGCCCTTGACCGTTTTGGCCAGGATCACGGTGGGCTTGCCCTTGAACTCGGTGGCTGCCTTATACGCGGCGTAGACCTTGTGGTAGTCGTGGCCGCCGCGCTTGAGGTTCCAGATCTCGTCATCGGAAAGGTCCGCGACCATGTCCTTGGTCTGCGGGGTCTTGCCGAAGAAGTGCTCGCGGACGAACCCGCCGGACTCTGCCTTGTAGGTCTGGTAATCGCCGTCGGGGGTCTCGTTCATGATCTTCACGAGGGAGCCGTCGGCGTCCTTGGTGAGCAGGTCATCCCACTCCCGGCCCCAGACGACCTTGATGACGTTCCAGCCCGCGCCGCGGAAGAACGCCTCGAGTTCCTGCATGATCTTGCCGTTGCCGCGGACGGGACCGTCCAGGCGCTGGAGGTTGCAGTTGACCACAAAGTTCAGGTTGTCGAGCTTGTCGTTGGCGGCGAGCTGGAGCAGGCCGCGGGACTCGGGCTCGTCCATTTCACCGTCGCCCAGGAATGCCCACACCTGCTGGTCCGCGGTGTCTTTCAGGCCGCGGTTGTGCAGGTACCGGTTGGACTGGGCCTGGTAGATCGCGTTCATCGGGCCGATGCCCATCGACACGGTGGGGAATTCCCAGAACTTCGGCATGAGGCGCGGGTGCGGGTAGGAGGAGAGGGCGTGGCCTTCCTTGGACTTTTCCTGCCGGAAACCGTCCAGGTCCTCCTCGGACAGCCGGCCTTCCATGAACGCGCGGGCGTACATGCCGGGAGAGGCGTGGCCCTGGAAGAAGACCTGGTCACCGCCGCCCGGGTGGTCCTTGCCGCGGAAGAAGTGGTTGAAGCCGACCTCGTACAGGGTCGCTGCACCGGCGTAGGTGGAGATATGCCCGCCCACGCCGATGTCTGCCCGCTGCGCGCGGTGAACCATGATGGCCGCGTTCCAACGCAGCCAGGCCCGGTACTTCCGTTCGATGTCCTCGTCACCCGGGAACGCCGTTTCCTGGTCCACCGGGATGGTGTTCACGTAATCCGTGGAGGTCACCATCGGCACGCCCACGCTCTGGGCGCCGGCCCGCTGGAGCAGGCTCCGCATGATGTATTGGGCACGCTCGGTGCCCTGTTCCTGAATCAGGCTATCCAGGGACTCCAGCCATTCGGCGGTCTCTTCCGGATCACGATCAGGCAGCTGGTTTGTCAACCCGCTGAGGATATGGGAGGTCTCTTCTCCTGCAGCCACGTCCAGCCTCTTTTCATCGTTGAATAGTTGGCTCAAGTTTTCATTGTGTGAGAAAACTTTATTGCATCTCGAGATTATCTAGGCGACCATCCGCGCGTCAAGGCGAGCGGACGGTCACATTTGGCTGTTAAGGGAGCCACAAGCAACGCGGGGTCGGATACGGCCCATTAGGCCGCCCGGAATCGGCCGTATCTGACCCCGCGTTGCTTTTTCAGGAAGACGTAAGGAGCCTGCCCCAGCGCGGGTCCAGCAGCGGTGCGCCCGCCATCTTGAGGCAATGCCACAGCGTGACGGCCACGGAGTCCAGGACCGGTACACCGGTTCGCTCCTCCACTTCGGCCGTGATGTTGGCGCCGTACAGGTTGGTGCACAGGTAGATCAGAGCATCCGGATTCGAGGCTGCGAGTTCCAGCGAGCCCGGCAGCATCTCGGTATCGGTGACCGAGGCGAAGGACTCGTTGTCGCTCAGGTCCAGGTGCCGGTGGTCGATGGTCTTGATGCCGGCCTGTGCATACGATTCGATCACGGACTCGTTCACGTCCGCCGTGTAGGGCGTGAACAGCCCGATCCGCTCCGTGCCGAAGGACTTGAACGCCTCCAGGTAGGCCAACGTGGAGGTGGTGGCGGGGATGCCGGTTGCCTCGGTGATCTCGCGGACCAGGGCGTCGTCGTGGGAGGCGCCCAGCCACGAGCCGGAGGTGCCGTTCCAGGCGATGACGTCCACATCGGCGGTGGCGAGGAGTTCGGCGGCCGAGCGCATGACCGCGGCATTGAACTGCTGGTCCGAGGATTTATCCAAGGCAATCCGCGTTACGGGGATCCGGGCGAAGTGGATGGTGACGTCGTCACGATCGCCCAGGATCCGGTAGCTTTGCGGTTCGAGGCAGGTATTGGAGGACGGCACGATCATGCCGATACGGGTGGCGCGGGTTGCGGAAGGCATGGGAGCTCCTAGGCAGAAATCGTGACGGGGGCGGGCGCTGCAGGGGTCAGCGGGGACAGGGCATCGCGGTGTTCGGTGAAGCCGTTGCGGGCCACGAAGCGGCCCACGGGGCCGGGATCCTGGAACCCGGCGTCGTCCACCACCACGCGCCCGGCGGAGACGACGACGGCCGGCCAGCCGTGCAGGGTCTTCCCCTCGAAAGGCGAGAAGTCAGTGCCCATATGCAGTGCACCGCCGTCGACGACGCGCTCCGTAGCGGGATCGAAGACGATCAGATCGGCGTCGAACCCTTCCACGATTGCGCCCTTGCGCGGCAGGGCATTGATCCGGGCCGGACCCGCGGAGAAGACCTCCACGAAGTCCTCCACAGAGCCGCCGGCCGAGGCCAGCGCCGTGAAGGTCACCGGCATGCGGGTCTCGACGCCGGGCAGGCCGTGCGGCATGAAGCGGACGTCGTCCGTGCGCTCGCGTTTCTGCGAGAGGTCGTAGCAGGAGTGGTCCGAGGCTACGGTGTGGATGGCCCCGGCTGCGAGGCGTTCCTTGAGGGCGGCCACGGTTTCGGCGCTGCGCATGGGCGGGCAGCAGGCGTACCACTCGGGGAACGTGCTGCCGTAGACGGTTTCATCCAGGCTCAGGTAGTGCGGGCATGTCTCGGAGTAGGCTTCCTGGCCGCGGCTGCGGGCCTCGGTGACCAGGTCCACGGCGCCGGGAGTGGACTGGTGCACAAAGTAGACGGGGGCGCCGGTGTATTCGGCCATGGCCAGGGTTTCCTTGACCGAGACCTCTTCGGCCAGTTCGGGGCGGGTCCGGTGCAGGTGCTCAATGGCGATGCGTCCGTCCGCGGCGTGCTGCTCGGTGCAGTCGGCAATGATGGGGTCGTGCTCGGCATGAATGTAGGTGAGGCCGTCCAGGCGGACCATTTCGCGCATGACCTTGAGGATGGTGTCGCCGTCGGCCATGGTGGAGCCGCGGTTGGTGGTGTACATCTTCACGGAGCGCACACCCTCCGCGGCGAGCTGCTCCAGCTGCCACGGCACGGTCTCGTCCCAGCTGACCACGGAGCCGTGCAGCGCCACGTCGCAGCGCGATTCGGCGGCCAGCGCTTTCTTGGAAAGCACGGCGTCGAGCGGGGTTTCCTGGGCGTCGCGCGGGATGCCGAAATCGATGATGGTGGTGGTGCCGCCCCACAGCGCTGCCGTGGAGGTGGTGCGGTAGTCGTCCAGGGTGCGGAAGCGGCCGGTCACCTGGGCCACGTGGCAGTGTCCGTCGACGCCGCCGGGAATCACCAGCTGGCCGCTTGCGTCCACGGTGCGTGTTGCCGCGGGCACGGGCTCCGAGGCGTCGAGCAGCTGCACTATGCGGCCGTCGTGGACCACCACGTGCGCGGTCTGCCGGCCGAAGCTGTTGACCACGGTGCCGTGGGCGATGACGAGATCTGGGGTGTGGGACATCGTTGTCCTCCTACTTCTGGGTGGCGGGCTGGGCGGCCGAGGCAACGGCGGCGTTCGACTGGGCGGCGGCGTTCTGCGCGGCGGACAGGGCGGCGTCGAGGTTTTCGGACAGCCGGCTGCGGCGCTTGACGGGCGGCGGGGCAAAGGCGCCCTGCCGGTGGAAGCCGGACTGCAGGGCAACCACGGCTTCGGTCATCCGGATGCCGGCGGAGATGCCGTCCACCACGGGAACGGGGATCTGTCCCTCAAGTTCGCGGGCGAGCCCGGCGAGCGGGGCACCTGCCAGGATCACGACGTCGGCCCCGTCCTCCGCGACAGCCTGCCGGCTGAGTGCCAGGAGCGTGTCCTTGAAGTCGGCCTGGACGGAGCCGATCGAATTGAGGCTCTGGTTGATGGAACGGATCGAGGCCAGGCGGCCGCCGAGCCCGAAGTGCTCAACGCAGTCCCGGTACCAGGCGGTGATGCGGTCCGAGATGGCGATGATGGAGAAGCGCTGGCCCTGGAGGGCGGCTGCGCAGAGGGCGGCCTCGGTGATGCCGATGACCGGCACATCCACCAGTTCCTTGAGGGCCGGCATGCCGGGATCGCCGAACGCCGCCACCACGACGCCATCCACCTGGCCGTGATACTCGGCGATGATTTCGGCGACGGCGCCGGCGGCGATGAGGGATTCGAAGCGGGTTTCGATGTACTCGACGCCGTGCCCGGCGGTCCGCACGAGCAGCTCGGTGTCCGGCCCGGCCGAACGCACGGCCTCGGCTTCGATCAGCGCCGTGACGTCGGCACTGGTGTTGGGGTTGATGACCAGGAGTTTCATGGTTTTTTCCGATGCAGCTTGGGCTCGGCGGCGGTGGCGTCTTCGGGGAATTGCTCCCGGTACTTGCCGATGTGCGACGCCGATTGGGCGGCGGCGCGTTCCGGGTCGCCGCTGGCGATGGCGGCGTACAGGTCACGGTGTTCCTGGATCAGTTCCGGGAGGTCGCTGACGTGGCGGAAGAGCCAGTGCATGCGGCCCTGAAGGGGTTCCAGCGCTGAGCGGAGAAAGTCGTTGTTGGCGATGCGGGTGATGGCGTCGTGGAAGTCGCTGTTGGCGCGGTGGGCTTCCAGGATGGATCCCTTGGCGAGGCAGCGGTCGGCCTCGTCCAGCAGGCCCTGGAGTTGTTCGAGGTCCTGGGCCGTGGCGCGGGCCGCGGCCAGCCGGCAGGCGAGGACCTCAAGGGACTGGCGGACGTCAAAGAGGTCTTCCACATCCTTGGCGCTCAGTCCGCTGACTTCCATGCCGCGGGAAGAGCGGTCCCGGATCAGGCCTTCCTGGCGGAGCATCCGGAGGGCCTCGCGGACGGGAAGGCGCGAGACGTTGAATTCGGCGGCGAGGTCCCGCTCCACCAGCCGGGTGCCGGGCGCATAGTGGCCTTCGAAAATCCTCGTACGGAGCGTGTCACGCACGGTCTCCCGGAGGGGGCGGTCCGTGTTGTTCGTGTCTTCTGCGATAAGCAATTCTGGCTCCATTCGTGGTTCTTTCAGGCAGTGCGCCCGGCGTTCCCGGCCGGTGTCCGGCCTTTCGGCGGTACAGGCCGTCGGGCCGGCCCGGTCAGGCGAGTTAGACCGGGAGGCGCTTGTTGTAGTTCAGTGTCAGCACGGAGACGCCCATGATGACCGCGGATCCTACAAAGTACAGCAGTGCCCAGGTGTAGGAGCCCGTGGCCCCGACAATCAGGCCTACCACAATCGGGGTGACGAAGCCCGCGATGTTGCCGCTGAAGTTCATGGCGCCGCCCAGGACGCCGGCATTGGTCCGGCCGCCCAGGATGGAGGGGATGCTCCAGAAGAGGCCCACCCAGCGGAGGAAGAACATGACCACGGACAGCAGGACTACCGCCGTCGTCGGATCCGCCACGATGGTGACGCCTACCAGGCCGCCGATGACCACAACGCTGGAGATGCCCAGCAGGGTACGCATGACCAAGTTGGCCGAGGCGCCGGAGTTGCGCCACTTGTCGGCGATGTGGCCGCCCAGGATTTCACCGACGAAGCCGGCTCCGAAGATCACGAAGGTGGACCAGCCGATGGTCTTCAGGTCGAAGCCCTTGGCCTGGGCGAGGTAGAGCGGGCCCCAGGTGAGCAGGCCGTAGAACACGCCGTTGAAGCCCAGCCAGCCGAAGCACATGGCCCAGAAGGAACGGAACTTCAGGTACGGGAGCAGGGCGCGCTTGCCCGAGGCGCCTTCCTTCGCGGCTTCGGCATCTTCCGCGGCGTGCGAGGCCTCAATGTATTCGGCCTCGGCGGCGTTGACGCCGCGGTGCTGGCGCGGGTTATCCCGGACGTACCACCAGACGGCCAGACCCATGAGGACCGTTGCGGCGCCGGCGATGATGAACGCCGTGCGCCAGCTGCCGGTTGACGCGATGAGCCCGGCGATCAGGATGCCGCCCAGACCGGCCCCGAGGGGGGCGCCGGCGTCCAGGATCGTGGCGCCGCGGCCGCGTTCCGACTTGTGCATCCAGATGGCGTTGAGCTTGCCGCCGGCCGGCATCACGCCGGCTTCGGTGACGCCGATGCCGAGCCGGGCGATGAACATGCTCAGGAAGCCGCCGGCCAGGCCGGATGCGGCGGTAGCCGCACCCCAGCCCACGCAGGAAGCCGTCATGACCTTGCGCGGACCGAACTTGTCGATCAGCCAGCCGACCGGGATCTGCATGAGCGCGTAGGTCCAGAAGAAGGCCGAGAGCAGGAGGCCCACGAGCTCGGGGGCGAGATTGAATTCCTTCTGGATGATGGGGAGGGCCACCGAGATGGAGCCCCTGTCGATGTAGTTGACGGCGACGAGGACCAGCAGGAGCAGGAACATTTTCCAGCGGACGTTGGTGCGACGTTGCACGCCGTCCTTGCCGGTTTTGTCGTCGGGGAGCGGTACAGCGGTTTCAGTATTTTGAAGAGACACAACTTCTCCTTTGCAGAGAGGAAGATTGCAGACGGGAAGAAAGGCTGGGTGTTCGCGGGGCAGGAGGCCGGCTGGTGGGGCGTCCTGGAGCCTAAATCCGGCGAAGCCTGGCTATGAACTGTGGCTTGGGACCCGGATCGCGATCTTTGGGATCCCAATTTGGGATCCCAAAATTTAGAATAGAAGTGACCCGTGCCACTGTCAAGGAATTTGTTCCGTTATGGCCCACCCGGGCCAAATAACCGATTGTGACCGCTGCCGGCGTTCCGGCTGGCGGCGTGGTTGCGGCCGACGTGGAGGCGTTGAGGAGCCGGACGATGGGCGCGCGAAAGGGCCCGCGGCGACGCCGCGGACCCTTCCTGTCGTCTCAGTTCTCCGGCAGGGGCCGGTGGGCTCAGCTGCCCCGGTACGTGGAATAGGCGAACGGGCTCAGCAGGAGCGGCACGTGGTAGTGGGCCTCCGATTCCACTACGCCAAACGTGAGGGTCACCTCCGGGAAGAACGTTTCGGTGCCGGTGGCAGCGAAGTACTTGCCCGTGTCGAACGCCAGGCGGTAGGTCCCCGAAGGCAGCCGTTCAGGTCCCAGCTGTTTGATGCGTCCGTCCGCGTCGGTAGCGCCCCCGGCGATCCGGACCCAGCGCTCGCCGTCGAGCACGTGGAGGGTTACCGGGATCTCGGCCGCCGGTTTTCCGGAGCCGGTATCGAGTACATGGGTGGTGACGTGCGAGGTGCTCATCTGCCCATCAGTCCTTCGAGTCGGAGCACTGCGATTTCCCGCAACTGCTGGCCAATGATTGATTGTTCTGCTTCGGGGGCGTGGGCGAGCCTCGTGTTGAGGGCGGCCAGGATCTCCTCGCGGCTGCGGCCGGCGGCGCGGATCAGGAACACCTGCCCGAACTTCTCCTCGTAGGCCCGGTTGCCTTCTGCCAGGGCCTCGGCCACGGCAGCGTCGGCCACGCCCAGTCCGGCCTGTTCCGACTGGGACAGCCTGGCTTCCGCGCTGTCTCCCTGCGCCCGCTCGCCGATCCGCGGATGGTGGGCGAGGGCTGCTTCGATCTCCGCAGGGGTGAAGGGGTTGGCTGCGCTGCGGCCCGCCGCCAGGAGCGCGTCGAAGCTGGAATAGGGCCGCGCGTCGGCGAGCTCGTCGATCCAGCGTTGGATGTCCAGGCAGGGGCGCAGGAAATCGGTAGCCTCCGGGCGGCCGGCCGTGTTGAACTGTTCAAAGTGCATAAAACAGATCCTCGTGTTTTGATGCTGGCATCCACGGTGTAGGGCTATGCGGATACCTTATTCCGCATCATGGAACTGTTATTTCAGCATATGCAAAAGTCAACCGCACGCACCGGCGGGTGTCAACCGCCGGGACGCTGCGTGGGCCACGCCCAAACGGAAAGCGGACGACGGCGGGAGGTCCCGCCGTCGTCCGCTGTTTCTGTTCCCGGGGGCGCAGGTCAGGCGAGCCTGCGCCGGATCAGGGCCGACGCCTGGTCAACCACCACGATCAGGACTAGCACCACGATGATGTGCGTGAGCATCTGATCGAACTGGAACGACTTGATGGCCTGGTTGATGAGCAGGCCCACGCCGCCGGCGCCCACCAGGCCCAGGACCAGCGAGGACCGCACGTTTACGTCGAACCGGTAGAGCAGCAGGCCCACAAACTGGGGGACCACCAGCGGGATGCTCGCGTGGAACGTCTGCTGCAGTTTGCTGGCACCGGCGGAGGCAAGCGCCTGGACCGGCCCCTGGTCGCTCTCCTCCATGGCTTCGGCCCAGAGCTTCCCCATCACGCCGGTGTTGTGGCAGATCAGGGCCAGCACGCCGGCGAACGGGCCCAGGCCCACGGCGGTGACGAAGATCAGGGCAAAAACAACGTCAGGAACCGCCCGGAAGAAGGACAGCACGGCACGCGCCGCCTGGTACACCACGGGATGCGGAGTAGTGGTTTCCGACGCCAGCGCGGCCAGCAGGAGGGCGGTGGGAATGGACAGGGTGGTTCCCAACAGCCCGATCCACAGCGTTACCAGCGTTGCTTCCAGGCTGGGCTTCAGCACCTTCTCCCAGTTCAGGTCCGGCGGGAACGCGTCGGCGAGGAACCGTCCCATGCCCTGGGCGCCGTCAACCAGCAGCGCGGGTTTGAACTCGGTGCTTTCGAGCGCGATGACGTGCAGAACAATAAAGACCACGACTGCGGCGGCCATGGTCCCGGTGCGGGTCCACTGGCGCCGTGCCCGGGGGAGTGCGGGAGCGCTCATGCTGCAACCCTGTCCGGTGCGTACAGCGTGTCCAGGACATCGTCCGACAAGCCGGCCAGGCCGCCGTCGAACACAATCTTTCCCTTGAGGAGGCCGATGGCGCGGTCCGCGTAACGGATCGCGAGGTCCGGCTGGTGGAGCACCGCAGCGACGGCGAGGTTCTCCGTGTGGGCAAGCTCGGCCAGCAGCGCCATGACCTGTTCAGCAGCGTGCGGGTCCAGGGCGGAGACAGGTTCATCCGCGAGCAGCACAGAAGCGCGCTGGCAGAGGGCCCTGGCAATCGCGACGCGCTGCTGCTGCCCGCCGGACAGCTTGCCGGTCCGTTCCAGGGCAACTCCCGCCAGTCCTACGCGGTCCAGGCACGCCAAGGCTTCCTCCTTGAGTTCTTTGGCAAATAACGCCGGACTGACCGACGCGAGTCCGCTGACCCGCAGGAGTCCGCCGGAGCAGACGTTGTCCAGGGCCGTCCGGCGCGGGACAAGATGGACTTTCTGGAAGACCATGGCCGTCTGGCTGCGCGCCAGGATCTGGGCCCGGCCCTGGAGCGTCCCCAGGTCCTTGCCCTGGACGCGGATGGTGCCGGCGTCCGGACGGGTCAGCCCGATGACGCACTTGAGTGTGGTGGACTTTCCCGAACCGTTGGCACCCAGGAAGGCCAGCAGTTCCCCTGCCCGGACGGTGAAGTCGACGCCGTCCAACACTGTGGTTCCGCCGTAGGCCTTGGTCAGGCCTGCCACTTGGACAGCGGTCACAGGTCTTCCTCGGTCAGCCCCATAGTGGCGGCGAGATCGAACAGGGGCTGGTAGGTCTCCTTGGTGACGGCCAGCAGCGGGCCCGGAGGCGTGACGTCCAGGAAGGCGCCCACTTCGGCGATGGCCTCGGCGGGGAGATTCACCAGGGCGTCGCGGACGGCTTCCTTGAGGGCCGGGTCAGCGTTGCCGCGGATGGTGATGGGATCGTTGGGGATGGCGTCCGAGATCCAGATCTGGCGGAAATCCTCCGGCTTGAAGGTGCCCGCGGCGGTGGCTGAGGCAAGGGTCTGGGAGTTGATCTCGGCGGCGTCCACCGTCCCGTTGGTCAGGGCCAGGAGGGCTTCGGGGTGCCCGCCGGCGTAGCTGATGTCCAGGTCGGATTCGCTGATGCCGGCCTTCTTGAGCCCGTAGCGGGGGAGGACATCGCCGGACGTGGAGCCGATGCCGCCGAGTGCCACGTCCTTGCCCTTGAGGTCGTTGATCGACTGGATGGCGGAGTCCTTGGGCACCCAGATGCCGGCGGTGTAGGTGCTGAGTTCGCCATCGGCCGTTCCAAAGGAGGCGATGGGCTCCGCTCCCGCCTTGGTGCTGGCGAAGACGTAGCCCATGGGCCCGAACTGCCCGATGTCCAGGCGGTTGTTGGCCATGGCGAGCACCTCGGCCGAGTAGTCCTCCACAACCTGGACCTCCACCTCGCAGCCCAGCTTCTCCGCCATGGCGTCCGCGAGGACGCGGTAGGCGGGTTCGAGCTTGGCCGGGTCCTCATAGGGCTCGATGCCGAACTTGATGGGGCCCTCGGCGCAGTAGGCGGGGGTGTTCGCTGATGCGTTCTGGACGTCCGGGCTGGCGCAGGAGGACAGGCCGACGGCGGCGAGCAGGGCAGCCGGAATCAGGGCGAGGTAGCGGGTTTTCATGGGAATCCTTGGGGGGTCTTGGGGGAGGAAGAGGAGGAGTTGGTTCAGGGGAGGGCGGAGACGTTGCGCGCCGCCAGGCCGAACGAAACGGTCATGCCGATTCCCGCGGTGACGGACACGGCAGTGACTCCGGGGGCAACGGCGGCAACGAGGAGCGGGCCCGCCTCGCTGGAGGCGTAAATGCCCTGCCAGCGTTCCGTGATGTTGAGGGATTCGATCCCCAGGACGCCCTGGATCCGGTCCAGCAGGAGCGCCGTGGTGGACTCTGCCAGGAAGGGCTCGGCGGTTTTCTGGTAGGCATGCGAGTCGCCCAACAGCAGCGTGCCGTCAGGGCGCTGGGTGAACATCACGTTGGCGCCGATGTCCAGGAGGCCCGGATCCTGCGCCTGGACCTCGGCGAGGAGGTCCGCCGCGGACGGCATCTCCACAAAGGCGCCGTAGCGGAGCATGGACGTGGCGGTCAGTACCGCCGGTTCCAGATCCAAGCCCTCCGGGCCTGCCGCGGCTGCCATCTGGAGCGAGCAGCGTTCGATCTCGTGCCCTTCGGCAAGTTCCGGGAAGAGCAGGTCCACATCGTGGCCGACGCACACAAACACGTGGTCGGCCTCCACCTCGCCGCGGCTTGTCCGGACCAGGGCTGTCCGTTCGGTTCCCGCGCCAAAGCCGAGGGCGGAGGTGTTCCACCGCACGGACGTGTCCGGACGCGAATCCAGCCACGCGGCGAGGCTCGCCACCGTGGTCCGGGGATCGACCCTTAGGTCATCACGCAGCCACGCGCCGCCGACGACGACGGGACTCGTCGTTGCGTCCGGACCCTCAGCAGCAGCCGCTCGCCCCAGCCGGGCGGACGTTTCCGCGGCGCTGAGCAGAACGATCTGGCCGGGCTCGCGGTGTTCCGCCAGCTCGTGCAGGACGCGAAGTTCTGTTGCGGTGCGCGCCACCACCACGGCTCCGGATTCGGTCGCCCAGAAGCCGGCGCGTTCCGAGAAGTCCAGCCAGTGCTTGCGGCCGGTGATGGCAAGTTCATACAAGTCGCCGGTCTGGGCGGTGATGCAGCAGTGTCCGAAGTTCCGGATGGAGGCGCCCACTGCGCAGTGATCGCGATCAATGACCAGCACGGAGAGCCCCCGATCGGCGGCAAGGGCGGCGTGGGCCAGGCCCACGATGCCGGCCCCGACCACCACCACGTCCACGGAGGACGGGAGGCTGCTGGCGGCTTGGTTTTGAAGGTTTTCGGTATTCACAAGATCGATAGTGGCCGCCCGGGGCCAGGCCAATCAAGCCAGATTGACACTTGTCTGAACAAGTTTACGGTTTGTTCATTGGAAGCCCGCGAAATTAATGCCGTATTCATTCGATGGGATCGAAATCCTTGGAAATTCCACCAATACAACTTGTATGATCAAGTCATGTCCCTATCGCAGCTCCAGCCGCTCCACCAGCGCTTGACCGACGAACTTCGTACCCGGATCACGTCGGGCATGTGGCCTGAGGGGTTCCAGATTCCCAGCGAGGCAGAGCTTTGCCGGGAATTCGAAGCCTCCCGGGGAACCGTCCGGCAGGCTCTCGCGGCACTGCGCACCGAGAGCCTCATTTTGGGCGGTCGTGGCAAGCAGCCGGTCGCCGGCCGTGCGGCGCTGTCCCAGCCGTTCACCACGTTCATGTCGTTTACGGAGTGGGCCGGATCCATTGGCAAGTCGCCGGGGCAGCAGACCCGGGAGATTGCCCGCCGCCCGGCCTCGTCCGAGGTGGCAGCCCAGCTGGGCATCCAGGCGGGCGAGCCTGTGGTGGAGGTCCTGCGGCTGCGGCTCCTCGGAGACGCGCCGGCCATGGTGGAGCGGACCAGCTTTGTCCTCGACGTCGGCCGGCTGCTGTTCGACTTTGATACGGACAGCGGCTCCATCTTCAGCTTTCTGAAAAGCCAGGGCGTGGACCTGAGCCGGGGCCGGCACACCATCGACGCCGTGGCAGCCGAGGGACTGGACGTGGAACTGCTCGGCGTCGAACCCGGTTCACCCTTGCTCCGCGAGCGGCGCCTGACCTCATCCGCGGCCGGGGAGCCGCTTGAATACTCCGACGACAGGTATATCCCCGGCCTGACCAACTTCACCATCGAAAACACCAGCGAGCACCGCGCCAACCTGGTCCGCGTGCCAACCACAGCCTAAGGACACCGTAATGATTGAACTTGTAGCCCTCGACATGGCCGGAACCACCATCGACGAACACGGGGATGTCTACCGTGCCCTCGGGGAATCCGTCCGCGAGGCCGGCGCCGAGGTAACCCCCGAGGACCTCCAAGCGTGGATGGGCGCGGACAAGACCGAAGCCATCGCAGCGCTGCTGGAACTTGGCGGCATCGCCGCCGAATCCGGGCTCGTTGCGCACACCTTTGTCCGCTTCCAGGAGATCCTGGCGGCCCTCTACGCCGCGAACGCACCCGTTCCCCTGGACGGTGTTGAGGACGCGCTGCGGACCCTGAAGTCCATGGGCATCAAGGTAGCCCTGACCACCGGATTCTCGCGGGATGTGGCTGATCCGCTGCTGGCCACCCTGGGCTGGCGCGTGGGCGACGGCGAGCTGCTGGACGCCGTGGTCACCTCCGACGAAGTGCCCCGCGGACGCCCGGCTCCGCACCTGATCCACCGTGCCATGGAGCGCACCGGCGTCCTGAACGTGGGCGCCGTGCTGGCGGCCGGCGACACCGTCGTCGATCTGCAGGCCGCGGCAAACGCCGGCGTCGCCGGCGTCGGCGTCCTGACCGGGAAGCTCGGCGCGGAGGAACTGGGCCGCCACCCGCACCTCCGCATCCTTCCCGGCGTGAAGGACCTCCCCGAATTGGTGGGCTCCTTGGCCGCCGAAACTCCCGCCGTCGTTCGCTGACGCTTTTTGTAGCGTCAGGCAGGCTAGTAGCGTCGGGGCGGGCCGGACGCTACGAGAAAACCGAGGAGTTCCGGGGGACCAGGACCTTGACCGCGGCCGGGACAATCTCAACCGTTGCCGGCAGCGGGGCGATCATCTCGCCGTCGGCGTAGATTTTCAACGGCTTGTTGGCGCTGATAGTGACGCTGCGGCCGCGCGTGAAGCCGACACCCGGAGTGTCCAGGTGGGTGCCACAGTAGGAGCGCAGGAAGGTGGCCGCGACCCGGAGGATGGAGGCCCGCCCCAGAGTGACCCAGCATCGATCCCGTGTCCCACACCGCCACCTTTGAAGCGGGCATCCGCGGGCCGGCCATCGAGGCCGCGCTGTCCGTCCACGGCTTCACCCTGGGGCACCTGCCGCAGAGCCACCAGCAGGCCACCCTGGGCGGATACATTGCCACCCGTTCCGCAGGCCAGGCATCCACCGGCTACGGCCGCGCGGACGATCTGGTCAAGTCGGTCCACGTCGAGACTCCGGCGGGGCCCTTCGACGCCGGCAGTGAAGCCCCCGGCACCGCCGCCGGCCCCAAGCTGCTGGACGTCCTCGTTGGCAGTGAAGGCATTCTCGGCGTGATCACCACTGCAACGGTGAAAATCGCCCCGGCACCCCAGCACAAGGCCTACGGTGCGTGGTCCTTCCCGTCCTTTGAGGCCGGGGTTGAAGCCCTGCGCCAGTTACGCCACGACGGCGTCCGCGGCGACATGCCGCACGTCTGCCGGCTCAGCGATTCCGACGAAACCGCCACCACGTTCAAACTTGGCGGCCGGAAAACCGAACTGCTGGGCCGCTACCTTGGGCTCCGCGGCCAGAAGACACCGGCGCTGGCACTTTTTGTGTGGGAGGGTGACGCCCGCGAAACCCGTGCCCGCAAGCGTCGCAGTGCCCGGATCCTGCACAACGCCGGCGGCCTTGTGCTCGGCCCCCTGCCCGGCCAGTCCTGGGAACACGGGCGGTTCAGCGGCCCCTACATGCGCGATGAGCTGCTGACCCGCGGCGTGTATGTGGAGACGCTGGAAACGGCCGCAAGCTGGAGCCAAGTAGGCGCCACGCACACCAGCATCCGCCAAGCCATTCTGGATGCGCTGCAGGCAAACGGCGGCGGAGCCTATGTCCAGGCGCACGTTTCGCACGTCTACTCCGATGGCGCCTCGCTGTACTTCACCTTCCTCGCCGGACGCGAGGAAGACGGGCTCGCCCAGAATGCCCGGGTCAAGGAAGCCGCGTCCAAGGCGATCGTCGCGGCCGGGGCCACCATCACGCACCACCACGCAGTGGGCACGGACCACGCACCGTACATGACCGCCGAGATTGGCGACCTGGGCGTCAGGGTGCTCCAGGGAATCAAGGACGTGCTGGACCCCCAGGGCATCATGAACCCGGGCAAGCTCATCCCTGCGGCAACGCCGGCAAAAGCGGCGGCAGCAGCGCCGGCAGCAGCCCCGGCAACAACGCCGGCAGCAGCGCCAGCGACAACCTAGGAAAACGGCCTGAACGGAAAGCGGACGACGGCGGGGACGTCCCGCCGTCGTCCGCTGAAGGGCAAACGGTCAGCCGCTCCGACATGGATACGTCGGGGATTACAGCCGCGGGACGCATTCCCCGGTTCCCAGCAGCGCCAGCCCGGCGCGGTCGCCATCGCCGAAGTCGAACTGCCCGCTGTTTTCCTCATGCATCAGCTGCGTGGGATCGTCCACGTGGTCCAGCCCCAGGACGTGCCCCAGCTCGTGCATGATGATGGCGCGGATGTGGGCAGGTCCCTCCGGCCAGGCCAGTGTTTCCGCGAGGCCCGGCGCATCGAGGGTCACCTGGCCGGCGACGTACACATAGGGCTCGCCGGGAATATGCGCGTAGGCGCTTCCACCGGTCCCTGCAACCTTCCCTGCCAGCTTGGGTGCTTCCGCCGGGGACGACCACGCAATAAGAATCGGCGCCCACTGCTTGCCGTAGCGCGCCGGCTGGTACGCTTCGCGGGCTTCGGATGGCGCCTCGGACGTGGTTCCGTCATACACGAACTGCAGTCCCGAGGCCGCGGAAACTGCGGACACGGCCTCCTCGATAAGTACGTCTGTTCCTGGCGGCGCATTGTCCGGCCGGACCACGTAATGCAGCGGACGGCACGGGTCGTAGGCCACAAAGGCCTGGCCCGGGTCCGGGGATTTCTGCAGGACATAGGCGGTGGATCCGCTGGTGGCCGGCGGCAGTCCGAGCGGGGCTGATGCGGCCTCAAACCCTGGTGGCGGCACTTTGGCGCCTGGCAGGTGGGGCATGGCTGCCGGCAACACAAACCGGTCGAAGAGGGTCGGCGTGAAGTAGAGACCCGCCACGAGGGCGATGCCCAGGACAGTGGCGGTGCGCGATTTCCACTTGCGCCCGCGGACTTTCCGGCGGTGGACGGTCCTCTTGGCCGAGATTGGCGAGAGGGGGGCACCGCGCCACGGCTCGGGCGCTGGCGGCTTGCCCAGTGCCTCATCGATTGCCCATTGCGGAACGCGCCCGCTGGGCGAACGGCGGATGCGGGGAAACTCCCTGTCGCCAGAATCTGATTCCAACAGTTCCCCCTTGCGCTGCCGTGCCATCTCCTTTGATGGTCTGCCCAGCATAGTGGCGGTCCCGTTGATCCGTCCGAAATTACCCGTGAAGTTCGGTCGGCCAGGTTCACTCAAATGTTGCGTTAAATGAGGAAGCGGACGACGGCGGGAGCTCCCGCCGTCGTCCGCTTCCAAAAATGCGGGGCTACTCCTCGATGGTCACGCAGACGGAATACACGTCCTTGAGGTAGCCCGCATTGACGGCGTCGCGGGGGAAGTAGCGGTTGCCTTCTCCGGTATCGTGGGTCCATGGTGCGGAACCTGGCCGACATCGGCGCTGAAGGTGTATTGCTCGCCGGGGCGGGCCGCGCCATCCTGCTGCAGATCGCGAACCCCGCGGTGGGCCATGGCGTCGCCGAGCACAGTGACTTTATTGCCCGTCCCCTGGACCGCTTCCGGGCTACCGTAACCTATGTCTACGCGGTCGTTTACGGAACAGAGGCCCAGGTCGCGGCCGTTCGCCGCAGCGTCAACCGGGCCCACTCCACGGTCCGCCGTAAGCCCGAATCCGGCTCCCACGGGTACAGCGCGTTCGATGCTCAGGCGCAATTATGGGTGGTGGCCACCCTGTACGACACAGCCATCACCGTCTACGAGAAAATCTACGGCCCGCTGGACGACGAGGCAGCCGACCTAATGTACAGCGACTACGCAAGAATCGGCACCGTCCTGCAACTGCCGGCGAACCTGTGGCCGGTCGACCGCGCAGCCTTCAGGACATACTGGGACGCGTCCCTTCTGACGCTGGAGCTGGACGCCGTCACCGCCGGCGTCGGCCGCGACCTCCTGTACCCGCCGGCCGGGCCGCTCTGGCTGCGGATGAGCATGCCCCTGATCCGGTTCATCACCGCCGGGCTGCTGCCGGACCACTTGCGCGCCGGCTTCGGGCTGCCGTGGAGCGACCGCCACAGCCGCCTGTTCGACCGCACCACCCGGTGGTCCGCCCTGGTGTACCCCCGGCTGCCGCGGCCGGTCCGGCACTGCGTCAAGAACTACTGCCTCGGCCGGCTCCGCACCTCGTAGCCCTGAACCGCCATCTTTCGGGGTCGCCGTAACGAATCCCTGGCATGAACTATTACAGCCACGCGGCGCAGGAACGCGTTCGGGACGCCGCATACGACGCAGTCGAGAAAGTCCTCAACAGCATGTTCGAACCGTTGAACCGGCAGGCCCTCACGGCGCGCTGGAACCAGGCCTGCGAAGCCATGGCCAAACACCTGGAAGCTCGAGACACCGGCGAAGAGTAGACGCCCTGCTTTCGGTCTCAAATAGGATTGACGGACGATCGAGATCGAAAGGTTTGAGCTGTCCATGAAGGTCACCACCACAACGCTCCAGATGCTCCAACCGCCAGCCTGGGCGGCGCGTCCGTTGCCCGATGAGGCGCGACTGGACCGGGCTGTTGGGGTCACCCCGGAGTATGCCCGTTTCCTCTATGGCCTGGTCGGCGGGCCGTGGCACTGGACGGATCGGCTCGGGTGGACACGGCGGCATGGTCTTTGACGCAACGCGTCGACCTCCCGCAGGTGTCCCGTGTCTGGGTCCACACCTGCACCCTGGACGGTCCCGCGGCCCTGGCGAACTACCAGTCCCGCGGGTTTGTGCCCTGCGGGACCGAGGACGCGGACATGGAAGTGGCGGAGGAGCCGTTCGGTTCCTGGGTGGCCACCGGCGGTCGGTAATGGCCGCATAACTGACGCGGGCCACTGACGGTCGCATCTGCTGCAAACCCGCTGGCAGCCGTAGGCTGGAACCGACAAAAGGGTGACCGAAGGGGTGACATGTCGGAAACGATATCGGCCGGGCTGCTGGGCGAAGTGATGGCCGAGCTGGCCGTGCTTGAGGACCCGAAGATGCGCGATGCGAACGAGAAGCGCGGCGACGACCACGGGGTGAACCTGTCCAAGCTGCGCGCGGTCGCGAAGCGGCTGAAGACCCAGCAGGAACTCGCGCGCGAGCTCTGGTCCACGAACGACACTCCGGCCAGGTTGGTGGCCCTGCTGATCTGCCGGCCAAAGGCCTTCGAACGCGACGAACTGGACACCATGCTCCGCGAGGCGCGCGCCCCCAAAGTGCACGACTGGCTCGTGAATTACGTCGTGAAGAAGAGCCCGCACGCGGAGGACCTGCGCGTGGCCTGGATGGCTGATCCGGATCCGGTGGTCGCCAGCGCCGGCTGGGCCCTGACCAGCGAACGGGTGGCGAATACGCCCGCAGGGCTCGACCTCCCTGGGATGCTGGACATTATCGAGGCCCAGATGAAGGACGCCCCGGACCGGCTGCAGTGGGCCATGAACCACACGCTGGCCTTCATTGGGATCGAGCATCCCGAGCACCGGGCCCGGGCGCTCGATATCGGCGAACGGCTCGAGGTCCTCAAGGACTACCCGACGCCCCCGAACTGCACGTCACCGTTCGCGCCGATCTGGATCAACGAGACGGTGAGCCGCCAGGCCACCGCGTAAGGCTGTCAGCCCGGAAGCAAAACGAAAGGGGACGACGCCGGGAACCTCCCGCCGTCGTCCGCTTCAGTTTTAGCCGTGAACCGATCAGACGGTGGCGAGCTGGCGTTCCTGGCCACGGACGCTGACCGTGAAAGTGTTGGGGCCGCTGCACTGGACCGCAATGCGGCATTTGGTGGTGTTCGCCTTCACTGAGAGGTCGTGCACAATGCTCTCAAGGGTGTGCTCAATCGCAGACCGGTCCCAGATTTTCAGCGTGATGGAGTCAGTGTTTTCAAACGTCATTGTCAGTACTTTCGCTCATGCAGTTAACGGCTCCGCGTCGTCCTTGAGGGGGCCGCATCCTCGTCGGTGAGGATTGCTGATCTTGGTAGTGCGGGAACGGGGTCCCGATCTCATGGTTCATGCTTGCCGCCGACATTTGCAACAGAAATGGCGAAAGTGTGAGCGATTACACGTTGGCCCTGGCTTTAGTTATTGACAGCGGCGTAAAGGTTCAGGGACGCCGAAAACACCAGCCACGAGACGTTCGGCAGCATCAGCAGTCCGGCCGTTGGGCTGATGGGTCCAAAGCGCAGAACTGTCAGTGACGCTGTGAGGATGACGGCGGCGAGGACTACCAGGGCCAGCCAGAGGGCCGCGGTCCCCAGTACGGGATACAGGCCGAAGAACGTCATGGGCCAGACCAGGTTCAGTGCCAGCTGGAGCCCGTAGAGCGTGAGCGCGCGGCGGCGCGGGTCGCGCCGCTGCCGCCACACCAGCCAGGCTGCCACGGCCATTGCCGCGTACAGGACCAGCCAGACTGACGTGAACATCAGCCCGGGAGGCGTCCAGGGGGCTTTGTCCGCCAGCGCGTACCAGCCGCCGGCAGCCGTTCGGATCGGGAGGGACCCCACGAACGACACGGTCCAGGAAAGCGCGAGGAAGCCGATCAGGGCTGCAATCTGCCGCCATAGAGATGGCCCGTCCGGGACTGCCGGACCTTGCGCTTCGTTGGGGACAGTGTCAGGCACTGACCCACTGTGGACAATGGCGGGTACCCGCGTCAAACCCGGAGGTATCGGAGGTCTCCGTCAGGGTCCCTTCGAGATGGCATTTCGCGGCAATGTTGACCGGCGGCACTGCCGTGAAATGCCATCTCGTAGACCGCATTTAAGCCTTGACACTATGCTGCCCCCGGGCGTAGCGTACAACCAAATGGTTGTAGATCAGCTCAGAGACGCGGACGTGGACCGCCTGTTCCAGGCACTTGCGGACGCCACCCGGCGGGACATTGTCCGGCGGGTGACGGCGGGGGAGTATTCCGTCTCCGGCCTCGCCGCCCTCTATGCCATGAGTTTCGCCGCCGTCCAGAAGCATGTGGCGGTGTTGGAGCGGGCTTCCCTGGTAACGAAGGAGAAGCGCGGAAGGGAGCAGATCGTGCGGGGTGACCACGAAGGACTGCAGAAGGCCCGCCGGCTGCTCGATGAGTATGAGGCGATCTGGCGGCAGCGTGCCGGGCGGATCGCAGACATTCTGGCTGAAGGATAGGAAGGTTTTGCAATGCCTGTTATCAGTTCCACCAAGAATCTCGAAGCGCTCAGCTTCACCCTGGTGGCCGAGTTCGACGCCGGCGTCGAGCGTGTCTGGCAGATCTGGGAAGACCCGCGCCAGCTTGAGCGGTGGTGGGGTCCACCCACCTGGCCGGCCACGTTTGAGGCGTTCGATTTTCAGCCCGGCGGGAAGGCCGGCTACTACATGACCGGCCCCGAAGGGGAGAAGGCCGGCGGCTGGTGGCGCTTCACCGCCATCGAGGCACCCCGCAAGCTTGAGTTCGACGACGGCTTCGCCGACGACGACGGCGCCCCGAACGAGGCCATGGGAATCACGCATGCCGCCGTTGACCTTGAGGACCTCGGCGGCCGCACGCGGATGACCGTTCTGTCCACCTTCGAGTCCGAAGAGCAGATGGAACAGATGGTCCAGATGGGCATGGAAGAGGGCATGCGGGAGGCTGCTGGCCAGATCGACGCACTGCTCGCGGAACACGCCCGCGCCTGAGTAACGCTGACGGTTTTGACGCAAAGGCGAGCGCGAAAGGACACTTGCGGCCCCAGGATCCGGGGCCTCAAGTGTCCTTTCGCGCGTGGTGGTGGTCGCTCCTACGTAGGCAGCGTTGCCGGTTAGTGCGTCAGGTCCTTGCCCTTCGTTTCCGGGATGGTGAACACAACCGCGATGCTGACGGCCAGCAGAAGTACCGCATAGACGTTGAAGAGGTTGGCTTGCCCAATCGAGCCGAGCCAGGCCTGCAGGTACGGTGCCGTTCCACCGAAGGCTGCAACCGCGATGGAATAGGGGACGCCCACACCAACGGTGCGGATTTTGGTGGGGAACAGCTCGGCGTACACGGCCGGTACGATCGCGGCCGCTCCTGCGATGAAGAACAGCATGACGGACATGGTGACCGTGAGCTGCCACGGGGAGTCCTTCAGCAGCCAGGTCATGGGGAAATGGAACAGCGCGGCGCCGGCGGCGCTCATGATCATGACGGGCTTGCGTCCAATGCGGTCCGACAGCTTGCCCCAGAACGGAAGTGCGGCGATGAACAGTACATTGGCTATAACGCTGGCCCAAAGGGTCTCTCCGCGGTCCATCTTCAGCACAGACGCGGCGTAGCTGGGCGTCACGATACCCCAGATGTAGTAAGCCACGGTCAGGCCGACGGTCAGTCCGATAACCTGCAGGGCCTGCTTGCGGTGCCGGTAGATCTGCGGCCACATCGGCTCGTGCTTTTCCTTGGGCGATTCTGCCTCGAAGACCGCGGTTTCCTTCAGTCGCGCCCTCATGATCAGGGCGTACAGGCCCATGATGCCGCCGATGATGAACGGGATCCGCCAGCCCCAGGCGCCCATGTCAGCCTTGCTCAGGACGTTGGACAAGGTGGCGCCAAGGATGGTTCCGGCCAGGATACCGACGGTGCCGGAGGTGTAGATGAGCGTTGCCCAGAAGCCGCGCTTTTCCTTCGGTGCCATTTCGGAGAGGTATGTCTGCGACGACGGCAGCTCGCCGCCGTGGGCAAGGCCTTGGATCAGGCGGGCCACCAGCAGCATGACTGAGGCAAAGGCCCCGACGGCTTCGAAGGTCGGTGCGATACCGATCAGCAGGCTGCCCAGAGCAGCGAGCCCGACGGCGAACGTCATGGACGTCTTGCGGCCGATCCGGTCACCGATCCAGCCGAACACGAAGCCGCCGAATGGGCGGGCGACAAAGCCGACGGCGAAGATCGCCAGCGTGGCGAGGAAGGCCGACGTCGGATCCTCCTTGCTGAACAGGGCGCTCGCGATAAAAGGCGCGAAGGTTGCGTAGATGGCCCAGTCATACCACTCGACGGCGTTGCCGATGCCGGTGCCGACGAGGGTGCGCAGGTGGGACTTGTGAACCTGGACGTCTGCTGGGACGCCTGCAGTTGTGGTCATTGTGTACTCCAGGATTTGAGGGTTTTAGTGGGCCGAAGCCAAGGCTGCGATGCGGGAGACGGCCAACTCGGTGTAAAGAGCAGTTCCGTCGGACAGGACGCCGTCGTCAAAGGCGGCGTATGGGGAGTGGTTGAAAGCGGTGGTGGTGTGGTCGGCGCCGGGGGCGACGGCGCTGAGCCCGATAAACGTCCCGGGTACTTCCGCCAGCACCCTCGAAAAATCCTCGGATCCACTGAGCGGGGTGGCCCAGCGGGTGAGGCGCGAGTGTCCAAAGAGGTTTTCGATGGTCTTCTCCGCGGTGCGCGTTTCGTCGTCGTTGTTGACGGTGAGGGGGTACTCGTGACGGTAGTCGACGTCCACCTCAAGGCCGTGGGCAGCGGCGATGCCCTTCAGCAGCGTGGGAGCGGCGGTCATCATCCGCTCCCGGGAGGCATCCGAGAAGGTTCGGATGGTGGCTTCGATGCGCGCCGATTCCGGAATGATGTTGCGCTTCGTGCCTGCCTGGAGGACGCCCACCGTCAGGACCACGGGATCGAACATGTTGAACTGGCGGGTGATCATGACCTGCAGGGCTGTCACCATTTCTGCGGCCGCCGTGACGGGGTCCTTGGCCGCGTGCGGGGCCGAGCCGTGGCCGCCGGCGCCCAGAACCGTGACGGTGAGGGCGTCCGAGGCGCTCAGCATCACGCCCGGTTTGGTGCAGAACCGGCCATGCGGCTCCAAGGCGGAAAACACGTGCATCCCATAGGCGGCGTCAACCCGGCGCCCGGCCGCGTCCAGCACGCCTTCGCGGATCATGTGGCCCGCCCCGTCAAAGCCTTCCTCGCCCGGCTGGAACATCAGCACGACGTCGCCGGCCAGCTGGTCCCGGCGCTCGGCCAGAAGCGTGGCTGCTCCGGCGAGCATGGCGGTGTGGAGGTCGTGGCCGCACGCGTGCATGGCGCCGTCGATCTTGGACGCGAACTGGACGCCGGTGCGTTCCTGGACGGGGAGGCCGTCCATGTCGGCCCGCAGGAGGACCGCTGGTTTCGTTGCCGATGCGTGCGGCGCGGTGCCGCGCAAGACGGCCGTGACCGACGTCGTGCTCTTGCCCAGGGTGATTTCGAACGGCAGGCCGTCGAGCGCCTTGAGGACTTTTTCCTGGGTCCGGGGGAGGTCCAGGCCGATCTCCGGTTCCTGATGCAGCTCGTGACGCAGCCGGCCAAGGTCGGCCTGCAGATCCTTCGCATCGGTGATGATCGACATCTACTCTCCTAAATTTCTGAACGTTTGGTCAGCGACCTGATCCCATTGTGTGGTGATGTGGTTCACAGGCTAGGAAATAGCTGAAAAAAATCAAAAGTATGATGGATACGGCAGGATTCATTCACCAGAGATAGAAGCGTGCGAAGTGGTACTCAGCGAGGAAGACCTTGCCCTGATCAACGTGCTGCAGGTCGCGCCGCGGATCAGCTGGTCGGATGCAGCCAATGTGCTGGGAGTGCACGCCACAACGCTGGCTGCGCGCTGGGACAGGCTGAGATTGTCGGGGGCGGCCTGGACGACGGCCCACCTGATCGGCGATCCCAAAAAGATGTGCCTGGCACTGGTGAGCGTGGATTGTGAAATGCAGTTGCGCGCGGAGGTGACCGCGGCGCTCGCCGCCATCCCTGAGGTGGTCACAGTGGAAGAGGCGGCAAGCAACAGGGACCTCATGCTGACGGTCATAGCGCCCACCTTGGCCCGGTTCACGGATCATGTCCTTCCGCGGTTCAAGGAGATCCGCGGGTTGGTGAAGTACCGGACCTCGCTGGGTACCCGTCTGCATTCCGCTGGCCATGCGTGGCGGCTCAATACCTTGGACAAGGCGAAGCAGAATGCGCTTTCGGCCGTTGCCAGTCCTGAAGTCACCGGTTCAGCAGCCTCGAGACCCGGGGCGCCACTGCCGCCCAGCCACCTGGATCTGATCCCGTTCCTGGCGCGGGACGCGCGAGCGAGCGCAGCGGACATCGCGCGCAGCCTGGGCCGGAGCCCGGCGACGGTCCAGCGGCAGCTCAACAGGGTGGTATCCAGCGGGCTGCTGTCCTTCCGTTGTGAAATTGCCCAGAATCTCTCCGGCTACCCGGTGAGCTGCCAGTGGTTCGCCAACGTGTCGCCGGGCCAGCACGAGGCCGCGGCCGCTGAACTCCGCAGCCTCCGCACTGTCCGGTTCAGCGCGTCCACCACCGGAGGCACAAATTTTGTGATCCTCATGTGGCTGAATTCGCTGGCCGATGTGATGAACGCCGAATTGGCCCTCCAGCAACGCATCCCGCAGATCGAGCTCGTGGAGAGCGTCGTGATCCTGAGCAGCGCCAAGCGGATGGGCTGGATGCTGAACCCGGATTCGACGGCGAGCGGCGCCGTTGTGGTCTCAACCGCGGAGCTGCCGTCCGTAGGGTTCCCCTGAGCTTCCAAGCGGCTGCCATTGGCACCGTTGAAATCAGATGTGGACGCTTGAATACTGGAAAAAAGACTCGATTCAGGCACGGAGGCGGTGGCATTCTATGAGCGGCGGGGCGGGGTATTTCAAGCGCCGGCTGGAACGGGCCGCAGAAGTGCGCTCCTACCGCGGTGCGGGGATCAGCGCTGAAGAAGAGGCCGAACTCGAGGCTGCCGAGGCGAAGGAGCGGGGCAAGCGCAAGAAGGTGGACGATGCCCAGCGGGCGGAGTATCTGATCCGGGACGCCATGGCACAGGGCAAATTCGACAACCTCAAATACGCCGGCAAGCCCATCCCCGGGCTCGGGGATGCCTACGATCCCGACTGGTGGGTCAAGGGCCTGATCCAGCGCGAGAACATCAGCGGACTGGGGCCCAAAGCCATCCTGCTCCGCACCGAAGACGCAGATTTGGACGGCCGCCTTGATGCCCAGTTCACCGAAAAGCAGGTCCGCGACATCCTCGCCGACTTCAATGCCCGGGTGATCGACGCCCGCCGCCAGCTCCAGGGCGGCCCTCCCGTCGTCACCAAAACGCGGGACGGCGACGCTGAGGTGGCGCGCTGGCACGAACGCCGCGCCGCCCGCTCACAGGACGCCCTGCCTGATCCGGAGCCGCAGCGCTCCTGGTGGCAGCGGCTCTGGCGCGGCACCACTTAGCCGAGCGGACGGGGGGCAACGGACGACGGCGGCGCCTCCCGCCGTCGTCGGCTGTCAGGGTCGTCGGCTCCTAGCGCCTTGCGCCCGGGAAGCCGTTCTGAGGCGGAAAGCCCGGAATCTCTGGCGTTGGCGGTAGGACAGGCGCGGGCTCAGGTGCAGGAGGTGGCTCTGGCGCGGGAACCGGTGGCGGGGCAGGAGCGGGAGCCGGCGCTGGTGCGGGAGCGGGGGCCGGTGCTGGTGCGGGGGCAGGAGCGGGAGTCGGTTTCGGCGGGGCCACCATGGAAGCCGGTGGCGGCGGGAAGGGGTTGGCCGGGTAGAGCGGGGCGGCCTGGAGCATGTAGTTGACCCACTGCGGCCCGGCGATCATGTAGCCGTCAAGGCGCGGGTAGAACTGGCCGTTGACGGTGACGTTCTGGCCGGGGCGGTTTTGGCCTTCCAGTGCATCGCCAAAGAAGGACGCTGTGGCCAATCCCGAGGTGTAGCCCACCACCCAGGTGGAGCCGTTGTTGTTGGACGTGCCGGTCTTGGCGGCAACGGGCATCAGCGTGTGGATTTTGGGGTTGATCCACACCCCGGAGCCGACCTTCAGCACGTCCTGGAGCACCGCGTTTACGCCTCGGGCAACCTCCGGCTTGACGGCGTCGCGGCACTCGCTGGTCTGGCCCGGGAGTTTCCCGCCCGACACCTCCGTCACCTCAAGCACTGCGATGGGGGTGCAGTACCGGCCGTCATTGGCGAAGGTGGCGAAACCATTGGCCAGGTGGACCGGGGCGACGCCGATGGCGCCGAGGAGATTGCCCAGCTGATGCATGTTGATCTGGGCGCCATCGAGTCCGCTGTGCAGCCCCACGGCGTCCACCATCTTCTGGATGCCGCAGAAATCGAGCTGGGTGGCCGAGGCGAAGGTGGCCGTGTTGATGGAGTTGTACAGCCCGTAGTTCACGGGCATGGGGCGGTAGTAGCCCTCGTCCGAATTCTGCAGGTCATCGGCGGCGCCCAGCTCAGGATTGTTCTGCGCTGTGCTGTAGGCGCCCAGCACCTTTCCGCAGCTGGAGCGCCACGGGAAGCCCAGCGGATACACCCGGCGGGAGGCGTCCACCATCCCTGTCAGTGGCTTACCCTCGTTCAGCCACTCTGCGAACGTGAAGGGCTTCATGGTGGAGCCTGGCTGGAAACCGCCCGCCCCGTTGAGGTCATTGCCTTGCGGATCGCGGGAGTCCACGTTGAAGTTCAGTTGCGTATCGAACCTGCCCTCGGCAGGCAGGAATACCGTGTTCTGCGCCATTGCCAGGATTCTCCCGGTGCCCGGCTGGATCGACACCAGGGACGCGCCCCAGCGGTCGGGATTCGCCCCGGCGGTGGCGTCCACCTGCGCCTGGGCCGCCGCCTGGAGCCGGCTGTCCAGCGTAGTGACGATGGTGAGCCCGCCCCGGTACAGCTTCCGCTCGCGCTCGATCAGGGTAATGCCGTAGGCCGGGTTGTTCAGGATCAGGCGCGAAATGTAGTCGCAGAAGTAGGGTGCCATCTGAGCGTTGGCGCAGCCCTGCTTCCCCGGGCTGAGCTTGAGCTCGATGGGCGTGGCCGCGGCGGCGTCGTGGTCCGCCTGGGTGATCTTGCCTGTGGCCAGCATCTCGGCAAGAACCTGGTTCCGGCGGCTTGTGGCCTGCTCCGGATTGACCGCGGGGTTGTAGTAACTGGGGCTGTTGACCAGCCCGGCCAACAGGGCGGCCTGCGGCAGCGTGAGATCCGTGGCCGTGGCGCTGAAGAAATACTGCGCAGCCGCCTCGATTCCGTACGCCTCGCGGTTGAAGAACACGATGTTCAGGTAGCCCTCGAGGATCTGGTCCTTGCTGAACTTCTTCTCCAGCGCGATGGCCAGCTTCATCTCGCGGAGCTTGTCGCCGATGCTCTTCTGGCCGCTGAGGATCACCTCGTCGGTCTTGTCCTGGGACACGAAGGACTCGTTGATCACGTTGGTGACGTACTGCTGGGTAATCGTGGAGGCGCCCTGCTTGCCCTTATTCGTCAGGTTGGAGATTGCAGCCCGGACGATCCCTTGCGGGTCAACGCCCGGGTGCTCATAAAAGCGGCTGTCCTCGATGGCCACGATGGCATCCCGGACATAGGGGGATATTCGGTCCAGGGGGATCTTGATCCGGTTCTCGGTATAGAACGTGGCGATCGGCTGGCCGTCGGAGGTGAGGACTTTGGTGGATTGCGACGGCGGCGCGACGATCAGTTCCGTGGGCAGATTTTCAAAGTAGCTGATGGAGGTGCTGACTCCGTAACCGACAGTCGCAACAGCGGGGACCACCAGGCTTGCGGCCAGGACGCCGCACATGGCGCTCGCCGCAAAGAATCCGATGACCCTTCCCAGAGTGGAGGCCAACCGGTGCCTGCGTTTCTTTTGCTGCGCCATTGTTCAGCCCTCAAGCTCGCGACGTGTGAACAGGATACGCCGCTGCACCTGTTGCATCCAGATGCTGGACCAACTGATGCCAAACCGGTATTTTCCGTCCCTAAGTCCGTTCCGGGCCTTGTAACACGATACATACCGATATATCGTTAAGTGTCGGTGAGTGGTTGACCGATAACAATTCAACAAAAGGCCAGAGCATTCAAAAAGACAGCGAAGGGACGATGCCACCATGAAAGGCATTCACGACGACAAGTTTTTGGAACCGCTGTTCGGGCGGGGACAGTTTGAGCGGGGACGGTTTGAGCGCGGCAGGGGCCGCCGCGGACCGCACGGGCACCGCGGGGGAGGGTTTGGCCCGGGCTTTGGCCCACGGGGCGGATTTGGTCCTGGTTTTGGACCGGGCGGAGGGTTCGGTCCCGGCTTTGGGCCCGGTCCACGGAGGGCAAGCAGGGGGGACGTCCGGTGGGCCATCCTGTCGCTGCTGGCCGAGGCCCCGTCCAACGGTTATGGCCTGATCAAGACCATCGCGGAGAAAACATCCGGCGCATGGCGGCCCAGCCCCGGGTCGATCTACCCCACACTCCAGCAGTTGGTGGACGAGGACCTCATTGCGCCCCTCAGCGAGGGCCGGCGGACCGACTTCACCCTCACCGACGCCGGCAAGGCCTACGTGGCCGAGCATGCGGAGGAACTGGAGAACGCGTGGAACAGCGATGCGGAAGGATCCGGACCCGCCTTCCACCAGAGTGTGGGCAAGCTGATGGGGGTCATTCATCAGTTCCGGACGGCCGCTACGGAAGAACAGCGCAATGCTGCGGTGGAAAAGCTCGACGAAACCCGCCGCGCGCTCTACCGGATCCTGGCCGACTGAGCGCTTTTGAAGCCTGTGGCCTCAGGCGAACGTGTCTTCCTTGGCGGGAGCGGCAGCAGGTGTCGTGACGCCGCGACCCAGCGGGTTGAAGTGGTTACCCAGCCCGCCGAAGGCGTAGGCGGTCTCGGCATGCTCGGAGAGATCCACCCCCGCCATCTCGGCCTCGTGGCTCACCCGGAACCCGATGGTCCTGTTGATGGCCCGGCCGATCACCAGGGTCACACCACCGGAGAGAACTACGGTGACTACTACCGCCACGGCCTGTGCCGTCAGTTGCTGGAGACCGCCGCCGTAGAAGAGGCCCCCGCCCTGGCCGTCCACGGGGAGAGCGACGAAGCCCAGGGCGAGTGTGCCGATGAGCCCGGCGCCGAGGTGGACTCCCACCACGTCCAGGGAGTCGTCCAGCCCGAATCGGTACTTCAGGTCAACAAACACGCAGCAGGCTGCACCGGCCACCAGGCCCAGGCCGATGGCCGCCACTGGGCTGATGTTGGCGCAGGACGGTGTGATGGCCACCAGGCCGGCGACAACACCGGAGGCTGCGCCCAGGGACGTGGGATGGCCGTGGCGGATCTTCTCCGCCAGCAGCCAGCTGAGCATGGCCGCGGCCGGGGTGACCAGGGTGTTGATCCAGATCAGGCCGGCCTGCTCCGCGGTGGAGGCGGCGCCGCCATTGAACCCGAACCAGCCGAACCACAGGATGGCCGCGCCGAGCATGATGAAGGGGACATTGTGCGGGCGGTGGCTGGGATCCTTGGCGAAGCCGTGGCGCTGGCCAACCACCAGGGCCAGGACCAGGGCTGCCGTGCCCGAGCTGATTTCCACCACTGCACCGCCGGCGAAGTCGATGACCTGGCCGAAGGTCTCGGTGATGGCTCCGCCGGTGCTCATAAGCCCGCCGCCCCAGATCATGTAGGCCAAGGGGCAATAAACCAGCGTGACCCACAGCGGCACGAACACTGCCCAGGCGCTGAACTTGGCGCGGTCCGCGATGGCCCCGCTGATGAGGGCCACGGTGACAATGGCGAACGTGGCGCTGAAGCCTGCCTTGATGAGGTCAGGGGAGCCCATGAGGTTCTGCAGCCCGAAGTTGGCGAAGGGGTTGCCAAAAATGCCCAGGATTCCCTCGCCGGTGGTCATCGAGTATCCCCACAGGACCCACACAACTCCCACGATGCCGGCGGAGATGAAGCTCATCATGATCATGTTCAGCGCTGCCTTGGCGCGCGTCATGCCGCCATAGAAGAGACCGAGTCCGGGTGTCATGAACAGCACCATTGCCGCCGCGATCATCATCCAGACGTGTTGCGCAGTGATCTCCACCGGTGGGTCCCTTCCATTGATCCTGAATACGGGGACTTTTCCTACCTGGCCCCGCGCAATCCCCCCGATCAATATTTGTCGCCGCGTGTTTCCGTTTGAGCTTCGCTAAGTTGCGGATACGTTACGGCCCGGCGGCTTACGTGAAGATCGCATGACCGTGATGTTTCCGGCGTGTAAACGGGACCTGTTGAACGGCGCCGGGACGGGAAGCCCTGAGACTCCGATGCCAGCGACGGCGGGCGCCGGACCGCGCACGTGGTGAGAAGCCGCCGTCGGACGCTGAAAGGGCAACGTTTCCTGAAAGTGAACGGCGGCTCACCGCCGTGGCGGCCAGCCCCCGCGGCGTGAATCCGCCGGGTTGGCCCGCCAGGTCAGAAGGTCCGGGCGTTGGCCAGGACGGGCAGTTTGCCGCGGACCTCGGCAACGACGGCCGGGTCAATGTCGACGACGGTGAGTTCCGGTTCGCCGCCGAGGGCCACCAGGGCAGCACCCAGGGGAGAGATGACGGCGCTGTGGCCGACGCCGGTGGGAGCCTTGCCGGCGGAGGCGATGCCGACGCTTGCCGGGTCGCCCTGTCCGCAGGCCACCACGAAGGTGGTGCTGTCCAGCGCGCGGGCCCGGACCAGGAGGTCCCACTGGTCGGCCTTGCCCTCGCCGGCAGCCCACGAGGCGCAGACAATGTTGACTTCGGCGCCGGCTTTGGCGTTGGCCGTGAACAGTGCCGGGAACCGCACGTCGTAGCAGGTGGCCAGGCCGAAGGTGGTGCCGTTCACCCCGAAGGTCACGGGGGCTGTTCCGGCGTCCACGGTATCGGACTCGGCGAATCCGAATGCATCAAAGAGGTGGATCTTGTCGTAGGAGGTCTCGACGCCGGGGCCGGTGACCAGCAGGGTGTTCCGCACGCGGCCGCCGTCGCCCGGGGTGAACATGCCCGCGACAACGGTGATGTCCAGCTCTTGGGCAATGCTGCGGACGGCGGCGGCCCACGGCCCGTCCAGCGGCTCGGCAATGTCCTTCAGGCTGTTGCCGAAGGCGCGCATGGCGGCTTCCGGGAACACCACGAGCTCCGCTCCGGCGGCTTTGGCCCGCGTGGCGTAGTCTCGGATGAGCTCCAGGTTGGCGGCCAGATCGGCTCCGGTGATGATTTGGGCCACTGCTAAACGCATGAAATTACTCCAGTCTGTTGTATACATAATGTATGCGAAAAAGTTCGGGGACGGCGGCGTCCGGCCGCGAGAAGGCGTACGCGTACCTGCGCGAAAACATCCTGGTGGACCCGGAGGTGCAGGGGAAGTTCCTGAATGAGCAGGAGCTGGCCGCCGAGATCGGAGTCTCGCGAACTCCGGTCCGGGAGGCGCTCCTGCTGCTCGTCTCCGACGGCCTGGTGGAACTGATTCCGCAGCGCGGAGCCTATGTTCCGCCGGTGACTGGCCGTGAAATGTCGGAACTGATGGAACTCCGGGGTGTGCTGGAAAGCCATGCCGCCCGCCTGGTTATCGAACGGAACCGCGTTCCTGCGAAAACGATGCAGGACACCCTGGACCAGCAAGCCCAGCTTCCCGAGCAGCTGAATGCCGAGGCTGCGCAGGAGTTCATCCGGCTGGACACTCTCTTCCATCAGCTTCTGATCGACGCCGCCGGCAATGAGCTCATCTCCCGAACGTACAGCAAGCTCCATGTCCGGCAAATCCTGGTGGGCGTCTCGGCCTTGTTCCGCACCGGAGACCGGCGCGGAACAGTGTGCGCCGAACACCAGGACATCCTCGATGCCCTGGTGTCCGGCGACGCCGCACAGGCGCAGGCAGCCATTGACCATCACCTGGCTGTCACCCGGGATATCCTGCTCCGCACCTAAGCGCCGCCCTGTTAGTTGGATTCGCGTTTGTTGGCATCGCCAGCTGGCTCCGTCAGTTGCCTCGGCCGGGGGCCGACTGCTGGCGCTCTACCGCGGATCCTTCCAGCAGCAGGCGGTAGTCCTCGTCCTCCACGGTGTTGGAATCGCGGCCGAGGGCCAGGCCAACGGCGGTGACGCTTGCGGCGACTGCCACGTAGATGGCCACCGGAATCCACGTGCCGAACTGCGCCAGCAGCAATGTGAACATCAGCGGGGCGATGGCGCCGCCGATCACACCGGCGAAGGTGTAGGCCAGCGAACTGCCGGTGGACCGGAGCCTCGGTGAGAACTGCTCCACGATGAAGGCAGCCTGCGGGCCGTACATAAACGAGTGCGCCATGAGCCCCAGCACAATGCCGGCAATGAGCATCGGTTCGTTGTCGGCGCCCAGGACGCCGAAGAAGACAAACGTCCACACGGCGCCCACCACAGCCGCGGTGCCGTAGACCAGACGGCGGTTGAAGCGGTCGGACACGGCGCCGGCCAGCGGGATCATGAATAGCTGGAACGCGGAGCCGATCAGGACTGCCGTGAGCACCTGGCTGCGTTCGTAGCCGAGGGACTGGATGCCGTAGGTGAGGGTGAAAACGGTGAACAGGGCGTAGAGCACGTCCGGGCCCACCCGGCATAGCGTGGCGGCAATGAGGGGCCGGAGCTCCGTGCTGAAGACCTCACGGACAGGGGCGTTCGGCTGTTCGCCGTGGGCCTCGATGGCCTTGAAGATGGGGGTGTCTTCGAGCTTCAGGCGGATCCAGAGGCCGAAACCGACCAGCACGGCCGAGACGAGGAACGCGATGCGCCAGCCGAAACCGATGAACTGTTCCTCGGTCAGGGCGAGGGTCAGGACGGCGAGGGCGCCGTTGGCCATCAGGTTGCCGGCGGGCGGGCCCACTTGGGCTGCAGACGCCCAGAAGCCGCGCCGGTGGGGGTCGCCGTACTCGCTGGAGAGCAGCACCGCGCCGCCCCATTCGCCGCCGACTCCCACGCCCTGGGCGAAGCGCAGCAGCACCAGGATGATCGGCGCGGTGATGCCGATGCTGGCGTAGCCGGGAAGAACGCCGATCAGGACCGTGGCCACGCCGATGATCATCAGGGTGGTCACCAGCACCTTCTTGCGGCCGATCCGGTCACCCAGACGGCCGAAGATGATGCCACCAACAGGCCGGGACACGTAGCCCACCGCGTACGTGGAGAAGGCCAGGATGGTGCCCGTCAGGGGATCGGATGACGGGAAAAAGACGAGGGGAAATACGACGGCGGCCGCGGCCGAGTAGACGGCGAAGTCATACCACTCGAGGGCGGTGCCGGTGAGGCTGGCGGCGAAGGCCTTGTACAGGCCCTTGGGGTGAATCGGCTTGTCCGGACGCGGCGCTGCGCCGGAAGCCGGAACTGGGACGTTAGCCATGGGTGTTGTCCTCCACGAGATGTTTACGGGTGACGCCTGTCACGCTGGCGTTAAATGTATACATTACGCATACTGGATGTACATTGGCCACCGTTTCCGGTTTCCAGTTTGTAAATTTCTCCAGCAGGACACGCAAAGGATGGACAGAACATGACGACTCTGAGCTTCGAACTTCCCGACGGCAGCACCCGGACAGTCCAGGTCAAGCACCTCCTGAACGCCGGTTATGCAGGGCGGGAGCAGGAGGAAGTGCAGGCCCACATTGCCGAACTGGCAGAACTGGGAGTTCCCGGCCCCGCTACCACGCCGGCGCTCTACCCGGTCTCGCCCTACTTGGCGCAGCAGGTTTCCGAAGTCCGCGTGCAGCATGCCCGGACCTCCGGGGAAGCCGAATGGGCGCTGGTCATCACGGACGACGGCGTGCTGCTGACGGTCGCGTGCGACCACACGGACCGCGAGCTTGAGGTCCATGGGGTGGCCTGGAGCAAGAATGCCAGCCCCGACGTCCTGGGCCGCAAGGCGTGGCGGCTGGACGACGTGCGCGACCACCTGGACCAGATCACGCTGAAGGGCTGGGTGGGGCAGGGTGATACCGCGGACACGCTGATCCAAGACAGCTCGCTGGAAGCCCTGCTGACCCCGGACTACTGGCTGGAGGTGCTGACCGAGCGCGGCCTGAATGAGCCGGGGACGATCCTCATTTCCGGCACGGTGGCCATGACTAGCGGGGTAAACCAGTTCGCCCGCAGCTGGAAGGTAGAGATGACAGACCCCGTGACAGGATCCACCGTGGATGCCCAGTACGTGGTGGAGCAGATGGCCGAGCCCATCGGCTGATTCCGCCGGGCGGGGGCACGCTGGGGGTCGCAACTCCCGGTAGCATCATTGCTATGCCCACTGCGCTTGAAATGGCAGGTCCCATCCTGGAAATGATGACCTGGCTGTGCCTTCCGCCGGGGCTTGCCCTGCTGTTCTACTCGGGCATCCTTCGGCGGTTTGTGCACCCTTGGAACGTTGCGGATGCGGTGGTCTACGCGGACCTTACCGGAACGGGCTTCCGCTGGTTTGACCGCAAGTACCAGGTCCACCACGCCCCGATGTCGCCCCATGACATCAAGGACCTGGCCGTGGGCGACACGCTGCCGATCTACTACCACCCCAAGCGCCCCACGCAGTGGCAGACCGCAGCGCCCGAACCGGTGGGGCGGACCGCCGTCGTGCTTGGCCGCGTGCTCACTGGGATCGGTGCCGTGGCGCTCATCGCGGGCTTCCTGCTGCCGATGTTCTGACGTACCGCGCTGACACGCGGCGGCTGAAACAGCGTACGACGGCGGCCGCCGCGGGAGCGGGTCAGCCCGCGTTTCGCGGGGCAAACATGATCACAGCCACTCCGACCAGGCAGATGACGGAGCCCGCGATGTCCCACCGGTCCGGGCGGAAGCCGTCGAAGATCATTCCCCACGCAAGCGACCCAGCCACAAACACTCCGCCGTAGGCGGCCAGGATCCGGCCGAAATGGGCATCGGGCTGGAGGGTGGCCACAAAACCGTAGAGGCCCAGGGCAATCACACCCAGCCCTGCCCACCACCAGTCCTTGCCCTCACGGACTGACTGCCACACGAGCCACGCGCCGCCGATCTCGGCAGCAGCGGCCAGGACGAACAGCACAGTCGTTTTGGCGATCGCCACGGTTTCAGCAGGAATATTCACAGGATCATCATGCCAGCCGGGAATGCGGCCTGCCGCGGCCTGGTTGGGCCAAACATGCAACGCATCGGATTCCTTTCGTTCGGCCACTGGGGCCCCGGCCAGGGTTCCCGCACCAGAACCGCCGGCGAGGCCCTGCGCCAGGGCATTGAGCTGGCGGTGGCCGCCGAGGAACTCGGAATGGACGGCGCCTTCTTCCGGGTGCACCACTTCGCCCGTCAGCAGGCGTCGCCCTTCCCGCTGCTGGCAGCCATCGCCGCCCGGACCAGCCGGATAGAGATCGGCACCGGCGTGATCGACATGCGGTACGAAAATCCGCTGTACATGGCCGAGGAAGCCGCCGCCACGGATCTGATCAGCGGCGGCAGGCTGCAGCTGGGCATCAGCCGTGGTTCACCCGAGCCCGCCCGGAACGGGGCCGCCGCCTTCGGCCACCAACCGGCAGAAGGGGAGACCGACGCGGACATGGCCCGCCGGCACACAGCCCAGTTTCGGCACGCCATCAGCGGCGCCGGCGTGGCCGAGGCGGACCCGCGCTACGCCGGCGGAGCCATTGGCCTGTTGCCGGTCCAGCCGCAGTCGCCGGGCCTCACGGAGCGGATCTGGTGGGGCGCCGGAAGCCGCAACACCGCCGTGTGGGCGGCCGGCCTGGGCATGAACCTGATGAGCTCCACCCTGCTCACCGAGGACACCGGCGTCCCCTTCGACCAGCTGCAGGCGGAGCAAATCCAACTCTTCCGGGAGGCCTGGGCCGCGGCAGGACACAGCCACCAGCCGCGTGTCTCTGTCAGCCGGAGCATCCTGCCAATCGTGGACGACGAGGACAGCAGATATTTTGCGGGCAGCGCGCTGCGGGACAGCCGGGACCAGGTGGGCGTCATCGACGGCATGACGGCACGCTTTGGCAAGACCTATGCGGGCGCCCCGGATGTCCTGGCCGAACAGCTGGCGGCCGACGCCGCGGTCCAGGCCGCAGACACGCTGCTGGTGACAGTGCCCAACCAGTTGGGCGTTGACTTCAATGCCAAACTGCTGGGAAACATCGCCCGGTACATTGCGCCCGCCGTCGGCTGGACCCCGGCCCGTTCCTGATCCGGCGTAAATTTCTGCTGCGTGATCCGCCCGGAAGGGAATATCCTGAGAAGGTACGGGCCACGGTGGCCCGGCTTTTTGTCACGGCCCAGAGAGGCTTAACATGTCCGAAAAGCTCCACCTGACACCGGAAGATGAGTTCCCGGAAGATCTTTCCACCGTTCCGGACCGGGAGCTGCAGGTTCTGGACAGCCAGGTGCAGCGTCAATTGGACTATGAGTACGTGGCCGAGGGCGAACCAAATCCGGAGACGGAGTTCAGGCACCATGACCTCGATGAGGAATTCGAAGACCGGGACAGCCGCTGACCCGGGAACCATCCACAAGCCAGAGCCGTTAGGCTTGTAGCGGGCTTTGGGGGCTAAGGCCCCATAATTAATGCGTGACTGCGGAACGGTCAGGAGAGAGAAATATGGCTCGCGCCGCTTTAGGTTTTACGGCATGATCCGGCTACGTCAGCTGGCACAGGCGGCTTCCGTACTGACCACGCCATTGGCACCGGAAGATATTCTGGCGCTCTTCAACCCTGTCTTCTCCGCGCGCCAGTTGCGTGGAGTGGTGACCCGTGTGGTCCAGGAAACGGCACAGTCGGCCACCATCTTCTTCCGTCCCGGCCGCGGCTGGCATTCGCACCTGGCCGGCCAGTGGGCCCGCATCGGCGTTGAGCTGGACGGCGTCCGCCACTGGCGCTCCTACTCCCTGAGCGCCCCCGCCGGCAAGGACCCCGCCATCACCGTCACCGACGTCGGCGCTGTTTCCGGAACCCTGGTGCGGACCACCAAACCGGGCGACGTCCTTTTCCTGGCACCCCCGCAAGGCGACTTCGTCCTGCCCGAGCACCCCAGGCCGCTCCTGATGGTCACCGCCGGCAGCGGCATCACTCCGGTGATGTCCATGATCCGCACCCTTGTTCCCCGCCGCCCGGATGCCGACGTGGTCCTGGTGCACTCCGCCCGCACGCCCGGCGACAGCCTCTTCCGCGAGGAACTCGCCGAGCTGGCTGACCAGTTCCCCAACTTCCGGCTGGCCCACTGGTACACCGGCGAACAGGGCCGGATGGACCTGACCAACACGGCCGAGCTCGACGAGATCTGCCCGGACTGGAAGGAACGGGCCGCCTACGCGTGCGGCCCGGACAGTTTCCTGGACGACGCCGAGGCCCTGTGGAAGCAGGCGTCCCTCACCGCCGGCGCCCCCGGCTCCGATGTTGCGCTCGCCGGCGATCCCGGCAACCTGATGATTGAGCGGTTCAACACCACCTTCGCCGGGGGTGTAGGGCACGACGGCGGCCTGGTCACCTTCGAGGCGTCGGACCGGGAGGTTGACGCCGACGGCGACACCCCGCTGCTCGACGTCGGCGAGGATGCCGGGGTGCTGATGCCCAGCGGCTGCCGGATGGGAATCTGCCACAGTTGCCTGACTCCGCTCCTGGCCGGACAGGTCCGTGACCTTCGCACCAACGAGGTCCACGGCGAACCCGGCCAACTAATCCAAACGTGTGTCTCGGCAGCCGCCGGACCCGTCAACCTCGAACTCTGAGGAGCAATACCGCATGTCAGTAGTTTCAGAAAGCAAGAAAGTTTCCGCAAGCAGCACCGCCCCCACCGGAGCGGCAAAGACGCGCCCCGGAGCGCTGGCCGAGTCCGGCAGCCCCCTGGTCCGTCCTCCTGCCGCCGCGCACCTTACCGACGAACAGGTAGCTGAGCTGGGCCGCGAACTCGACGCGATCCGCGACGAAATCCTGGCCAAGCGCGGCGCCTCCGATGCCGCCTACATCCGCCGCATGATCAAGATCCAGCGCGGGCTGGAGATCTCCGGCCGCGCGGCACTGCTGGTCAGCAAGAACAAGGCAGCCTGGGTCACCGGCACCACGCTGCTGAGCTTTGCCAAGATCCTGGAAAACATGGAACTCGGCCACAACATCCTGCACGGGCAGTGGGACTGGATGCGGGATCCTGACATCCACTCCACCACCTGGGAGTGGGACTTCGTCACCCCGTCGCGCGCCTGGCAGCACACGCACAACGACCTCCACCACCGCTGGACCAACGTCGTAGGCAAGGACAACGACGTCGGGTACAACCTCCTCCGCATGGACGAGAACCAGCCGTGGCAGCCGCACAACCTGGGCAACCCGCTGTACAACGCCATCCTTTCCCCGCTCTTCGAATGGGGCATCGCCATCTACGACCTTGAGCTTGCTGAGTACCAGGCAGGCAAGAAGTCCAAGGAAGCGCTCGTCAAGGACCTCAAGGCCCTGGGCCGCAAGGTAGTCACCCAGTTCACCAAGGACTACGCCGCCACGCCCGCCGTCGCCATGCTCACCGGCTCCGGCAAGCAGGCCCTCTACGGCACCCTGACCGCCAACGCCGTCCGCAACGTGTGGGCGCACGCGGTGATCTTCTGCGGCCACTTCCCGGAAGGCGCTGACACGTTCACCGAGGAAATGGTGGAAGGCGAAACCCGCGGTGACTGGTACGTCCGCCAGATGATCGGCTCCGCCAACATCTCCGGTTCCAGGTTCATGCACCTGATGACCGGCAACCTGTCGCACCAGATCGAGCACCACCTCTTCCCGGACCTGCCGTCCAACCGGTACGCCGAGGTTGCTCCGCGGGTCCGCGAGATCTGCCAGCGCTACGGCCTGAAGTACACCACGGGTCCGCTGCTGAAGCAGGTGGGATCGTCCTGGGCGAAGGTCTTCAAGCTGGCGCTGCCGGGCAAGGCTGCCAGGGCTTGAGCTGACTAAGCCTTAAGAGTGGAAGGGCCAGGCGAAATGCCTGGCCCTTCCACTCTTTTTTGCTATCCGGTCTGCTTCTTCAGGAAGGCGAGCAGGGCTTCGTTGACTTCCGCGGTGTGCGTCCACAGCAGGCCGTGCGGGGCGCCGTCGATCTCCACATACTCCGCCGACGGCAATGCCTTGGCGAACCTGCGGCCGGTGACATCGATGGGGAGGATGTTGTCCTCGGTGCCGTGGACAATCAGCGCGGGGACATCGATCCGGGGGATGTCGCCGCGGAAGTCGGTCAGCCAGGTGGGCTGCGCGGCGACTGATGCGGTGGCGCCGGCTCCTGCTGCGATTTTCCAGCTGGCGTCCAGGACTTCCTGGCTGAGCCGCGGTGTGCCCAGGAACGTGTCCGAGTTGTAGAAGTTCTTGAAGAATTCCGTGAAGAACGCGTACCGGTCTGAGGTGACGGCTTCGGTGAGCCCGTCAAAGACCTTTTGCGGGACGCCGTCCGGGTTGCCGTCGGTCTTCAGGAGGAACGGTTCCAAGGATCCCAGGAACGCGGCCCTGGCCACGCGCGCCGAACCGTAGGTGCTCAGATAGCGGGCGACTTCACCGGTACCCATGGAGAAGCCCACCAGCACGGTGTTGTTCAGTTCCAGCCTGTTCAGGATGGTATTGAGGTCGGCGGCGAAGGTGTCGTAGTCGTAGCCGCTGGTGGTCTTGCTGGACTTGCCGAAGCCGCGGCGGTCGTAGGTGATGACACGGTAGCCGGCCTCCAGGAGGGCGGTGGTCTGCTTTTCCCAGGATGATCCGTCCAGCGGGTAGCCGTGGATCAGGACAACGGGCTGGCCGCTCCCGTGGTCTTCGTAGTAGAGCTCGATATCGGTGCTGTTCTCGGTTCCAACGGTGACGAATGCCATCTCGGCGGTCCTTTCGAAGCTTCGGAATCAGTTTCGGGCGCAAGCAAAAGCCGGCGCCCGGCATTCCCTACTCTAGGGACCGGCCGCTGCTGCACCAAGGATGTGGTTACTGGGAGGGTTGGGGCAGCTCGCAGGCGATCTGCGGGTTGACGCCCAGATAGTTCAAAGGCCCGGCGACGATGGTCACGGCCACCGTTCCAGCCTGGGCGCAGGACCCGGGAGCTCCGCCGAAGTAGCCGCGCTGCCAGGCGGCGATTCCTCCGATGATTAGCCAGATGACAATCAGTGCTCCGAGAAACTTCATGGTGTCCTCCCATGGCCGTGGCCGCCTGTGCGTTCAAGTATGCGCCGATATCCGGATTCCAGATACCTCCCCACTCCCGCCGCTCTCTCACTTCCTGCTGGAAAAGCCCAAACGCTCGCTCACCGACCCCAATGAACACGTCTCCGGCCACCGGCCGGCCGACGGCACCCAGCGACGGCACCCAGCGACGGCAAGAAGGGCTGGCCGGACCTGTCTGTCCATGGATGAGTCCGTCACTCGCAGGACATCGGAAGCCCCGCCGCCGAGAAAGTTTAGGCGGAGAGGCAGCAGAGCAGCAGTGGGGCAAGCTGGCTGGGTGTCAGCTGGGCGGGCCAGTCCGCCAGGGAGCCGCCGAAGCGGGTGGCTGCCACAAAGGATGTCCGCTCCACCTGGCTGTCACCGCCGTGTCCGCCCTCATCCAGGTGCCCGTGGTCAGTCGTCAGCACCATGAACCAGTCCTCGCCCAGAACCTCTACCCTGTGCCGGATAGCGGACCGGATCCGCGCAAGATGGTTGTCCACCCGGCCCATGGCTGCCGCGTACTCCGGTGTGTGCGGCCCGTAGACATGCCCCTCGTCATCGGCGTCGCAAAAGTAGACAAAGGACAGGTCCGGCCCCCGCCCGGAAATCGCATCGACGGCATGGTCTGCGATCTCGGCATCGACGAGTTTGTAGCCGTAGGTCTCGCCGTCGCGGGCAATCACCCGATGCTGCCCGGAGCGCTGCTGCTCGCGCCGCTCCCAGATGATGGGACCGATACCCGACGGGTCCACCAGCGGGGGCCAACCCCCTGCGGCCAGGGTGGTGGTGCTTTGATCCGCAAAGTAGGCCTGGCTGAGAAAATCCGGGCAATGCAGCAGGGCATGGCCCACGAAGTGGTTGTCCTTGACCTGATGATCGGCATGGGGACGGCCCGTCAGCAGGGTGGACCAGCCGGGTCCGGACAGCGTCGGCACCTCCATGCGCAGCTCGTTGAAGACCCCGTCAGCGATCACCGCATCTAGGGTTGGCATCAGGCCCCTGCCCCGGGCCAGGTCCACGCGCAGGCCGTCGATGCCCACAAGGCAAATCTTCGGGCTCACGCGGCGACCTCTTCCTTGGCCTCGGCACCGTTGCGGACCCCATCCACCAGCGCAGTGTTGTGCCTGGGGGAGACGTCCACGCGCTGGGCAATGGTGAAGTTGGCCGCCTCATGCGAGGGCAGGTCCACGCGCAGCAGGGAGCCGCCAACCGAGACATTCGCACTTGTCACGGCGCCGCGCAGCACCAGTGACCTGATGACGCCCGGCCCGTCGCCTGCGCCCTTCAACTCCAGGTCTTCCGGCCGCACCAGGGCCTCCAATTCCGTGGCCGGCAAGGCCTCCGGGGCCGCGTTGGAGATGGCCATGCGCCGGCCCAGAACCAGCACCTGGGCGCCGAACCGATCCGCCGGTATGCGGTTCACGGCTCCGACAAACTCGGAAATGAAGGCCGTCCGGGGACGCTGGTAGACATCCTCCGGCGTGCCCAGCTGCTCGATCCGGCCGTTGAGCATCACGCCAACGCGGTCGGCCACGGTCAGGGCTTCTTCCTGGTCGTGGGTCACCAGCAGCGTGGTGGTTCCTGCCTGTGTCTGGATCCGCCGGATTTCGTCGCGCAGATGCACACGGACCTGGGCATCAAGTGCGGAGAGCGGCTCGTCAAGCAGCAGCACGCGCGGCTCGATCGCCAGTGCTCGGGCCAGGGCAACGCGCTGCTGCTGGCCTCCGGAGAGCTGTGAGGGGAAATTGTCCCGGTGTTCGCCCAGCCCGACCGTCTCGAGAAGGTCCGTGGCCCGCGCCGTGCGTTTGCCCGTGCTTGCCCCCCTGATCCGCAGTCCGTAGGCGACGTTTTCCAAGGCCGTCATGTGCGGGAACAGGCTGTAGGCCTGGAACACAATTCCGATGCCACGGTTGCGCACGCTGGTATGGGTCACGTCCCGGCCGGCAATCCGCACCGTTCCGGCATCCGGGGATTCCAGGCCGGCCAGGACACGCAGGATGGTGGTCTTGCCGCACCCGGACGGTCCCAGCAGTGCCAGGAGCTCTCCGCCGTCGAGGGTCAGATCCAGCTTGTCCAGCACCAACCGTCCGCCAAAACTCTTGCTGATTCCGGCCAATGAAACTTCAGCTTCGTCCCGGGTCATCGGGATATTCCTTTCGTAGCGGAGCACGGCCCCGCGGGGGCGGACTCTTGGAGTCGCAGGCCGTTGGAAGCCTGCCGTTTGGAGCGAGTGGAGCTGCGTTTCCTGTTCCGCTTGGCGGAGGCCCCGGAGAGCGCCGCCAGTAACAACCAGGTGGCGACGATCGACAAGAAGGACAAGGCTGCAGCGGCGCGCGGTTGGTTCATGCCAACCTCCACCATGAACACCGGGAACGTTGAATGCAGCAGCAGGCTGGCCAGTGCATACTCGCCCAGCACCAGCGCGCAGGACAGGAGGCTTGCCCCCAGCATCGCGGCGCGCAGATTGGGAAGAATGATCCGGACCAAGGTCTGCAACGGCGTGGCTCCCAGGCTGGCGCTGGCCGCGAACAGGGTCCTGATGTCCAAGGCACGGATGCCGGCATCAAGCGTCCGGTACACCAGCGGCAGGGTCAGCACCATGTAGAACGGCACCAGCGAATAGGTGCAGACTAGAAAGCTGGGGGCCACGTTGCGGAAGAACAAGTTGGCGCCGCTCACCAGGGCAATGGCCGGCACCACGTACGGGACCACGGAGAGCCATTCGGTCAGCGGCAGCATCTTGGGTGCACGGAGGTGCAGGAAGAGCAGGGTCGGCACCAGGAGAAGCAGCGAGGCCAGGGTGCTGAGCGCCGCCAACTGAAGGGTGGTGGACAGCTGCGGCAGGAAGTTGGTGTTCTGCACTGCGACGTCGAGGGAATCCAGGGTGAATCCCTTGCCCGGCAGCGTGAAGCCGAAGGCAGCGGAGGCAACCAAGGGCGTGAAAAAAAGGATGAGCGCGACGGCAAAGATGGTCGTCTGGGCCGCTCCCCGCGCACGGGGGCGGCGCCGCCCCGACAGGGGCTTCGATCCAGCGGGGGTGTCTAGCGCAGCCATTTGTTGCTCCTCCGTTCCAGCAGTGTCCGCAAGCCCATGGAAGCCACCACGATCACGATCATGCCCGTGACCAATGCGGCGGCGAAGCTGTCGTCCGTCATCACGTTGCCTGAGACGAAGAATCCGATCAGGATCGGCACCAGGTTGACCCGGCCGCCGGCCAGTGCGTAGGCGGTGGCATACGCGCTGAAGGAGTTGGCGAACAGAAGGAGCAGCGCACCGATGATGGGCGGCCACATGATGGGGAATGCGATGTCCTTGAGGTAGCGGAAGCGGCTGGCGCCCAGACTGTACGCGGCCTCGGACCACTGCTTCTTCAGGGCTCCGAAGGCCGGCAGCATCAAGATGGCCATCAGCGGGATCTGGAAATAGAGGTAGACCAGTGCGATGCCCCAAAAGGATGCCAGCTGGATGCTGTCACTGAGGTTCCAGCCGGTCAGGCTGAGAATCATCCGGGTCACCAGGCCCTGGACCCCGATGGCGGCGACGAATGCGAAGGCCAGTGCCACACCGCCCAGTTGGGACGCCGCTGCCGAGAAGGAGAGCACCAGGTTCCGCAGCCATTTGGGCCGCTCGGAGGTGGCCAGGGCCCAGGCCAGGGTCAGCCCCAGCACGCCGCCGGCCCCGGCGGTCAGTAGGGAAAGCTGGATGGTCTGCATGAACGCATCCCGGTACTGCGGCTCGAAAAGCTTCGCCATGGAGGCCAGCGAAAGGTTCCCGTCCACGTGAAAGCTGGTCCAAATGTTGGTGGCAATCGGAGCAACGAGGAAAACCGCCAGGAACAGCAGGTACGGCAGGGCCCCGAGCCAGCCGGCCGTGCGGCCACCCCCGCGCCGCGGCGCTGCGGGACGTTCACGTCCCGCCGGCGCGGGACCAGCTGCGCCCAAGGTGCGTTCGGCTTGGAGCGTCACAGCGCGGCGACCTTCTGGCCCCACTGGTCGATGATCAGTTCGCTGGCCGCAGAGCCCTGGGCAATCGTGGGGAACTTGATCTTGGCAATCACGTCGGCGCTGGGCAGCTTGGCGAGCGCTTCAGCCGAGAGCTTGCCGGCAGCCTTGAGCTTGACGAACCGCGCAGGCACGGCACCACCCAGGGCGAACTGTTCGGAACCTTCGTCGCTTGTCAGCCAGTCCACCCAAAGGCGCGCGGCGTTGGGCCGCGGGCTCTTCGTGGTGACCGGTTGGGCGTAGTAGTTGCCAAAGACGCCTTCGGAGAACACCTGGGTTTCCAGCGTGGCGCCGGATTTCGCCAGTTCGCCTGCCATGCCCAGGAAGTTGTAGTTCCAGTCGAAGACGACGGCGGCCTGGCCGGTGCTCAGTGCCGAGACGGGAGAAGTGATGCTCGCCAGGTTCCCGGATTTGGCCAGCTTTTCGAAGAAATCGATGCCCGGCTGGATGTTGTCCAGGCTGCCGCCGTGCGCCAGCGCCGCCGCGTAGACGGCCGCGATGGACGAGGCACCCTTGCGGGGATCACCAGGGAGGGCGATTTTGCCCTTGTACTTCGGGTCCAGAAGATCGGCCCAGGACTTGGGGCTTTCGACGATCTTGGTGTTGGTGCCGACCTGGACCACGCCGTAATACGCCCCGACCCACATCCCGTCGGGGTCCTTCAAGTCGGCCGGGATCTCCTCGAAGTTGCTCGGCTTGTAGGCCTCGATCAGCTTCTGGTCGATGGCGGGCTTGGTGAAGGAGTAGCCGATATCAATCACGTCTGGCTGGGTGTCCTGCCCCTTGAGGTTTTTCACCGCCGTGAGCTCATCGGCGCTGGAGGCGTCCGGGTTGGCGACCGGGGTCTCGATGCCGTACTTCTTCTTGAAGCCCTCGAACTGACCCTTGTAGTTGGCCCAGTCCCCCGGCACGGCGATCAGCTGGACCTTGCCTTCCTTCTGGGCACCGGCGATGATCTCAGCCAGGCTGGTTCCCGCAGTGGCGGCGCCATTGGGCGTGCTGCCGCAGGCAGTCAGGGAGCCGCCCACTGCGGCAAGGCCTGCCAACCCCAGGGCGCCGCGCATCAGTCCGCGGCGGGAGACTGCTGACGAAGGTGAAGCCGTCGAAATGGCTTGGGGATTCATTGGTGTTCTCCAGATTTCTTGGTGGCGCAGAGGCCGGCGTGGAGACTCCAACGTCGCAGCGCAATGTTGCTTCCTGATGAAGGCAAAGTGTCATGCAGATGAACTATGGTCTAGACCATAGGTCATCTGCATGAGTCCACTACGGCCTGGGGTCGGGCGGGAGATTCGCCGGCTCCCGCCCGGAGGGGTCCACGCGGCCGGAGACGATGATCCGCAGCCGATCAGTGCGGATCACATCCTCCGAGTACTCCACCGGCCGGCCGTCCTCGCAGAGGGCGGTTCTCTTGATGGTCAGCACCGGAGCGCTGGGACCGATTTCCAGCAGCTTCGAATTCGCCGGGCCAGCCACGGAGGGATTCAGCTCTTCAACGGAGGAGAACGGCGCCAGGCCATACTCTTCGCCCATAACCGCATACATTGAACCGGTGAGATGCCGGCTCAGCAGCCCGGGGAACAGGTCCGCCGGGAAGTGCGAGTCCTCCAGGACTACCGGCGTCGAGGCGGCGTAGCGGAGGCGGCGAATCCTGTGCACTTCAGCGTCGGGCGGCAGCTGCAGGGCCTCCGCAACCAGCCTGCCGGCAGGGCCGGTTTCGGCGTCGAGCAGGCGGGAGGACGCGCTGTGGACGCTCTTGAGCAACTGGGCACTGAGTCCCATCAGATTCGAGATATCCACCGAGGCCCTGGGCTCCGAAATGAAGGAACCGCCGCGGCCGCCAACGGTGCGGATGAGGCGCCCTTCATGCTGCAGCGTGTCCAGGGCCTGGCGGAGAGTCATCCGGCTGATGCCCAGTGCACTCGCCAACTGCCGTTCGGCGGGAAGCTTGCTCCCCAGGGTCAGCGAGCCGGCCAGAACCAGGTCCGTCAACCAGCCGTGGACCACCTGATGGGCCGGCAAGGACGGATCGAAGGTGAGATTCTGCGCCTGCTCCAGCAACTCGTCGGTGTTGATTTTCGACTCCTTCATACCGCCCCGGTGAGGCCTCCAGTGAAGCGAATGGCCCCGAAACCAAGCATAGGTCCATTCGCCGGCCAGTTTCCGGCCGGCCGCGGCGCAGCTCTGGCCGGCGTCCGCAGGCGTCCGCCGGGGCGTGGCCGGCGGCGGATTAATCCCGGCTACACTGTCACACGGATCCAAATGGTCTAGACCGAACTCTGCTTGCCGTTGAGCGCACTGAACGGCCGTCGCGCCGCCAAAATTGCCGTCGGAAGCACCACCATCTGCAGATTGGAATCACGCTATGGGCGCAGCCGCCACCAGCACCACATCAACCCTGGCCACCTTTGATGGCGCTCTCTTTGACTTCAACGGCACGCTCTCCGATGACGAGAGCGTGCTGCGGGACCTGTTCATCGAACTGGCCGACACCGAGTGCGGCGTCACCATCACCGAACGGCAGTACCAGGAGGACCTGGCCGGCCGCAGCGACCGCGAAATCATGGCTTCGATCCTTGCCCTGGCCTCCGGACCGGTGCGCAGGGTGGATGAGTTCCTAGGACTCATCGACGCGTCCTACAGTGCCCGGGTGGCACGCGAGAGCCTGATCCGGCCGGCCGCTTGTGAGCTGGTGCGCGCCCTTCACGCCGCGGGACTGAAGTTGGCCGTTGTGACAGGGGCCAGCAGACCGCAGGTACTTCCTGCCCTGGAACGGGCGGGCCTGCTGGACCTGTTCGGCGTCGTCGTGACGGACGAGGATGTTTCGGAGGGCAAGCCGCATCCGGAAGGCTTCCAGCGCGCTGCCGCCGCGCTGGGGCTGGAGAACCCTGCCCGCATTGCCGTGTTTGAGGACTCGCTGCCGGGCCTGGGTGCCGTAGCTGCCGCGGGGATGGTTGCCATCTGCGTCGAGGGCACCCACCCCCGCGAGGTACTGGTGCAGCACGCCCGGATCCTGGTCCCGGCGCTCGGACCTGAATGCCTGGAGCTGGAGCTGGGGTAGTTTCGGATCGAGTTCCGCCAGGTTCTCACGTCTACGCGCTGTCGACCTGCGGCTGCCCATGCGTGGTTTGTTCTTGAGAGGAGTCATGCCTCATTTGTAGGCAGCCAAGCTATCGCTTCGATTTGCCGAGGATGTGCTGAGGCTGTGAAAGGGTGCGCAGTCCTGGCCGCGGCGCCGAAATCGGCGGAGAGCGTCCTGGAAGCCGGAACGCTCCGGCGAGCGGGCAGCTCTCCGGCGAATTCGCGCCGGTGCTGGGCTGGGAGTAGCGGAGGCGGGCGGCTTACTGCTGCCGTTGTGGCGTCGGCTTCTTGCGGGCGGGGGCATCCGCCGGGCAGAGTTGCAGTGCGAGCTCCTGCAGTTCCTTGGGGTGGAACGGCTTGGTCAGGTAGGCGGCAGCGCCGGAGGCCATTCCGGCCAGGATGTCGTCCTCCTCGGACCTGGCCGTGAGGAACAGCAGGGGAGCGGTGCTTAACGCACGGATTGCCCGGGCTACGATGTGTCCGTCCATGTCCGGCAGGCCGAGGTCCAGGGTGATCAGCGCAACCGATGGTTCAGCGGCCGCCGCAATTCCTTCGGCGCCGTTGGCCACCGAACGCACGGAAAAGCCTGCGCGCGTCAGGACCACCGTGATGAGACCGCGGATGTCGTCGTTGTCCTCGATGACAAGACAGATGCGTTTTGGTTCCATGAAAGCCTCTCAGCCAGCTTTGCCACCAGTGTACGGGGCCGGTGGGGTGAAGATCGTCATTATGACGTACTCGGGAACCGCCGCCGGACACCTCGTTGAACCCCTCTGCGGGGGCCGGTTCAGCCGTCGTAGTGGGTCCGGGCCGGCCCCTGGCCCAGCGCATTCACCATGGCCGCGGCGACGATATTCAGCTTGGAATTGCGGGTGCTGGACGCCGCTTTGAGGAGCTCGAACGCGTCCTGCTGGCTGCACCGGTTCTGGGCCATGATGATGCCCACCGCCATGTCGATCACCGTGCGTGATTCGAGGGTGGCACGCAGATGCGCCGCAGTCTCGCTGTAATGCGCGAAACGCACCGCAAGCCGCAGGGCCAGGGAGGTCTGGCGGACGAAATCCTCCGCAGCGTTCAGGACGCGGCCTTCGAAGCGGGAGGTCCGGTGGGAGTAGAGGAGCAGGGTGGCTTTGGTTTCCCCCTCCAGCCGGAACGGGATGGCCAGGACTGACCGGATGCCTTGGTCCAGGACGGATTCGCAGTATTCGGGCCAGCGCGCTTCGTTTTTCACGTCAGCAACATGGACCGTCGCCTGCTCCAGCGAGGCAGCCATGCCCGGGCTTTGCTCGGACTGGCATTCAACCTGGCTGACAGCGCGGGCAGCGGCGCCGCTGCTGGCAATGGTGGCCGCCTTGCGCTGACGCAGGAGAGTGATGCCGCACAGCACTTCGTCGCCGGGTTCGGAAAGGGTGCTGGCCGACACCTTGGCAAGCTCATCCAGGAACTCCTCCACGTCGGAGCTGTTGAGGAGTTCTTCGTGGAGGTGCTCGGTGATTGATGTAGCTGTTTTTGCTGTTGACTCGCTGGCCACGGTTCTTAGTGCCATTCGCTCAGGTCAAACGAACCGGTAACCCTCCGCATAACCCTGCCGTAGTGGCAAAAGGGTGGCGACGGTCGCTGGATCGACGAACTGTCCAACGGCCTGCTGCTAAACCGATATCCAGAAGTATATACAGGCCAGAGCCTTGGGAAGCGCCACAAGGCGGCCAGGCCAGGGAGGACTCAAGTACTACCTGCTTACCGTGCGGGTGGCACCGCCGGAGGATCGGGCAGTGAGGCCTCTGGGCCTGAAACTACAAGGAGTGCGGCGGGTTCCCGAGCGCCCGCACGAAGAGTCCTTGCGCATCGGACACCTCACGCCTCGTCGACGAAAACTGAGTACCCTGCCCCTCATCCAAGAGATCGTGGCCTGGGAGATCCGCAAAAGTCCAGTACTGCTACGCGTTGTTGGGATCACCAGCGCCGGGAAGTATGGGTGTCATCGATCAGCCGGAAGCAAGGTCCCTTAGTGGTTCCCGACGGCTGTGCGTCTCAGCATCTGTCTTTACGCCCAGCCCAAAGGAGTCTCTCTCATGCGCAAAATGACCAAGAAGAACAAGGTCCTGGCAGCAGCCGGTGCCCTGGCACTGGTAGCCGGCAGCGGCGGCGCTGCCTACGCCTACTGGACCACCACAGGCTCAGGTTCAGGTAACGCAACCAACGCCGAGGCCAACGGCACGGTGGCACTTCATGCCACGTTCCTAGGCGGTCTTACCCCCGGAGATAGCCGTTCGGTGGCCTACACCGCCGACAACGGAGGTACCACCAACCTCCAGGTGAATACGCTGACCCCCACGGTGACCACCAGTATCACGGGCTGCCTGCCTACCTGGTTCGATGTCACCGCCGTGTCCACCAACACCGTCGTGGCGGCCGGCGCTACCGGCACATCTGTGGGCAGCGGAACCCTGACGTTCAACGACAGCGCAACGGTGGACCAGAGCGCCTGCAAGGGTGCCGTCGTCACCATCACAGTCGGCAGCGTCTAAGAAGCTTCGCCGGCGGGGAGGAGCAGAACCTCCCCGCCGGCGAATTCCACCTCCTCCCGCTCAAGTCAGAACAGGCCAGAAGGGCTGAACGTGCAGAAATATTCTGGGTACTTCCGCACAGTCATGCGAAGAACCACCACCGTAGCGAAGGTGCTGCTGGTGGGTCTTGTGGTGATGCTCGTTTCGGCGGGCACCATCTTCGCGGCCAGCCAGGGCGGGAGCCAGGGCAACAACACAAAGGGCGTCACCATCCAGGTGAATCCCTCCAGCCGGACGGTTGACCGGGGCGACCCGGTCAACTATTCGGTGTCCCTGACCTCCACCAACGGTTTCAGCGGCAGCGTCACCCCCACTGTTTCGGGCCTGCCGGCCAGTACGACGGCGGCCTTCGCACCGGCGTCGGTGACGCTCGCTTCGGGCAAGACCGCCACCGTTACGCTCACGGTGGCGACGTCGGCAACCACTCCGGACGGCAAAGCGGACCTGACCATCGCCACGGCCGCCGGCGCAAGCCAGGCCGCCGTCGTGGTCCAACTGCACGTCCTGTCGTCCAAGAAGTCCTTCACCATTTCCGGGAATCTGGGCACACAGCTCACGCCGGGTGCCACTCTGCCGCTGAATCTTTCTTTTGCCAATCCCAACAACAAGAGCCTGGCGCTGACCAGCCTGTCCGTCGCCATCACCGGCATAACGCGGACGCAGGCGGCAGCGGCAGCAGGGGTTCCCTGCACGGCGTCGGACTACGTGGTGACCAACTACGCCGGCTCCTATCCGTTCACGGTTCCTGTGGGCTCCAGCTCGCTCCAATCACTCGGCATCGCTCCGGCACTGTGGCCCAAAATCGCCATGCTGGACACGGCGCTGAACCAGGACGGCTGTAAGGGTGCCACCCTGCAGTTCTCCTACTCCGGAGCAGGAGAGGGGAACTGAGATGACACGCACAACGAAAACCACCTCCCGACGGCTGGCTGCCAGGACTGCGGCAGCAACCGTCACCCTCTGCCTCGCCACGGGAGTGGGCGGAGCGTACGCCTACTGGGCCACGGTGGGTGCCGGATCCGGCGCTGCCACCAACGGCACCATGGCCACCGTCACCGTAGAGGCCCTCGTGGCGGGCGACAGCCCGCAGAACACCCTTGCCCCGGGCGGCACCGCCGATGTTGCCGTCCGGGTGCTCAACCCCAACGGCCACGCCGTGCAGGTCTACGCCATCCGAAGCAACGGGGCCGCGACGGCGGACGCCGGCCACCCTGGCTGCACCACCACCGGCGTGACTTTCGTTGAAGCTGCCGCTCCGCTGGCCCCCACAGTGAGTATTCCGGCGAATTCGTCCGTGCTGATCACCCTGCCGGGCGCCGCCGCCATGTCCACGGCATCAGTGTCAGGCTGCCAAGGCGCCACGTTCAGTCTGCCCGTCACTTTGGAGGCACGGAAATGAGCCGCCCCATCCAGACCGTGCCGCACGTGCAGCCGCCGCGGGCGCCCCGGAAGGCCCGGATTGCCGGCATTGTTGCTGCGGCACTCGTGATTTCCTGGGGAGCCCCGGCAGCCAACGCCTACTGGCAGACCCTCAGCAGCAACAACGGCGGCGCCAGGGCCGATGCCGTCCTTGCCGTGCCCACACCGACGGCGTCCGCTTCGGCAGGTGCCGCCTCCGTCAGTTGGGCGCCAAGCACGACGGCGGCGGGCCGGCCGGTCTCCGGCTACACCGTTGCCCGCTACTCATCCTCGACCGGCGGTACCAAGGTTGCCGCCGGCGGAGCCTGCGCGGGAACCATCGCAACGCTGACCTGCAGCGAGGCTGCGCTGCCGGCCGGCACCTGGTACTACACGGTAACTCCTGTGCTTGCGTCGTGGGCTGGGGTGGAAAGTGCCCGGAGCGGGGGAGTGGCCGGGGATTCGGCTGCGCCGATTGCGCCAACGGTAAGCGCTCCGGGGATCGTGAACACGTTGAACGTAGGCACCGTCTCCGTCGACGTCACCGCTGAGGCAGGGTCCTCAGTGAAGGTTACAGTCACCGATACGCCGCCGGTTGGGACACCGCAACAGACACTCACCCAGAACCTGACGGCTAATGGCTCCGTTCAGACGATGACCTTCAACCTCTCCACCTTTAGCAACGGAACCATTACGTACACGGCGGTGGCCACAGACGCTGCCGGCAACGCCAGCAATCCAGGCGCCGCAACGTCGACGAAGGACACGGTGGCGCCGACGGCCAGCATCAGGCTCCAGACAGGCCCGGTGGCTCAGAAGAACGTTGCCGGTCGGGCGGATCAGGACGACCAGATCATCATCACTTTCTCCGAACCCATGAATCCGTCGTCGATCTGCAGCGCGTGGACCAGTACAACGCAGGCGGTTCTGAAAAACTCCGGAATTCAGGTCAGGATCGAGCCGAACAGGAACCTCAAGGTCATCGTCCCTTCGACGGTCTGCCCGACTTTCACATTGGGGACCGCGGTATTAGGCGGGGCGTTCTCCACCGGAAGCACTGATCTCGTATTTGCCGGAGGAGGAAACAACGCTACCGCGATAGCGTGGAGCAGCACCGCCACTTCGAGTACCTTGACGATCACTCTCGGGCCGGATACCGGTGCTACTAGGGCGGTAGTGTCGGGGGCTGTGCAGTCTACGTTCACAGCTGTAGAAGGGCCCAAAGACGCAAACGGAAATCCGATCTCTCTCTCGCCGATACTGGGCGCGGCATCTAACTTCTGACATCCCCCTCAATCCAGCGCCAGCCTCCGGCTCCCTTCCCGGAGGCTGGCGTTGTGCTGCGACTTGTGGGCAGAATGAAGCACACGTTGGCGCTGCCGACGGTGGACCCGAGACCAGCCGGCAAGGACGCCGCGGAGGGACAGGAAAATGACCAGACTGCTCATCATCGGGCCGCCGGGCTCAGGGAAAGGCACCCAAGCGGTGCACATCGCCAAGCACTTCAGCATTCCGACCGTATCCACGGGTGAAATCTTCCGGATCAACGTCGGCCAAGAGACGCCGCTGGGCGTTGAGGCCGCCAAGTATCTCGACGACGGCGCTTTTGTCCCGGACCATCTAACCAACGCCCTGGTCAAGGACCGGCTCCTCGACGCCGATCTGCAGCCCGGTTTCCTGCTGGACGGATACCCCAGGACAGGTCCCCAGATCATGGAACTGGACAACATACTGGCTTCCCAAGGCCACCGCCTCGACGCCGTGGTGGAACTCCGCGCACCGGATTCCGAACTGGAGCAACGGATGCTGCGGCGGGCCAAGGAACAGGGCCGGAAGGACGACACCATCGAAGTGTTCCGGCACCGGCTTGACCTCTACTACCGCGAAACCCACGAGGTCGTGGCGGTCTACGCCGGCCGGGGCATGGTGGTTTCTGTCGACGGCAGCGGGGACCCTGGCGCCATCACCGCACGTGCCATTACCGCCGTCGAAAAGTTCCTGGCCGCGCGGGTGTCCCCATGAGAATTGCTGTGACCGGCGGAAGCGGAAAACTCGGGCGGCACGTGGTCCGCAGGCTGACCGACGACGGGCACCAGGTGCTGAACCTGGACCGTGCGGGGGAGCGGCACCGCGGGTTTGCCGTGGTGGACCTGCGCAACTACGGCCAGGTCCTTGACGTGTTCCTGGGTCTCGACGACCGGCATGACGGCTTCGACGCAATTGTCCATCTGGGAGCCATTCCGGCGCCTGGCATCATCCCGGATGCCGCCACGTTCGAGAACAACATGCTCTCGACCTACAACGTCTTCCAGGCGGCGCGGCGGGCGGGCGTCAAGAAGGTGGTTTACGCCTCCAGCGAGACGGTGCTGGGACTGCCGTTCGACGTCGACCCTCCCTACATCCCGGTGGATGAGGAGTACCCTGCCCGGCCGGAGAGCACGTACTCACTCGTGAAGCACCTCGAGGAGCAGCTGGCGATCCAGCTGACGCGCTGGGATCCGGAGCTCAGCATTGCGGGCCTGCGGTTCTCCAACGTTATGGATCCTGAGGACTACGAACGCTTCCCGTCGTTTGATTCGGACGCCAGTGGGCGGAAGTGGAACCTCTGGGGCTACATCGACGGGCGCGACGGCGCGCAGGCTGTGGCGCGTGCGCTGGAGAACGGCCAGCCCGGGTTCCAGGCTTTCATCATTGCGAACGCGGACACTGTCATGACGCGTTCCAGCGCGAGCCTCGCCGCGGAGGTGTTCCCCAACGTCACCGTGACCAAGGAGTTGGGCGAACACGAGACCTTGCTGTCCATCGACAAGGCCCGGCGCCTGTTGGGATTCGAGCCTGAACACACGTGGCGGACCTACCACTCCAACAGGACCACGCCCACGGAAGACTGAATCGCGGAAGGCTGAACCCGAAAGCAGGCCACTGAGGAGGGCGGTCCCTCAAGAATTCCGCAGGCGCCGAAGGGTTGGCGCAGGATCAGCTCAATTCCCGGCCGCGGCGCGTGGCGGGCTCCTAATCTGGTGATAGGCGGGGATTTGTTGCCGCCAGCATCAATCCAGACCGTCACACTAGGACCCCGCCATGCGCACCTTCCGTTTTGTGCTGACCGCTGCCGCCATGCTGATTTCTGCGGTGGCACTGACCGGCTCTGGCCTGCCCGCCTCCGCCGTTGCACCGCCCCTTGCCCCGGCCGGCAACGACGCGAGCGTCCGCTACCTGGTCCGCTTCACCGCGGGAACGGACGTCCCGGCCGAGGCGGCTCGCCTCAAGTCCCAGGGCCTCGGCGTCGGACGCTCCTTTTCGCACGCCCTGCGAGGCGCCGTGGTCACGGCGACGCCGGCGCAAGCCGCGGCATTGTCCCGCTCGGCGGGCGTCGCCTCGGTGGAGGTGGACGCCCCCATCACACTCTCCGCAACGCAGCAGCCCGCGCCATGGGGGTTGGACCGCGTGGACCAGCGGCCCCTGCCCCTCTCGGGTTCCTACACCTGGACCGCCGCCGGCTCCGGAGTCAGCGCCTACGTGGTGGACACCGGCGTGCTCGCCTCCCACGCAGAGTTTGCCGGCCGCGTGGCAGCAGGCTGGACAGCAGTGGCCGATGGCCGCGGATCCGGCGACTGCAACGGCCACGGCACCCATGTGGCCGGAACAGTGGCCGGAACCACCTACGGCGTGGCAAAGGCGGCGACGATCGTCCCCGTCAGGGTCCTGGACTGCACCGGCTCCGGCTTCAACTCCGACGTCGTTGCCGGCCTGGACTGGATCGCCGCCAACCACACCGCGGGAACGCCCGCCGTGGTGAACATGAGCCTGGGCGGAGTGGCCAGCGCGGCCGTGGATTCGGCGCTTCAGGGTGTCATCAACGACGGCGTCGCTGCAGTGGTTGCCGCCGGCAACTCTGCCGCGGACGCCTGCGGGAGCTCGCCGGCGCGGCTCCCGGCAGCGGTCACGGTGGCAGCCAGCGATTCTGCCGACCGGCAGGCCTCCTTCTCCAACTTCGGTTCCTGCGTGGATCTGTATGCACCCGGCGTCGGCATTGTCTCCGCGTCCTACACCTCAGCCACGGCAACCGCCTCCATGTCCGGCACGTCCATGGCAGCGCCCCACACGGCAGGCGCCGCGGCGTTGCTGCTGTCCCAGAATCCGGCGCTCACACCGGCCCAGGTCGCTGCGGCGTTGACCTCGAACGCCACTGCCGGCGCCATCACGGGCATCGGAACCGGCACGCCGAACCGCCTGCTGTACGCACCGGCACCGGCACCGGCTCCGGCTCCCGTGGCGCCTGCCCCCACAGTTACGACCAAATCACCCGCACCGCAGTCGACGGCGGTACCCGTGGCCAGCAATGTGACGGCCACGTTCAGCAAGGCGGTCCAGGGTGTTGGTGCCGGAACATTTGTGCTCCGGAACGCCGCCGGCACCGCCGTCCCGGCAACGGTCAGCTACAACGCGACAACGAAAACGGCCACCCTTGATCCGTCCGCTAACCTGGCCGCGGATGTCACCTTCACGGCGACGCTGGTGGGCGGCGCCACCGCCATCCGCGACACCGCGGGCACGCCCTTGGCCAGCACGAGCTGGACGTTCACCACCGGCCCGGCGCCCACGGTTACAGGGTTCACGCCGGGCAGCAACTCCCTCCTGGTCCGGCGGAACAACAACCTGTCGGTGACCTTCAGTGAGCCGGTCCTGGGGGTCAGCACCGCCACGTTCACGGTGAAGAACGCGGCAACCGGGGCTCTGGTCCCGGCTGCCGTCTTCCGCAACGGCACCACCAATCAGTGGATCCTGGACCCGCAGAACACTCTGGCAGCGAAGACGAAATACACGGTGACCGTGACCGGCGGCGGGACGTCCATCCGGGACCTAGCAGGCAATCAGCTGGCCACCAGGACCTGGCAGTTCACCACGGGTTCGTTCTAGCCGTCCGCTGCGGAAGGGGAGGCCGACGGCGGCTATTGGGGGGCGCCGTCGGCCTCTGTTGTGTGTTGCGAGGTTGGGTGCTGCGGGGACGCGGCCGGGGTCTCGCCCCGGTGGTGTTCGGACCAGATGTGGCCCACCTCTTCGGCGACCTGTTCCACGATCCTGCTCATGGCGGCATGCGCGGTGGCGGCTTCACCGCGCTGGATGGCGCTGGCGACGTCAACGTGCAGCTGCAGCGCTTCGTGATGGGGCAGGTGTGGCATCAGGCCGTGTTCCGTCCGTCCGGTGAGGACCTCGGCCACAAGGGTCTGGAACTGGGCAAACATGGCGTTGCCGGAAGCCTTGAGGACGGTGGCATGGAACTCGACGTCCAGCCGGAGGAATTCGTCGTTGTCGCCCCGCTGGCCGGCCGCCCACAGCCGCGCTGCCAAGGAGACCAGATCGCTGCCGGCATCCCAGGACGCCCGTTCGGCGGCGAGCCGGGCGGCCTGTGGTTCGATCGCGCCGCGGAGCTCGTTGAGGGCCTGAAGCTGCTCCAGCCGCCGGGACGAGGCCAGCCGCCAGCGGATCACCTGGGGATCGTAAAGGTTCCAGGCCTCCTCGGGCTGCACCACGGTGCCGAAACGCCTGCGGGATGCCAGCATGCCTTTAGCGACGCCAAGGAATCCGGTATCGTCCGGGTAACTCTCGCAAACCACGTCTGGACCGAAGGCATCAAGGCCGCCATCCCGGAATTTGAGAAGTCCTCCGGGCTCAAGGTGGAACTGACGCAGCTCGGCGAAGACCAGCTCTCGGACCAGTACAACGTCAAGCTCAACGCAGGCAGCGACGAGATCGACGTGATGATGTACCGCCCGCTCCAGGAAGGCAAGGCGTTCGCGAAGAACGGCTACCTCGCGGACCTGACCAGCAAAGTCTCCTCGGATTCCGGCTGGGACTGGAAGGACTACCAGGAGGGCCCGGTCAAGGCCACCACCGCTGACGGCAAGGTTGTGGGCGTCCCCATCATCACCGAACGCGAAGTCCTTTACTACCGCAAGGACCTGCTGAAGGCCGCCGGACTTGAGGTCCCCAAGACCATGGAGGAGCTTGAAGCGGCTGCCAAGGCCATCAAGGAAGCCAACCCGGACACCGCCGGCTTTGTGGCCCGCACCGGCAAGTCCGCCGCCGCCACCCAGTTCTCCAGCTTCCTGTACAGCTTCGGCGGCGACTTCACCGATTCCAGCGGCAAGTCCACCGTCAACTCGGACGCTGCCAAAGAGGCCTACGCGTACTACGGCGGCCTGATCAAGAACTACGGCCCCGCCAACGTCAGCACGGATATGAGCTGGCCCGAGGCGATGGCCATCTTCACCCAGGGCAAGGCCGCCTTCTACACCGAGGCGGACTCGCTCTACAAGAACGCCACCGATCCGGCCAAGTCCAAGGTGGCCGAGACTGTCGGGTTCGCCGCCCTGCCTGCCGGTCCCGCCGGTTCCAAGCCGTACAACATCCCGTCCTGGGGCCTGGCAGTGAACGAGGCTTCGGGCAACCAGGACAACGCCTGGAAGTTCATCCAGTGGGCCACCAGCAAGGAACGCACCCTTGCCGCACAGAAGGCCGGCGTCCCCGGACCTCGCGCCTCCGTCTGGGATGACTCCGCGGGAACTTCCACGTACCCGAAGGACCTGGCCGAAGCCATTGCCGCTTCAGCCTGGCCAACGCCCGCCGGGTGGCGCCGCTGCTGGAACCGTACCGGCCGTTCTTCCTCGAAGAACCCGTGGTTCCGGAAAACACGCACCTGCTGCGCGAATTCACCTCTTCAACCACGACGCCGGTTTCCACCGGTGAGCGGCTCTACAGCCGGCAGGAATTCCTGCCCGCCCTTCAGGCCGGCATCGCCGTTGCCCAGCCGGACCTTTCGCACGCCGGCGGCATCACCGAGGTCCGCAAGATCGCCTCGCTCGCGGAGATCTACGACGTCCAGCTGGCCCCGCACTGCCCGCTGGGGCCGCTTGCCCTGGCAGCGTGCCTGCAGGTGGGCTTCGCGACGCCCAACTTCCTGATCCAGGAACAGAGCATTGGAATCCACTACAACAAGGGCGCCGAAGTCCTGGACTACGTGGTGGACAAGTCCCCGCTGAAGTTCGTGGACGGCCACATCGAACGGCTGACCGGTCCCGGCCTCGGCATTGAAATCGACGAGGCCGTGGTCCGGGCCGCGGACAAGCGCGGCCATGCCTGGCGCGGCCGGTCTGGCGCCACTCGGACGGAGCATTTGCAGAATGGTAAACAACATGACTGACAGCACTGACGTTTCTGACAGCCCTGACATCACGCCCGAAGGCCTGCTGGCCGGAATCCGGGAGTCGCGGCTCGTGGGAATCGTGCGCGGCACCGACGGGCCGGCAGCGGCGCAGTCCGCCCTCGCCGCGATGGCGGAGGGGTTCAGGTTCGTCGAGATCGCCCTGACCACGCCGGGGCGCTGGAGGCCATCCGCGAGGTCCGCGCCGCCGCACCTGCGGGCTGCTACGTCGGCGGCGGAACCGTCCTGACGGTGCAGGATGTGGACAACGTCGCCGAGGCCGGCGGCCAGTTTATGGTCACGCCGTCCCTGGCCGCATCCATCCAGGAATCGGCGCGGCAGGGAATCCCCGTCTTGGCCGGCGCCCTGACGCCCAGCGAGGCGTACGAAGCGATGAACCGCGGGGCCACAGCCATCAAGCTGTTCCCCGCTTCCATCGGCGGCCCCGGCTACCTCAAGGCGCTGCGCGATCCCTTCCCCGGGATCCCGTTCATCGCCGTGGGCGGAGTGGGCCTGGACGAGGCCGCGGGTTACTGGGAAGCCGGCGCGATCGCCGTCGGGCTTGGCGGGCCGCTGTTCGGTGACGCAGGCTCCGGCGGTGACCTCGCCCCGATGCGCGGGCGTGCCCGAGCCTTTGTGGACCTGGCGGACTCCTTTGCCCGCCGGACCACCGCAGCGACCGCCGCAGTGACCGCCACAGTGACGGCCGCAGCGGGCGTGCGGTGAGCCCCGCCGTCGACCTTCTGACTTTCGGCGAATCCATGGTGTCGCTGCGGTCAGCCGGGCCGCTGTCCGCCGGCGGAAGCCTGGCCATGCACGTGGCCGGTGCCGAATCGAACGTCGCCGTGGGGGTTGCGCGGCTAGGACACACAGTCACGTGGGCCGGTGCAGTTGGCGCCGATCCGCACGGCGAATTCATCCTGCGGCAGCTCCGCTCCGAGGGCATCGGGATGCAGTGCCGGGTGGATCCGTCCCGCAGCACGGGCGTGATGTTCCTCGAACAGCGGACCGCGGACGTCACCCGGGCCTTCTACTACCGCGCCGGTTCGGCCGGTTCCACCATCAGCCGGGACGACGTGGACAGTGCCCTCGGTGCCGGCCCGCGCGTGCTGCACCTGACCGGCATCACCCCAGCGCTCAGCCCGGAAGCCCGGAAGGCGTTTGAATACGCTGCCGAGCGCGCCGCAGCCGACGGAGTGGTGGTCTCCCTCGACGTCAATTACCGCAGCCGGCTCTGGACCCGGGACGAGGCCCGCGCCGTGCTGGGCCCCGTCGCGCGGCACGCCGACATCCTGATAGCGTCCGACGACGAACTGGACCTCGTAGCGTCCGCCGCCTTGAGCGGCTCCGATTCCCTGGGGTACGACGACGCCGAAACCGCGCTCGCTGCCTCGTTGCTGGAGCAGGGGGTTGGGGAAGTCGTGGTCAAGCGGGGATCCGCCGGCGCCGGCGTCCACACCGCCTCCGGACGGTTCGAGGCGCCCGCCGCCGCCGTGACCAGCATCGATACCGTGGGCGCGGGGGACGCCTTCACCGCCGGCTATCTCTCTGCCCTGCTCGACGGCGAGGACGTTGCCGCCCGCCTGCAGCGCGGCGCCGTCATGGGGGCCTTCGCCGTTAGCACTGCCGGTGACTGGGAGGGACTGCCCAGCCGGGCCGAGCTCGCCATGCTGGGCGCCACCGCCAGCGGAACCACCCAGCGGTAGCGGTTGGGTCTTTCTTGGGCCTCCACTCCTTGGGCGCAGAGCAGGCAGGTACTGACAGTGCCTGCCGCCCGGGACCGCGGGCGCTTACCGTAGGGGTATGGGAGATGTGCGCGCGGACATACGAGAATTTCTAAGTTCCAGGCGGGCGCGGATTTCGCCCGAGGAGGCCGGGTTGCCCGCGTACGGCGGGAATCGGCGGGTCGCCGGCCTGCGGCGTGAGGAAGTGGCGATGCTGGCCGGTGTGTCCGTGGACTACTACGTGCGCCTGGAGCGCGGCAACCTCGCCGGGGCGTCCGAAAGCGTTCTGGATGCCCTCGCACGCACGCTGAAGCTGGACGAAGCCGAACGCGAGCATCTTTTTGACCTCGCCCGCGCCGCCGGGCCGGCGCGCAGGAGCCGCAGCAAGCCATCCGGTACTGTCCGCCCTGAAGTCCAGCAGGTCCTCGATGCAATGGCTGACGCGCCGGCGTGGGTCCGCAACGGCCGCCATGACATCCTGGCGGCAAACCGGATGGGTCGGGCCCTTTATGCGCCCGTGTTCAAAAGCGAGCACCGCCCTGTGAACACGACCCGCTTTACGTACCTTGACCCGGCGGCCCGGGAGTTCTGGCGTGATTACGATCAGATCGCGAACGATGCCGCAGCGATGCTCCGGCTTGAAGCAGGCCGCCATCCGCACGACCCCGAGCTGATCCGGCTCGTCGGCGAACTGTCGACGCAGAGCGAGCTGTTCAGGGACCGGTGGGCTTCCCGGGATGTGGTCTTCCACCGCAGCGGGCTCAAGCGGCTGCACCACCCGGTGGTGGGTGACCTCGACTTGAACTACCAGTCCATGGAGCTGCCCAGCGAGCCGGGCCTGGTGTTGAACGTGTACACCGCACCTCCGGGCTCCCCGACGGCTGATGCTTTGCAGCTTTTGGCCTCCTGGGCTGCCACACACGACGAGGCCTTTGCCGAACCGGGACCAACTGCCAAGAACCCGTAATAACGCCGCGCTGCGGCCCTGCTGCGGGTGCCTGCCGTCTTCTACTTCGTCGAGGGGTATTCGTCGGCCGTGAGCCTGGCACCCCAGACTGTTTCGGCCTCGTCGCTGTCCACGGGCGCTTCCCACAGGGCGAGGTGGCACATGAAGTTGCCTCCCGTCGCACCGTGCCAGTGCCACTCACCCGCGGGCGTGTAGACGGTATCGCCGGGCTGCAGCTCGATCAGCTCTTCCCCACGCGATTGCACATACCCGATGCCTTCCGTGACGTGCAGGGTCTGCCCGACGGCGTGCTTGTGCCACGCTGTGTGCGCGCCAGGAGTGAAGCGCACCAGATTCAGCCGGGCACGGGACAGTAGCTGGCCGGAGTAGTACGCGTTGAAGTAGACGTCGCCGGTAAACCAGTCATCGGGTCCCTTGACGGTGGCGGTCTTCGGTTGCTTCTGCGTGCTCATGGTTGGTCTGCTCCGATGCCGGTGCTGAGGCTGACATCCCGCCATTGATCCAGCTGCGTGCGCTCTGCCTGGGCGACAGCGGCAAACAGCTCGTATGCGTCGCTGCCAAGCACCAGCAGGTACGGCGGGTTGGGGCTTTCGGCGACTGCCAGGATGGCTTCCGCCGCCTTGGCCGGGTCGCCCGGCTGCGTGCCGTGCATCGTGTCGTTCTCCTTGCGGCGCTTCCCGGCTGTCTCCGCGTAGTCCTTGATCCGCGTGGCCGACTGGGTCAGCGAGCGGCCCGCGAAGTCGGTGCGGAACGCGCCGGGCTCGATGACGGTGACGTTGATCCCGACTGGCTTCAGTTCCTTGCGGAGGGAGCCGGACAGGCCCTCCAGGGCTGCCTTGCTGGCGGAGTAGTATCCGGATCCGGCCGGTGAGATGCGCGCCCCGATGGACGAGATGTTCAGGATGGACCCGGCCCTGTTGGCGCGCATTCCGGGGAGGACTGCTTTGATCATGCTGACGGCGCCGAAAAAGTTGGTGTCGAACAATTGCCGGATGTCGGCGTCGTCCGCTTCTTCAACCGCGGCACGGTAACCGTAGCCGGCGTTGTTGACCAGCACGTCGATGCCGCCGAAGCGCGCCCTGCTCTGCTCGACAACCGGGCCGATCTCGGCGGTGTTGGTGACGTCGAGCGGAAGGGGAAGGGCCGTGTCCGGGTAGTCGGCAGCGATGTCTTCCACGGTGGTGACGCTTCGTGCGGTGACGACGACGTTGTGGCCGTGCGCCAGCACGGTTTGGGCGAGTGCGCGGCCGAGTCCGGTGGAGCACCCTGTGATGAGCCAAGTGGCCATGGGTTTCCTTTCGAGAGTGACGCTACGGACGGACCAGGACCTTCAGGGCTTCGCGGGAATCCATGGCGCGGTAGCCGTCGGGTACGTCGTTCAGGCTGATGGTGCGGTCGAACACCTTGCCCGGGTTCACCGTGCCGTCCAGGACGCCGGGCAGCAGCGTCTCGATGTAGGCGCGGACGGGGGCCGGGCCGCCGGTGAGCGTGATGTTGGGGCCGAACATGGAGCCGAAGCCGATCGGAGCGTCCTCGTACTGGGGCACGCCCACCCGGCTGATGACGCCGCCGGGGCGGATCACGCCGAGGGCCTGGTCGTACGCTGGCCGGTGCCCTACGCACTCAAGGACGGTGTGCGTTCCGTCGCCGCCGCTGAGCTCGCGCACCTTCTCGATGCCGGCCTCACCGCGTTCGGCGACGACGTCGGTGGCGCCGTATTCGCGGCCCAGGTCGGTGCGGGCCTTGTGCCGGCCCATCAGGATGATTTGCTCCGCACCGAGTTGCTTGGCGGACAGCACCGCCATCAGTCCGACGGCGCCGTCACCGATGACCGTGACGGTGGTCCGTGCGTTGACACCTGCCTTGATGGCGGCGTGATAGCCGGTGCCGTAGACATCGGAGAGAGTCAGCAGCGACGGCAGCAGCTCGCTGTCCTCACCCACCGGGGCCTTGACCAGGGTGCCGTCGGCGAACGGGACGCGGACGGCCTCGGCCTGGGCGCCGCCGATTCCGTTCGAGGCCCAGAACCCGCCGTGGCGGCAGGACGTCTGCAGGCCTTCGCGGCAAAAGACGCAGGTCCCGTCGGACCAGGCGAACGGGGCGATGACGAAGTCGCCCTTCTTCAGGGTGGACACGTCCTTGCCTGTTTCCTCGACGACGCCGATGAACTCGTGGCCCATGGGGCTGCCCTGCCGGGACGAGGGCATGCCGTGGTAGGGGTGCAGGTCGGAGCCGCAGATACAGGAATTGACGATCCGCACGATGGCGTCGGTCGGATTCTGGATGACGGGGTCGGGCACGTTCTCCACGCGCACGTCGCCGGCGCCATACATGATGGTTGCTCGCATTTTCGTTTCCTCATCACTTCGTCAGGGGCTGGAGCCCGGGTGTTCCTTTATTAGCCAACCGCACATTCCGCATGCGTGGGAGTGGCTGTTGATACAGGTACCCGCAGTGCCTCCCAGCTCAGAGGTGCAGCTCAAACTCCGTGTGCCCGTGCCGGATCCCATTGATTTGCAGCTCCAGGGCGTGGACGCCCGGGTGGTGCACCCGGGTGGTCATCTGCCGGAAGGCATGACGCTTCGACAGTGTGCGGGTCTCACCGGCGGCGAGGGTGAGTGCCGCGATCTTGAAGACCTTGGCCGATTGCGTGCCGTTGGCTTTGACGTAGTGGACCACGTAGTCCACCGCGAGCCGCGCATCGTAGTTCCCGGTGTTGGCGATCGCGAAGTCGAAAGCCAGTTCACCCGGTATGGCCACCGAGTTCCGGTCCAGCCAGGGCCCCGTGACAGCCACCGACGCCGGCGTGAACCCCTGCAGCGCGAGCGCACCGGGGTGGGCCTTCTTGATCAGGGTCCGCAGGCCCTGCCTGACCACCCATGCGGTGTTGGCGTCCGGGGCGGCCAGCCAGCGAGCCGCCGTTGCCACCACCAGGGCGGGCGCGTGCCGCGCCACATCGTTGAGGTGGTTCGCCACCGAGCGCCGCACGTACTCCGAAGGGTCCCGGTACAGGGCGTCCAGAATCGGGAGGGACGCCTCCGGATGAAGGACGACGGCGGGTACCCGTACCGCCCAGGGGAGGTACGGCCGGGTCCCCTCGCTGGCCAGCCGCCTGACATGCTCGTCCGGATGCCCGGTCCAGCCCTGGATGATCTCGAGGGAACGCTCCAGGTCCGCGGCCAGCAGCCGGCGGATGGCGAACTCGCCGGTGAGCCTCGGGGTCAGTTCGGCCAGGAGGGCCAGGCAGTCGTCAAAGTCAGGTGCGGCGCCAGATTCGAGGGCCAGCGTGACGGCCGTTTCGGATACCGGCCAGAGGATCCACCCTGTGAAACCGGCTCCGGAGAGGGCGCTCCGGAAGATGCGCGCCGCCGTCGGGTATCCCGGATCCGGAAGCCGCCGCGCATCCGCCAGCAGCGCGCTGCTCACCGCATCCGTCCGGCCGCGCAGGCTCAACTCGTCCAACTGTGCGGCGGCTGCAGCGACGTGCGGCCAGTCCGATCCGGGAGCGGCATCCGCCAGGATCCGGGCCAGGGTTTCCACGCCCTGCCGGTTGATCAGCTCATTCATCACGCCCATTGAGTCAGGCTACCTCGGCAGGCTGACATGCCCGGCGGCAGGGCCAACCCTGTGCAGGGACGGGCCAACCACGGGCAGAAGGGATAATCTTCACCTTAGGCACTCCTCAACGGCGCACGGACGGAAACACAGTGGCAGAGCAGGCAGGCAAGACCAGTCTTTGGCGGACCTTCCATGACAAGTTCGTGGTGGAGGAACGCTTTATGGAACCGGCCGCGCGCAAGGCTCTGTACCGCACGGCGGTGGTGCTGGTCGGCGTGGGGGCCCTCCTGTTCCTCGCCACCCTGGTGGGCGTTCTGCAGAGCAACACCGGGCCCTGGGGTCCCGACGAATCCATCCGTGACTGGCTGCTCTCGCTCCGGTCCGAGACCCTCACTGCCGTGATGATCTTCCTCGCTGTGATCTTCGGCCCTGTTGCCCTTCCCATCATCGTGCTGGTGGTGACGGTGGTCTGGGGGTTCGTGGCCAAGCACGCCTGGCGGCCCATTGTGCTCGCCACCGCGATGCTCACCGGCGTCGTGACATCGCAGATCATCCTCGCGATCGTCCAGCGCTCGCGGCCGCCGGTGGAACTGATGCTGTTCGGCGCCGACCACACGTACTCATTTCCGTCCGGCCATGTGCTGGGTGCCTGTGACTTCCTGCTGGTGACCACCTTCCTGGTGTTCTCGCGGCGGAAAAACCCGAGGTCGGCCGTCTTCGGCTTCGTTGGTGCGGGCATCGGCGTTGTCCTGGCCGCGCTGAGCCGCCTGTACCTCGGCTACCACTGGCTCAGCGACGCCATGGCTTCAGTCTCCCTCTCGCTGCTGATCCTCGGTGCCGTCATCGCCCTCGATACGTGGCGGACCGCCCGGATCCCTGGCGAACGGATCACGGGCGTGCTCTCCAAAGCGGACGCGCCGGGGGATTAGCCGCGATGGCAACCGAGTCGGATGTTCGCAGCATGTGCCTCGCCCTGCCCGGTGTCACCGAACGCAGCAGCTGGGACCAGCCGGCGTGGTTCGCGAAGACCCTGATGGCGCGCATGTGGGAGGGTGGCGTGCTGACGGTGAAGACCACCGAGCGGGAGGCCTTGGCGGGCACGGAGCCCGACCCGTATTTCTGGACCCCGCACCATGAGCGTTCGCCGCAGCTGGTGCTGGTCCGGCTGGCCCGCATCGGCGTCGAGGAGCTCGGTGAGCTGCTGGAGGAGTCCTACCGGCTGGCAGGCGGTCTGGGGTCCGGACCAGCCGCAGGACACTAGAGCTCGGGGAGTGACCGCGAACGCTTGAGGGCACGGTGCAGCCTGGTGTTGGCGGCCTCAAGTTCCAGGACTTTTGCGATGCCGGCCAGGTTGAGTCCTTGCTCCAGCAGTTCCCCGATGTGCAGGAGTACGGCGATATCGGCATCATTGTACTGGCGGGTACCACCTGAGGTTCGGGCGGGCGTGAGCAGGCCCCGTGTCTCGTAGAGCCGGATGTTCTGCTGGCCTGTTCCCGTTAGCTGGGCCGCCACGGAGATGGCATACAGTGCCCGTCCGGCCGTGGGCAACGGTTCATGCCCTGAAGTGGACCCTGTCATGTCAGCTCCAAATTTCCTCCAGATTGTCTTGCTTCAGTTTCCCACGAGTGCTATAAAAAATCTATATCCATCACCATAGATAACTGAGCGGTGGGTATGCGATCAAAATCAACAACTTCATGCTGAAGGAGTGGGAAATGATGCTAATGCGCACGGATCCGTTCCGTGAGCTGGACCGGCTCACCCAGCAGGTCTTTGGAACCGCGGCACGGCCGGCGGCCATGCCCATGGACGCCTGGCGGGAAGACGGCGAATTCGTCGTCGCGTTCGACCTTCCGGGCGTCAAGCTGGACACCGTGGACCTGAACGTCGAGCGCAATGTCCTGACGGTCCGGGCGGAGCGCCTTGATCCGACCCAGCCCAACGTTGAACTGGTGGCCTCTGAACGTCCGCGCGGCGTCTTCAGCCGCCAGCTGATCCTGGGTGACACCTTGGACACGGACCACATCAAGGCCAGTTATGACCAGGGCGTCCTGACCCTGCGGATCCCGGTGGCGGAGCAGGCCAAGCCGCGCAAGATCGAAATCGAAACAAAGAACCAGCTGCACGAGATCGGAGGCTAGCCGTTCCCCGGGGCGCCGGCAGCCTGCTACCGGCGCCCCGGGCCCATGCCCATGGGCATTCCCCGGAAGCCACCATGACCAGCCAGCCGGACTACTATGACGTGCTGCGGGTGAAGCCCTCCGCCAGCCAGCAGGAGATCTCCCGTGCCTATCGGGCGCTCATGCGCACCCATCATCCGGATCTCGACGGCGGCGCGCCAGACGGCGCAAAAGCTGGCGGCGACCTATCCCGTGGCGAGCTGCTACAGATCATGCAGGCATTCTTCGTCCTGCGCGACCCGGCGCGGCGCGCAGCCTACGACCGGAGCTGCACTGGCATAAGCGCGCAGGGCGCTGGTCCGATCGTCATCCCCGTCCGAAAGGTCAATAGCAGGGATGTTCCGGCTGGCAACACCATAAGAATCACGCCCGTGCGCTGGGAAAGCGGACCGTGGGCGTAGGCCCGTAAGACGACAGCCATCACCGCGAGGAGGCGGAAACAATGACCGAGTGGCGCCGCTACGATTCCCACCTGATCCCTGCATTCCACGAACGCTTCGAACAACGCTGGGGCAAGGGCACTGCGCCGTTCCTGAACCCTGAAGCCCACGAAGAGCCGGTGCCCCGGGCCCAATGGATCAACCCCGTCACCGGCGCGGCCCTGGCAGTGGTGCCGGTGTGGACCGCAGAAGAGGAACAGCAGCGTTCCTTCGGAGTGTTCTACCTCCCGCCCGCCGGCGACATCTGGGTGCTCCGGCCCGGATACACCGGCTACCTGGAGCCGGCCGACGGCGACACGGAGCAACTCGTCACGCTTCGGAACGATGCCTACCGGAAAGCTGTTGCCCACGCCAAGGAATTCCTGTTCGGCTCGCAATGAGCCGGCTCATCCTGCGAGGCCTGGCCCCGGGATGCCGGACGTTGGCATACCAGGGCCAGGAAAACCAGGCCCTGGAAATCCGGGCCCAGGGAATCCCGGCGAACCGGCCGCGTCCGTGCCGCTGCCCAGCAGGCTGCGGGTGAGGGTTTCGGCGTCGGCCATCAGGTCCTCAACGGCGGCCGCAAGGTGCGAATCGGACACCGGCGCGTCATCCAGCGCCGCAGCCACCACGGCCCGCCGGACCAGTTCCCGGGCAAAGGATGCGGTGGTTCCCGCCGTCCGTTCCGCGGCGGCATCCAGTGCCGCCGGGCTGAACGCCACCAGACGGCCGTACAGTTCCAGCAGCCTGATCCGCTCGGCATGGGCCGGCAGCGGGATCTCCACCGCGAGGTCCACCCGGCCAGGGCGCTGCGCCAGCGCCCGCTCCAGCATGTCAGGCCTGTTGGTGGTGAGGACAAACGCGACGTCGGCGTCGTTATCCAAGCCGTCCATGGCGTCCAGCACCTCAAAGAGCAGCGGCTGCGGCCCGTGCCCGAAACTCCGGTCCTCGGCAATAAGATCGCAATCCTCCAGCACGACGATCGAGGGTTGCAGCGCCCGCGCCATGCGGGCCGCCTCCGAGATCCTGGCGAGGGAACCGCCCGAGAGGAGGATCGCCGTCGAGCCTTCACTCTGGCTCAGCAGGTGCCGTACGGTGTGCGTCTTGCCGGTCCCGGGCCGGCCGTACAGCAGGATGCCGCGTTTGAGGTGCTGGCCGTGCTGCTTGAGGGACACCCGGTGCGTGGCGATGCCCACGGTGTGGTCTGCGACCTTCTGCAGCAGGCCGTCGGGCATGATGACGTCCGACGCCGGGAGGCTGGGGCGGTGGTGGAACGTCACCCCCGCGGTGCTCGGCCCATACTCGGACATGACCAGGGAGATGACCTGTCCCTTGAGGACGCTGTTGTTGTCCATCCGGAGGCGGAACTCGGCCAGGAATCCGGTGGCTGTTTCCGGTCGGGCGGCCAGCAGTTCCAAGGTGGCGGACTGGCGCCCGGTATGCGGGGCCGCGTCGCGTTGCAATACGGCCAGCTTGTTCCCTTCGCGGCTGAAGAGCCAGAGCCCTATGGCCACCGCCTGGCGCTGCTGGTCAGGTCCCACGGCAAGGTTGGTGTACTCGGGCTGGGAGAGCGGGAACTGGGGAAACAACTGCGACTGCTGCACCATGTCGCTGAGCGACTGGTGGTGCCGCTGGCCGCCGCCGCCGATGCCCACCAGCCGGCTGCTCGGATCCTGACCGGCAAACTCCGCCATCAGGATGTCCGCGTCCACAAACCGGTGCGGCGGGACATTTTCCACCACCACGGAGAGGCCTTCAGCCGGCTCTCCCAGGTGCTCCGTCAGCGCTTCAAGCAGCTGTTTTCCCGCCTGCTGCCGGTGGTTTCCGGCCTGCGCCAGCTGAACCAGCTCGGAAAAATCGTCGATGAACTTCCCCAGTTTTTCATCCATGCACAGACCCTAGCAGCGACGCTCGTCAGCAGCCCGGCCGTGTGACATTCTGGGATGTACGCGTTCCACGCTTCCTCCTCCCTAAAGGCTGACTCGATGCACATTTCCGCCAAGGACCTGGCCGCCCTCATCCCTGCGGACTTCACGCTGGGAGTAGCCACGGCAGCTTTCCAGATCGAAGGCGCGCTCACCGAGGACGGCAGGGGCCCGGCGGGCTGGGACGTGTTTTCGGCCAAGGAAGGCGCCATCGTGGACGGCCACAGCCCGGCCGTCGCCTGCGACCACTACCACCGCATGCCGGGCGACGTGGCCCTCATGAAGCAGCTGGGCGTCGACTCGTACCGGTTCTCGCTGTCCTGGCCCCGGATCCAGCCCAACGGCAGCGGCCCGGTGAACCCTGCCGGGCTTGCCTTTTACGACCGGCTCCTGGACGAGCTCCTGGCCAACGGGATTTCGCCCATGGTCACGCTCTATCACTGGGACACCCCGCTGGCACTGGACGACGCCGGCGGCTGGATGAATCGCGATACCGCCTACCGCCTGGGGGAGTTCGCCGCGATCGCCGCTGCTGCGTATGGCGACCGCGTTGCCCGCTGGGTCACCGTCAACGAGCCCGCCACGGTCAGCACCAACGGCTACACCGTGGGCCTGCACTCACCGGGCGAAGCGTTCATGCTCAACGCGTTGCCCACCGTGCACCACCAGCTTCTGGGCCACGGGCTCGCGATGCAGGCACTGCGGGCGGCGGGGGTCCCCGGCGAGATCGGGATGACCAACGTGTACTCGCCCATGGTCCCGAACTCCATCAACCCCCTGGACTGGATGAGTGCGGGCCTGATGGACATCGCACAGAACCGGCTGTACGCGGACCCAGTCCTCACGGGCCAATATCCGGACATCATCCGCGCCGCGAAGTTCTTCGGCTCCTTTGACCATCCGGACGAGGACATGGAGATCATCTCGCAGCCGCTGGATTTCTACGGGCTGAACTACTACATGCCCACGAAGGTAGCCGTTGGCCCCGGTGAAGGGGCGGTGCCGGCGAGCATGGCGGAGGCCATGGGGAGTGACCTGAGTGCGGCCGGCAATGGCGCTATGCCGTTCCATGTCGAGGCCTGGCCCGAAGCCGACATCACCTCCTACGGCTGGCCGGTGAAGCCCGAGTACATGGCGGTGGCGCTGAAGGAGATGGCGGAACGGTACCCGCATCTGCCGCCGGTGATCATAACCGAGGGCGGGGCCAGCTTCGAGGACATCATCGTCCGGGACAAGTCCACCAACACCACCTTCATCCCGGACGAGCGGCGCCTGAAATACCTCTCGGACCACATCGAGTCAGCGCTGAAGGCCACGGCCCCGGGCGGTGACGCAGAGGGCATTGACCTGCGGGGCTACTACGTGTGGTCGCTCATGGACAATTTCGAATGGTCGGCAGGCTACAATCAGCCGTTCGGGTTGCTCCATGTTGATTTCGAGACCCTGGAGCGTACGCCGAAGGCGTCTTATTTCTGGCTTCAGGAGCTCATCGAGGAGCGGAACCTTGCCGCGGCGGCGGGCACCGCCGTCGCGCAGGCTGCCAGTGAGGAACCGGACACTGCCGTTGATCCCGAAACGGCGGTATCTCCCGACGACGGCGTGACCACCTCGGGTGCCACCGCCTAGCCTCGTGGGGATATGTTGCTCGGACTTAGACACGTTCACCGGAACCTAGCCGGCGTGGTGCGCGTCCTCCGGGTCCTCGGGTGAGTCATCGCGCCGTTCCTTCACCAGCTTGCTGGCACTCACCAGCCGTAGCGCGGTCACCAGCAGGATCCCGCCAAGCACGTTAAAGACCACCACATAGGAAAACCAGCCGAGCCATTGAAGGTAGCTGATGTCGGCACCCGTGTGGATGGCACCGAAGATCAGCAGCGAGTCCAGGATCGAGTGGAAGAGCTGCAGCCCGTAGAGCAGGAAAGCGCCAACGATGGCGGCCGCGATCTTGCCGGTGACGCTGTCAGTCCCGTGCTGCATGCGGGTCATCAACGTGATGGTGCTCCCCGCCAACACGGCAAGACACACGGTTTTCCAGTTAAACCCGGCGTCGAGATAGTGGGTGGCTTCCTTCGTGATGGTCTCGCTCCACTGCGGGAACGCTGTCATGATCAATGCCATAAACAGCCAACCGCCCACCAGGTTGGCAATGAGTGTGCCGCCCCAGAGCTTCCCGAGCTGCGTGTAGCTTGCCTCCCGTGCGACGACGGCGGCAATGGGCACCAGGAAGCCTTCCGTGAACAGTTCGCTCTTGGCCAGCAGGAGGGCGATGAGCCCTGCACTGAAGGCCAGTCCCGCGAGGAGGTGGTTCTCGGTCTCATGGAGAACGCCGAGGTAGGCCATGATGCCAACGCCTATTTCAAACCCGCCGAACAAGCCGGTGATGAGCACGTCCCGAAAGGAGCGGTTCAGCCGCTGCGCGCCTTCCTCAACCGTGCGGTCGAAGGATTCCTCCACCTCCTCCTCAACCGGGCCTGCATTGTCGCCAAGTTCCCGCCGCCGTGCATCGCCGTCGGTGTCGCTCATTCGTGTCGCCTATCCGCCTGAAAGTGTGTGGTGATTCATCTAAAGGAGGTCCAGGGCCTTGAGCTGTTTGGCCATCCCGGCGCCGTCGGGCGAATAGATCCAGGGCACCATTGAGGTGGTGTGGTCCCCGTCGTCGGAGTGCCCGCCGGCGAACACGGACTCGCTGACCGAAAGCTGCCGGATGGCGATGGCGGCCACTTTGTCGGCGTTTGCCTGGGCGAAGCCGGAATAGATCTGTTCGTCGTGCTGGCCGTTGTCGCCGATCAGGAGCCAGCGCATGTCCGGGAATTCCTTGGCGAGACGCTCAAGATTGCCGTGCTTGTGCTCCTGCCCGCTGCGGAACCAGCGGTCCTGGGTCAGGCCCCAGTCCGTCAGTAAGAGGGCGCCGGAGGGATACATGTTCCGGCTGAGGAACCGCGCCAGGGTGGGGGCGGCATTCCACGGACCCGTCGACAGGTAGATGACCGGCGCGTCCGGGTGTTCAATGGTGAGCCGGTCCAGCAGGACCGCCATCCCCGGCGTCGCCATCCGGGCCCGTTCGCTGAGGACAAACGTGTTCCACAGCGCCAGGAACGGCCTGGGCAGGGCGGTAACCATGACGGTGTCGTCGATGTCGGACACGATCCCGAACTTCGCGTCGGCGTCGATCACCTGGATCAGCGTCTCCACAGGTTCCGTTCCCTCGGCCCGCAGGACGGCGGTGTGCCAGCCGGGGGAGAGCTTCACGTCCACCACCGTATCGATCAGCCCGCCCCGGTCTGCCTTGACCCGGGTGGTGACGCCGCCGATGCTAATTTCCACGTCAATGAACTGCACGGGCACGCTGGTGAAGGCCCGCCAGCCGCGGACGTTCAGCGTGCCGTTGAGGGCTGCGTGCTCGGCCCGGCTGCCCGGGGCCGGATTCTTGGTTAACAGGACGCGGCCGAGCACGCGTACCCAGCCGGTTGATCCGTAGCCCTGGTACGCGATGGTCTGCGGTGCGAAATTCCAGCCTTTGGCGAGCTGGATGCGGACGGCGTTGACGACGGCGGAGATCCGGTGCGCCAGTCGTAAAAGCTGGGTGCCGGACAGCGGTGCGGGGTGCGGAGTGTTCTGCGGTGAATTCTGAGGAGCCCTGTCCATGTCTCCACTCTGCCACAGCGCAGCCGCTCGCCCGGCACGTCCGGCGGTCCCGCCGTCGTACGTGACGTCAGCCCTCAATCAGGAACCCGGAGTGCCCACCCAACCCCATCGGCAATCCGTGTGGCAGTGTATGGGAATGGCGCGCATTGAAGATTATGCAGTTGTTGGCGACCTCCACACCGGCGCCCTGGTCAGTACCGAGGGTTCCATCGACTGGCTTTGCCTGCCGCGTTTCGACTCCCCGGCATGTTTCAACGCCCTCCTGGACACGCCGGAGGCCGGCCGCTGGCTGCTTGCGCCGGCGGGCGGCGGCACCTGCACCAGGCGCGGCTACCGGGACGGGACCCTGATCCTGGAAACAGAATGGGAGACGCCGGAAGGCACGGTCAGGGTCATTGACTTCATGCCGCCGCGTGACGAGGTGGCGGACATCGTGCGGATCGTCGAGGGCGTGAGCGGAAGCGTCAGGATGCACGGCGAGCTTACGCTGAGGTTCGACTACGGGCATATCGTTCCCTGGGTGCGGCGCGACAAGCACGGCCTGCATGCCATCGCTGGCCCAGACTCCGTTTACTTTGTCACCAAGGCGCCCCTTCACAGCGAAAATATGCACTCCGTCAGCGACTTCACAGTCCAGGCGGGGGAGCGCGTTCCCTTTGTCCTGACCTGGGCACCCAGCCATGTTCCCCGCCCGCACACAGTGGACGCCGAGGTAGTGCTGGGCACCACCCTGGCCTTCTGGCGCGGCTGGGCGGCCCAGTGCACGGTGCAGGGAAAGTACCAGGATGCCGTGGTCCGTTCGCTGGTGACCCTGAAGGCGCTGACCTACGCTCCCACCGGCGGCATCGTCGCGGCCGTGACAACGTCCCTCCCGGAACAGCTCGGCGGTCCCCGCAACTGGGATTACCGCTACTGCTGGCTGCGGGACGCCACCATGACGCTCCAGGCCCTCCTGGCCGCCGGCTACACCACCGAGGCAGCCGCCTGGCGTGACTGGCTGCTCCGCGCCGTGGCGGGCGACCCGGCCGACCTGCAGATCATGTACGGAATCCACGGCGAACGCAGGCTTCCGGAAATGGAACTGCCGTGGCTTGCCGGCTACGAGAATTCAAAACCGGTACGGACCGGCAACGGCGCCGCCGAGCAACTTCAGCTGGACGTCTGGGGCGAGGTCCTGGATTGCCTGGCGCTGACCAGGAACTCCCTGCTGAAACACACGGACGAGTCCTGGGACGTCCAGGTGGCCCTGATGCAGCATCTGGAGACCATCTGGGACCAGCCGGACAACGGACTCTGGGAAATGCGCGGGCCGCGGCGCCATTTCACCCATTCCAAGGTGATGGCCTGGGTGGCCGCAGACCGGATGGTTAAGGGCGTCCGCGATTTCGGCCTGCCCGGCCCCGTGGAACGCTGGGAAGCCCTTCGCGACACCATCCACCGGGACGTCATGGCCAACGGCTTCGACCCCGTCCGCAACACCTTTGTGCAGGCGTACGGCCGGCCCGAACTGGACGCCAGCCTGCTGCTGATCCCGCGGGTGGGCTTCCTGCCGCCGGATGATCCCCGCGTGCTGGGGACCATCGACACGATCCAGCGGGAGCTCACCGAAGACGGTTTTGTGCTCCGCTACCGTCCCGCCGACAGCGATGACGGCCTCCCGGGGGACGAAGGGGTGTTCCTGGCCTGCTCGTTCTGGATGGTGGAGGCCCTGCTGGGCGCGGGACGCACCGAGGAGTCCACCGAACTCTTCGAGCGGTTGCTCGAACTCCGCAACGATGTGGGTCTGCTCAGTGAGGAATGGGGCGTCAGGGCAGGACGGCAGTTGGGCAATACGCCCCAGGCCTTCAGTCACTTCGCGCTTGTGACAAGCGCTCTTGAGCTTCATCAGGATACAGTTCGCCGAAGTGACACACCTATTCCCCCGGAGACGGAACGGGTCGGGCAATGAGGGCCTGAGGGCCTGCCCTGCTCTTCACGTCCGGGAGAGAGGTAAGTATACTTACTAGACTCGTGAGCGCTCCTACAAGGCACAGCGTCGCGACTGAACGAGGGGTGGTTGTAATGGCCGGACATTTTGAGCTTGTGGATGCGCCTGACGGCGGCTACAGGGTACGGATGTTGGATGGTTCAGGAAGCCTGATGGCTATCACGGTGACCTTCCCAACGAAGCGCGCAGCGGTGGCCGGCATTGCGATGGCCCGCGAGATTGCCGGCACAGGCCTGATCAGGGACCACAGCCGCAACGGCGCCGGAGCCGTCATCCGGGACCGGATTGGCCCCGTCTCCTCCCCGAAAGACAATGCGGCTGCCCGCGGCAAGAAGATGTCCGGGGCCGCTCGCGTTGTAGCCGGGTGATCACCCAAAGCCACGCCTTGGTCCGCGGGCGGCGCTACGGTGTCCTATTTGACGTTGATGGGACCCTGGTGGACTCCGCCTACATCCACACGCTCGCGTGGTGGCAGGCGTTCCGCCAGCACCAGTATGACGTCCCCATGGCCGCCATTCACCGGTGCGTAGGGATGGGCGGAGCCCGCTTGGTGGACACCCTCCTTCCTGCTGGCCGGAACCGGGAGGCCGACGCCCAAATCCTGACCAGCCATGCGGCGGTCTTCGCGCAAAGCTGGCCGTCGCTGCGACCGTTCGACGGCGCCAAGGAGCTGCTTGCCCAGTGCCACGCCGGAGGACTCGCCGTCGCCCTGGCATCATCGGCGCGAACACAGGATCTGTCGGCCACCCGCAAAGCCCTCGGTGCGGACGCTTTCATCCATGCAGCCACCAGCGCGGACGATGCGAAGGCAAGCAAGCCGGCCCCAGACATCCTGGTGGCCGCGCTTGAAGCTGTTGGTGTGGCCGCGGCCGGCGCAGTCTATGTGGGGGATGCGGTGTGGGACATGCAGGCTGCTGCCGCACTGGGAATCCCCGCCATCGGCGTCACGTGCGGCGGGACCAGCGCCGCCGAACTCCGCGAGGCGGGTGCGGCCGAGGTCTACGACGGCCCCCGGGACCTCCTGGACAACCTGCAGGCAAGCGCCATCGGCAGGCTGCTGACGCTGGCGGACTAACCCCGCCGGCGCCCAGTAGCGCGAGGGGACACGCGCGGCCCTCCCCGCGGGGGCTTAACTGTCCGTTCGCGCTGGTGCCGGGACGCTTGGGAGGGTGGGGCAGGTTAGAGGGGGAGCTGGCCCGAGAGGTCAGCGCGCAGGCCGGAGGCGGACACCTTGTGCCCCGCGACAGCGTCCGCCCAGCTCAACTGGCCGGTCACCATGCCAAGCCAGGTGGCGGCGTCGCACTCGATCACGTTGGGCGGGGTTCCGCGGGTGTGCCGCGGTCCCTCCACGCACTGGGTGACGCCGAACGGCGGCACCCGCACTTCCACCGAGTTCCCCGGTGCCCGCGCGGTTACCTCCTCCAGCGTGTACCGCACGGCCGTGGCGGTGACGTTGCGGGGGAGCGGAACGTCCGACGGCGACGCGGCGGCTTCCTGCCATGCGGCCAGCGCCGCTGTGCCTTCCTCAATGCCGATCCGACGGCGCGCTACAGCCACGTCAGTCCAGGAGGGCTGACACGGCCGGGCCCAGGCGGATCTTGCCCACCTCGTGGCTGCCGCCCATCACCGGGGCCACCACTTTTTCGAGGACGCTGGAGACGCCGGGGATATCCACGGCGCCGACCGCGGCGAGGAGGGTCAGGCCCACCAGCGAGGTGGCGCGCAGGTTCCCGTCCAGCATCTTGATGGCCACCGAGACACCCTGGGGTGTGGCCATGGCCAGGACTCCCTCGGCGCCGATCTTGGCGATGATGCCCAGCTCGTCCATCACGATGGTGTTGGCCTCGCCGCGGCCCTGGACGGCCCACGGGTAGTCGAGCATGGAGGTGGTGATGGTGGCAGCGCGGGCGTTGGAGTTCTTGTCGCCAGGGGCCTTGGCCAGCATCGAATAGGCGCGGGCCAGCCCGGTCAGCGAAATAGCAGCAACTGGGGCACCGCAGCCGTCAATGCCCAGATGGGCGATGTGCTCGCCGCTGTATTCCTCGATCACGCTGCGGATGCGCTGCTGCAGGGGATGGTTGGGCTCGAGGTAGCTGTGGGTGTCCCAGCCGTTTTCCGTGCAGGCCCACAGGAAGGCGGCGTGCTTTCCGGAGCAGTTGAAGGCAAGCTTTGACTTGCCCTTTTCGGAACGGACCAGCCAGTTGCGGGCCGTCTCGTCCTGGGGCCAGGCGGCGGGGCACTGGAGCTGGTCCTCCCGGACGCCGGCGGCCTTGAGCATCCCCTCCACCACATCCATGTGGTCCAGGGAGCCGACGTGGCTGCCGCAGGCCAGCGCCACCTGCGCGCCGCGCAGGGGGACCCCGGACTGCATCGCCGCCAAGGCTTGCAGCGGCTTGAGCGCGGACCGTGGGTACAGGGGAGTCCGGATGTCGCCGAGTTCGGTGACGACGGACCCGTCGCCGGACAGGACGACGGCGGAGCCGATGTGCCGGGACTCCACAAAACCGCTTCGTTCAATAACGGCGAGTTCGACGGCGGAGTCCACAGTGAACGTGGCATGCGGGTTGTGCGGCATATTGCCAGTCTAGGGGCGGACTCCTCGAATGCCGGGCTACTCCACGGTGACCATGACCGACTGCCAGCCGGAGGCGCCGTCGGGTACCGGATCGGCCCGCTGGTCGGTCTGCACCTCGCCTGTTCCGTCGGTGGCACGGACCTTGATGTAGTGCGGTCCGGGCGTGGCTTCCCAGTCGAAGGACCACTGGCGCCACGTGATGAGGGACGCCTCGGTGGACAGGACGGCCTCGGCCCAGGGGTTGTTGTCGATCTGGACTTCCACCTTGGTGATGCCGCGGGTCTGCGCCCATGCCGTGCCGCCGATCGCCACGCGGCCGGCCGGCACCTTGGCGAAGGACTTCGGGACTTCCACCCGGGCCATGGTCTTGATGGGGCCGCGCTCGGACCAGCCGCGCTGGGTCCAGTAGGCCTTGCTGTCCGCGAACCGTGTCACTTCCAGGTCCACCACCCACTTGGTGGCGGAGACGAAGCCGTACAGCCCGGGGACCACCATGCGCACCGGGTAGCCGTGCTCCAGCGGCAGGGGCTCGCCGTTCATGCCGATCGCCAGCATGGCGTCGCGGTCATCCTGCAGGACTTCCAGCGGCGTGGAGGCACTGAAGCCATCGATCGAGGTCGACAGCACCATGTCCGCGCCGTCCTTGGGACGTGCCCGCTTGAGGACCTCGCGAATGGGAAGGCCGAGCCAGCGCGCGTTCCCGGCGAGGTTCCCGCCCACGGGATTGGAGACACAGGTGAGGGTCACGTGCGATTCGATGAGGTCGGCGTCGAGCAGGTCCTGGAACGTGAGGCGGACCTCTTCCTCCACCAGCCCGTGCACGCGGAGCTCCCAGTCATCGGCATTGATTTCGGGGACGCTGAGGGCGGTGTCGATCCGGTAGAAGTCCCCGTTGGGCGTGGTCCAGGGTGTCACGCCGGCAGCGGGGGACTGGACGCCGGCGGGCACAGCGGCGGCGGCCTTTGCCGGGGCGGGCAGTTGCAGGGCATCGCGGGCCTTGGAGATGTTGCTGCGCGCGGCACTGAGCAGGCGTCCGCCCGTGGCCGCGATCCCGGCGCCGATCACGGTGATCCCGGCGGCGGCGAAGAAACGTCGGCGGCTGGTGGCGGGACGGTCAGGTTCCTCTGCGCCCGTGTCGGCAGGTGCCTCGGGCCAGGACTTCAGCCGCCAGAGCGGGGCGATCAGCAGCCGCAGCACTACCAGCCCGGCAATCGTGCCCAGCACGGTAGGGATGGCATCGATCGGTTTCACGCTGGCCCGCGTCACCACGCTGGCCACGATCACCGCGCCCATCAACAGCACACCGGCCGCGCCCAGCGCCCACTTGCGGTAGGCCACCACGCCCAGCACGCAGGCCAGCAGGAAAATGGTCAGGGCCATCCCCACAAACAGCGCGGCTTTGTCATTGGTGCCGAACGTGGCGATGGCAAAGTCCTTCATCCACGGCGGTGTGAAGTCGATGAACGTGGACCCCAACGCGATCACCGGGGTTGCCCGGGCGGTAAAGAACGCTCCGATCAGCTCCGCAACTGATAATACGACGGCGGCAGCCGCCACGCCTGCCAGCGCGGCCATTGCGGCGGGGTCCTTGAGCCACTTCAGAAGCTTCTTCATGCCTTGGATTCGTTGCCGCGGGCCGCAGGGATGGCCCGGCGAGGGCACAGCTTAGGACGCGTCAGTAAATAAGCCAGCGTTTCTTCGTTTTGGTTCTATTGTGGTGCTATGGCCATTGGTGCAGAGGTTGAGACGGCTTTACGGGGAA
>NZ_JBSRZM010000010.1:0-143787 GCF_054057635.1 Arthrobacter sp. UYNi723
CGGACGCACTCATCGCGTTAGCCATGCTCAGCCTCGGCGGCCCCAAACCGGCGCTCCCGGGCCGGAATTAACCCACGGATGAGTCAGGAGAGCCGGAAAATGAGGCCATCCACTACGGAGGCAACTATTGAGTCTTTCAAACCGTCTGTCCTTCAATCGTTCCGCTGCGCCATCCAGTCCGGGTCGCGGCACTCCTGCGCGGACGGCGGCAATGGCTTCCACCCCGGTGGAGAATCATGGGTCTTCCTTGCTGCCCACGTGCTCAAGGCAGGACCGTGATTGGCCAGTGTCCAGGCTGGAATCAGTGGCATATGCTCAGGGGGTGTGGCTCAGGCCTGACGCACACCGTCGGCATCCAGGAGAAGGCTCGCGGTGATGAACTTTGGGCACTGCGTGAGCTTGGGCGTGAAGGTAATCGTGCGGACGAGCAACGGTGACCCGTCGGCGCCGACACCCGACACCGTGGCGTCAATCGGATCCTCCGTGATCAGATCCAGCCAAAGGTGGCCATATAGTGTCCCGTCCGGAGACGCAGTCGCAGAGCACACGGCATCAGGGCCCTCGCAGCCTTGGTTCACGGGCTTGGTGCCCGGCGCCAGCGCCAGGTCACCCTCCTTGCACACCCCGGACTGGCATGCCCTCAGGTGGACGGTGCGCACCGCCGGGACATAGCTTTGCAGGACAGTCACTGTCACCACAGGGGCCTGGGCAATCGCAGGGCATGACGTGACCGGTGGCACGCAGGCCGAGGCCAGCAAAACTGTGGCCAGCCAGATTCTGCGCATGCTTCAGCGTAGATACTGTGCGCCGTTCCGGGCACATTCCACCGCATCCGGGCACCACATCGTTATGCGGAACCGCCATCGAGACCGGATCTTTACACCCTCTCCCTCAGAGCGCCCCAGATGTTCGGTGCCACCGGCTCCGGGCCCGAACTGCTTTCTCCGGTGACTTGGCCACATTCGACGATGTCATTCCAAGGACGAAGACGGCGGCGAAGGACACCCCGCTGAGACGATAACTACTCCCGTCACCATCTCCAGAGACCACAGAACAGGTTCTGCGGCGGTGACCGCCACAAGCTGGCCCGGCCGGAGCAACAGAGGTAGCAGGGGTGCCATTACGAGCTCCCGAACCCGCACAGAGGCACCGAGCCCGCCCAAGCCGGCAAGCGCGAGGTCAGCGACCGCTCCCGCGGCGGCGGCGGCTATGATGACGCCGGAGTTGGGGAAGTCCGCCAGGACGGAGGCGAGAAGGGCAAGTGATGTGACGAGGAATGTCACTGTTCCCGGGACGGCCAGTCCGAAACGAATCAGGAGCGCCAGGGAAACCGCAATGACAAGCGACGTCACGAGGTAGCTGGCAAGACCGGCGGACGCGATCGCCTCTCCCGCTATGTGTTCGGCCGTTCCTTCGGGGCATGTGATACGGCCATGGTCCCCTGGTCCGCCAGAAACCCGGACAGATAGCTGAGGGCGAAAGCGGCGACGGCGGATATCGCCGCTACGGCGAGCATGGCAGGAAGCCCCATCAGCCGTGAGGACGAACCTTCCCCCAGCCGGGAAGCCCTGATGGGGCCGGAGAACAGCAAGGCACCCCCGGCGAACGAGGCTAGATGCGTGGGGCTGAGCAGGGCGTCGATTCCGAATTCCACACCGAAAAGCTGGTGCCAGACCATGTCGGAGATTCCTCCCGCGCCAAAGTCGGCCGCGCCCGCAACGGCGTGCCCGTAGCCGGCGGGAACAACGGCCAGGCGGGCCACGCGCAGGCGCGCGGCCGCGCGCCTGCCAAGCACGGCCAGCCATCCCACGAGCAGCAGCAGGCCCCCATACAGGAAGGCATGCCATGGAGTGAAGAAGGAATCAGGGAGGCCAAGAATATGGGCACGCCCGTCAAGGTAGACGGCGGTCACAATCAGGAGACCGAAACCCGACGTGACAAGGTCCTCAGCCACCAATGTGGCCGCCGCATGCCCTGGAGCGGGGCCGCTGCGATGAGCGGACGACGAGGACCCGCTGCGGGACCGCACCTTCATGACCTGCCTCCTCCGTTGGCTTCCGGAAGGGACGAGCCTTCGCCTGGCTCTGCCAACACCGCCAAGATATACCCTAGGGGGTATCACATCAATGGGTTTTTGGGGACGTGCTGGAAAGAATGCGTTCCTGCGTCAAGCCGACGCATCGAGATCCGGTCGGGTATGGGAAGGCCGCGGTTGCCGGTGGCCGGTCGTCAGGATTTGGACAAAGCGTCCTCGCGACCGGGTGCCTGCATGGACCTGGGCGAACTTGCCGACAATCTGCCCGGAGTTGTTGAATCCGACGAGCGCCGCGGCCGGTTTGACTTGTGTCGTTGATGATGACGGCCACGGCGCCCGGCCCCTCATTGACGGCATAATCAGAAATTCCCAGACCCATGCGCGCAACGCATAGCAGCAAGGTAACAGCGGGATGTCTGGGGCCTGAGTGTTCCCTGAGACTGCCGGTGCGACTCCTGGATGGGAAGTGACCGGGGCGGGTCAAGCCAGTAATTTTGTGGAGGTGTTTTTGGTTGGAAATTAATTGAGGGACCAGATTGGTATCGTCGGCGCCACCCCGGGCCCAGACCCATCACCAGGCATCGAGCACCGGATCGGAGTAGAGGCTGGCGGCTACCCGCCATCCGACGATCCTGCGGGAGAACACGTCGATGACGAACGCCGCGTAGGCCCAGCCGGCGAAGGTGCAGACATACGCTGCGTCGGCGAACCCACTGCCTGTCAGGCGCCATCGCGGCGAGTCGGCCAGATCCGGCGGCTCGGCCTGTTTCCGGCGCGGTCTTCGCCCGCGCCGGGCTAGTCCTCGCTGCTGTTATATCTGGGGACGGTTCTGTCTGGGGACGGCGGCCTTTGTGCTGATGGGGGCGGGCGCCATCGCAGCCTCCGTGGCCCGGGGCGCCGGGGCCGGGCCACGGCTCGACGGCTGACCGGGCCCCTCTCCCGGAATGAACCGGGAACCCTCCGGGCCGCCGGCGGCAGTCCTCAGGCGCCGGAGTTTCTGGCCCGGCGGCGCTGCGCCAGGTAGAAGCCGCCCCCGGCCAGTGCCAGCAGCGCGGCCGCGATCCCCACGGCCAGGGGCGCGTTCTCATCATTGGGCCCTCTGACCTGATCCGGGGCGGCATCCGCCGGTGCCGTTCCCGCCGGGGAGCTGGCAGCAGTTGCGGAACCGGATGACATGCCGGAGCCGCCATGGTTCATGCCGGGCATGCTGCCGCCGGACCCGGCCGTGCAGCCAGCCAGGGCGATGGCTGCGGCGATCGCAGCGGCAGACATGGTCAGGTACTTTTTGTTCATGGAAATTTGTCCTTCAAGACATCAACAAGGCGCTGGGCGGCGCCATCGTCTAAACGCATGTTAGCTGAGAATAGGGTGGCAGCAGCCGGTTCACAAAAAGACCAGAGCGATGGCCGCAAACAAGCCGGCAGCGGCTCCGACAGGTAGTGGCAGGTTTGGCTGGGCTCGTGTCCTTTGAGACCTGGTCCGCTGAAGCTGCAATTCACACCGTGTGCCCGTGCCAGTCCATGCAGTCTGAACAAGATGCCGGTCAGACCGTTCAGCGGTCCCGCGCTGTTTAGCCGCTGTTGCTGTCATCGGGAAGTCGTGGCCGCCGGACGGGCCAGCCGAAAGCAACCGTGAGTGTGGTTACGAGGAACACGAGGGCGGCGATCGTAATCGCCGCGTCGGTCCAGAACTGTTCGGGAAAAAGCCGGATCAGCGTGTCATCGACCCGGAACGTCCAGGTACCCGCGGCGAAGAACAAGGCATGGACCTGTGCAAAGAAGGCTTCCCAGGCCAGGACTGCAGAAACGGTCAGCGCCACGATCAGAGCCAGTGTCAGCACCGCCCCGGAGAACAGCGCCCTTCGAACCGCGCCGTGATACCTCCAGGCGAGGTACACGCACGAGGCGACAGCGATCAGGAGCATCACGAACGCCACGAGGAAGGAGACCGAGAGGACACCCTTGACGTCCGCCATGTGTCCCACTTCGCTCTCAAGGAACAGCCTGCCGCCCTCTGCGTTCACGAGTCTGCCGAGGTACCCTGCCGGGGCGAGGTTGAGAACATAATCGAGGGTGTAGGAGCCGTAAATCAGGCGTTCTTCAGTCGAAAAGCCAAAAAGGTCAGCCGGAAATCCGGGGCGCTGGTATTCGATCCAGAGGAACAGCGGCGAAGTCACGGCCCGCACGGCACCGGCGACCACGATCACGGGGAAGAACACGGCCACAAGGACCTGAAGAAACCGTCCGGGCAGGGACACTCGGGCCCCCTCGTGCCCGCTCGGAGGCACGCTGCCGGCACCGGCGGGCGGGTCGTTTCTTGATCCCCCGACGTCCGCCCTGAGTGTCGCCGGGCGGACCGGATCCCCCGGGTGGCCGGCGACGCCGCCGTCGGCATCCTGGCCTCCCGCCAGTGGTTGCGGCGGAACGCCGGGAGCGGCTCGCAGGGATTCCACGGTCCTGCGGGGGATTTCGGATCCGACCATATGGGTTCTCCTTGACTGTGCGCCGTCTCGTCTCACTACGCACGTCAGTGCGACTTTCTTCTAACAAGGCTACAGGCCCCGTCGCCGCATGTTTTCGGCTCCTCATGAGCCTGGCCACACGGAAGGGTCCACCGTTTCAGCCCGCCGCCCGACTCCCATTACGGAACGGCGAGAACCAGCCGCCTCCAGCACAATGGGGAGCCGGGATCCGCCGAACAGTTCGGACCGTAGAGGGATCACGGTTTTCGGTGAGCATCGATGAGGCCTATTCGAGTCAGCGCGCGCTGGCGTGACCTTCCGAACTAATGCTGACAGGAGTTGTGATTGTCGCCGCCCTGGCCTCATTTGCCACGGTTTTCGTGCTCGGTCTCGCTTCCCATGCCGTCAATGAGCCCGGTGGCACAGAATAGGAAATCTCCAGCCCTGCCGAATGACCCTTGCATTCCAAATCGCCCCCACCGCAGCACCACGTCCCACCGGTGGGACGGAAAGGCGTCCGCTAGCCCTTCACGGTCAGTGAGCGGGACTTTCCAACCGGGGGGTGGAGGACACGGCCTGCCGCGGGAGCCGCGGGCTCATCCCCGTCCGGGGCCCTCGCCGCCCGGTCCGCGTCCGTTGGTCGCCTCGGTTTCGTTGATCCCAGGCTGGCTGCGGGCATCAACCGTTTCTTCCGAAACGCGTTCGCTTCCTTGCTCGAACTGCGCCCGGTAACGCACACGCCGGATCCGTCTGGTCATGGAAACCATGAGCAGGACAACGGCAATGACCATGAACGCCGTCATCGCGAAACCCAGGAATCCGGGAGTTACCTGATTCGCATCCAGGCCTGGCCTCAGACCTTCGTTCCCCGGACCCGGGGCCGGCGTCGTTGCCAGGGCGAAAAGCCCCGCGGCAGCCATTGGCATTTGCACTGAGTAATCCTTCGTCCGGCTCGTTGTATGGGCGCCCGCAGACGGCCCTCGTGCGTTATCCGCCCGAGCCCGGAACCATGACTGGCAGTGAGCGCGGGTCCGTCAGGAAGCAGAGAAACAGGGTGCAGGACGCCCCCCGCAACTGTACCGCTTCACCGCGCAGCTACCGCTTATCACGCGCAAGCAGTCAGCGCAGCCGCCTAAGAGGCCCGTGGGCCGGGCCTCTTAGATGAAGGCAGACGGGTCGACGGTCTGGCCGTTGACCATGACCTCGAAATGAAGGTGGCAGCCGGTGGAGGCACCGGTTGTGCCTACCCCTGCGATCTGCTGGCCCTGAGCCACGGGCTGTCCGAGGGAGACACCGATGCTGGCCAGGTGGTTGTAGGTGGTCTTCAGGCCGTTGCCGTGATCAACGACGATCCGGTTGCCACTGCCGTACGGGCTCCAGCCGGCCTCGGTGACGGTGCCGGAACCGGCGGCGAAGACCGCCGTCGAGCATGCCCCGGTCAGATCGACCCCGGTGTGCATTTCAGCGGCGGCCCCGGTGATTGGGCTGACCCTGTAGCCGAAGGGGGAACTGACGCTCATCGACGCGAGCGGGGCACGCAACCTCGTGGATGGGGATGCCTGTGCGGGGGCAGCCTCGGGTGCCTTGACTGCCCCTGCAGACTGTGCCGGCGCAGCGGGCGCAGGCGCCGGCTGGGAGGTCACCTCCGGGCGGTCAAAGGTGAGAACAGTGTCAGCTGCTGCCGTGACCGCCGCTTCCGGGGCCGGGGCTGCCACAGACGCTGGCCGGTCCTGGGCCGCAGCGCGGCTGCCGGAGTCAGCCTGCGCCGCGGACAGAGCAGTGAGGGCAATCATTCCCGTGACGGCGGCCGCCACCCCGAACTGCTGGCCGCGGAGCCGGAACGTTGGTTCCTGGAAAAACGGACGGCGGCGCGGTGAGGCAGCCGCCGGAAGGGCACGGCGACGGCCGTGTTTTGGCTGGGCAGACAAGATAGTGGTCCTCTCGGCGCCGGCGAAGTTAGCTGTCGGATTCGGACGAGTGGACTGTCCGGCTGCCCTGCAGGACGCGATTTAGGACGCGCATTCACAGGGTCGGCTTCACCCCAAGGTGCATCATTACGCACCAAAAGTGGGTCCTCCGCCCCCGCCTGAGAAAGATCAGTTTCACGGACCGCCGGCGGGGTTTGGCGAAGCGGCCACATCCATACCCATTCGGGGTATGTGTTTATCCAACTTTAGCGAAGCGCCGGCCTAAGTTACAAATCCGTTACCAAAGGTGCTCCGGGCTTAAGTGGAGAGGGATGGTGACTGGCGGGGCACGGGAAGGTTACGCTGGGCGTGACTTGCCCCCGGGGAGAGAGCAGATGGCCCGTCATCGTTTGGTTCGTCCACAGCTCGTCGGCAGGGGTGCTGCGTTGCGGGCTGTCCTTTCCTGCCTCGTGGTCGTCCTCGTGGTGGCCGGGTCGGTTGCCTTCTGCGATGGATGGGAACACGTGGTGGCTGAGGCTGCCCCCCGCCCTTACGCCGCTGCACAGCACCGGCCCGAGACCGCCATCTCAGCGGAGCAGGAGAACCCACCGGGACATTCGAACAGTGTGACGCCGGTCGGAGCCCAATCCGCTTCCGACCTGTCCCCCGGAGCCCTGAGCAGCGAGTGCAAGGAACCCGGAGCCATCTGGGCAGTCAGTTCACAGTCGCGGCCCGTTACCGCGACCGACGCGGCGCAGCCAAGGCCGGGAACGCTCATACCTGATTCCGCGGGCCCGTTCGCCCAGCCCCCGGCACCCGTGAGCCGGCGGGCGCCGACCCTGGCCCAACTGTCAATCAGCCGGACATAAAGCCCGCATGCTCCTCGTCCGGCCGCACGAACGCTAAGCCACACAGCCAGTACGTGGCACCCGTCGGGCAAGCTGGCATAGACACCGCCCCGTACGGCCGCCCCTTGGGGGCCTGCCTTCATCGACCGGAAGGAGGCCCGAGAAAGAACGTCAGACAGCGGCCCCGGCACAGCAGAGATTACAAGCCGGAATCCACACCAGGTTCCTCCAATTCAGCCCTTGGAAAGAGAGAAAAAGTGACACACGGAAGCACCCACAAGATGCTCGATGCTTACCCCAAGGATCTCGGCACTATCGATCAGCACATGCTCGCCGAATGCATTGCAGCGTGCTTTGACTGCTCACAGGCCTGTACCGCCTGCGCTGATGCCTGCCTCGGCGAAGACATGGTCGCCGAGTTGACCAAATGCATCCGCACCGATCTTGACTGTGCGGACATCTGCGCGGCCACGGCCAACGTCCTCTCCCGCCACACCGGCTACGATGTCGATGTCACCCGCGCGGTGCTGCAGGCGTGCGCCACCGCCTGCAAGGCCTGCGCGGAGGAATGCGAACGGCACGTCGGCATGCATGAACACTGCCGGCTCTGCGCCGAGGCCTGCCGCCGTTGCGAAAAGGCATGCAACCACCTTCTCGGTTCGCTCGGCTGACCTGCACCGGGGCCATGCCCATCGGTGGGCCGGGACCGAACAGCCGGCGCCCGCGGGAGCCAAGGCTGGCGGCATCCCTGCCCGAAGGCATCGACCCCCCGGGGAGCCTTCGGGCTCGGCTGCCGGGGCATACAGCGGATGATAGTGCCGCTCGAATCGTTCTCCTGTGTGGGGGCGCAACCAGCGCCACGGAACTCGGCGACCGTGGCGGCAGCTTCCGTCGAAAGGAATAGATGAAACCCAAGCAGTCCTCACCCCCGAGTCAGGAGTCCTTCCAACCTGCGGCGGCACCAAGGCCACGAATAGGTGCCGCGTCCGGAAGTCCAGTCGATGATCCGCAGCTGAGGCGAATGCTGGGTGTTCCCTTCCGAGTCGCTGATGAAGGCCATCCATTCATCGGTTCCTGCCGGACCCAGGGCAGCGTCGCCATGGTGAAAGATCACATGCGGCAGCGCAATTACCTCCACTCCCCTGCCGTGCAGGACGCTGATGCTCGCCCGGACGTCCTCCACCTCCAGATAGAGGACCGACGACGGCGCGCCGCGCTCCAGCAAGAGCCGCACGCCTTCCAGATCAAAAAACAGCAGCCCCGGCGGGCCGTAGATCGCCGCTGGTTGCACCCCCCAGCAGTTCTGAATAGAACTCAGCGGCCCGCTGCAGGTCATGTGCCTGCTGGGCCAACTGGATCAGACGCACTGTGCCTCCCGCGCGATGAGCGCCGCTGTCCCACCCATCTTCCCTAATCCCCCGCACCCCGGCAAGCATCAGGACCGGGCTGCCGCCCTCGCCGGGTTAGGCTCGAAGCCATGAATTCCGAGACCAAACAGTCCATTCGAGCTCCCCGCCAGGCCATTATTGCCGCCGCCCTGGCAGATGCCTTCCTGATTTTGGTTTTCGCGGCGATCGGCAGGGACGCCCACCAGCGCGGCGACATCGTCACCGGCGTGTTCCTCACTGCGTGGCCGTTCCTGGCTGGGGCCGGTATGGCCTGGCTTGCGTGGCGGGCGTGGCGGCGTCCGCTGTCCATGGCAACCGGCGTCGTGGTCTGGCTTGGCGCCGTGGCCGGCGGCATGATCCTGAGGGCGCTGACGGGACAGAGCGTAGTACTGGCCTTCGTGGTTGTTGCGCTCTTGAGCCTGGGGCTGTTCCTGGTGGGCTACCGGGCACTTCTTGCACTGGTACGCAGGCTTAGAAAGTCGTGAAGGCGCCGCCGGCCACGCGTCCGGGGCACGCCTGATGGACACGGCCCATGTAATAGGCTGGCATCACCACAGAGTCTTGCCGGGCACAGCTACGGCCAACAGATCCGGAAGGATTGAACAGTGATCACCGCATTCGTTCTGATCAAGACCGACGCCGCGCGCATCCCGGAAACCGCCGAGGAAATTTCCGCGATCCCAGGCATCAGCGAGGTCTATTCCGTAACAGGCGAATGGGACCTCATCGCCGTTGCCCGCGTCGCCCGGCACGAGGACCTGGCTGACGTCATTGCCGACAAGCTGTCAAAGGTGCCCGCGGTGGTTCACACCACTACACACATTGCCTTCCGTGCCTACTCGCAACACGATCTCGACGCGGCATTCGCGCTCGGCTTCGAACAGTAGGATCACTTCCCCGGAAACGACGCGGCCCGGCCTTACAGCCGGGCCCGCGTCCTTTCCTGTCCATTTCAAGGCCGCGTCAGCGAAACCCACTTATCGAGGACCGCAGCGGCAGCACCGCTATCAATCGACTCCGCGGCCCGGGCAAGCGCCGAACGCATACGCTCCAGGAACGGGCCCTCGGACGATTCATCAAAGGCCACCAGTCCAGCGGCCGCGTTCAGCAGCACGGCATCCCGTGCTGCGCCGGTCTTGCCGGCCAGGACATCACGGACGACGGCGGCGTTCGCCTGGGCGTCCCCGCCGCGGAGTTCCTCCACAGTCGCGGGACGGATACCCAGCTCGGCAGGCTCAAAATCCAGCTCTGAGACAGCACCGTCGCGGATTTCCCAGACGGTGGAGGGCCCCGTAGTAGTCAGTTCGTCCAGGCCGTCATTGCCACGGAAAACCAGGCCACGGCTGCCCCGCTTCGCCAGGACGCCTGCTACCAGTGGAGCCATCCGGGCATTCGCCACTCCCACCGCGGAGGCTTGCACCCGGGCTGGATTGGTCAGCGGGCCCAGGAAATTGAATGCGGTGGGGATGGCGAGCTCCCGGCGGGGCACGGCGGTGTGACGGAAAGACGGATGGAATACCTGCGCGAAGCAAAACGTGATTCCAGCATCCCGCGCGTTGAGTGCCACCTGGGCCACCGGTAGGTCGAGCCTGACCCCCAACGCCTCCAGCACGTCAGCCGATCCGGAGGACGAAGACGCTGCACGGTTGCCGTGCTTGACGACCTTCGCTCCAGCGCCCGCAGCAACGAGGGCGGACATGGTGGAAATGTTGACGGTGTTGAGCTGGTCACCGCCGGTACCAACGATGTCCAGCTTCTCGCCGGGGATATCGATGGGTGTTGCATGGCGCAGCATCGCGTCCACCAGGCCCGAGATCTCGTCCACGGTTTCGCCCTTGGCGCTGAGGGCAACCAGGAATCCGGCGATCTGCGCGGGGGTGGCCTCCCCGGACATGATTCTGTCCATAGCCCACGCGGTATTGTCCGCAGTGAGGTCAGTATGGTTGATAAGTGCCGAGATGAGCCGCGGCCAGGTGTTGCTGTCCGCCGGCGCGGTTGCCTGAGAAGTCACCTTCTGATGCTAGCGAGCCACCTCGGACCTGACCAATGTGAACGTCGCCGGGAACTTTTCACGGTGATTTCGCGTCTTTGTAGAAAAAGTCCCCCGAAAAGGCGGTTCGCGTTGGGAACTACGGACTTTTATAGACATAATGTCTATGTGACATCTGCGACCCATGCCCCCAGTACCCCGGCGCACCCCACGCTGAACCGCCCCAATATGGTTTCTGTCGGAACCGTAGTCTGGCTGTCCAGTGAGTTGATGTTCTTCGCCGGCCTCTTCGCCATGTACTTCACGCTGCGCTCCACGAGCGGACAGATGTGGGCCGAAGAGACAGCCAAGCTCAACTTCCCCTTTGCGCTCGTCAACACGATCGTCCTCGTGGCCAGTTCCTTTACTTGCCAGATGGGCGTCTTCGCCGCCGAACGGCTGCAGCCTCGCAAAACAGGCGGCCCGTTCCAGTTCACCCGCTGGGGCATGAACGAATGGTTCACGCTGACCTTCATCATGGGTGCGTTCTTCGTCGCCGGCCAGGCAACGGAATACGCGATGCTTGTTTCAGAGCACGTATCGCTCTCATCCAACGCCTACGGCTCCGCGTTCTATATGACCACCGGCTTCCATGGCCTGCACGTCATCGGCGGCCTCATAGCCTTCCTCTTCATCATCGGGCGCTCGTTCGCGGCAAAGAAGTTCGGCCACTTCGAAGCAACCTCCGCGATTGTCACGTCGTACTACTGGCACTTTGTGGACGTTGTCTGGATCGGGCTCTTCCTGGTCATCTACGTACTGAAGTAGTCAAGCTTTGATTCCTTTTCTACAAGAGGCAGAATTTCAAGAAGCGGCTCACGGAGCCGGCGCACGATCGAATAAAGGAACCACCACGTGAAGGCTCTCTCGCAAAAGCGGCGTCACCCACTCGCAGTAATCGCGCTGCTACTGATGGGACTCCTCGTCACTGGCGGGCTCTACGCCGTTGCCACCACCGTCAACGAAGCCAAGGCTTCCACCAGCGGCTACACCGCCAACGACGTCGAGGAAGGCGGTAAACTGTTCGTCGCCAACTGCGCCACGTGCCATGGCATGGGTGCCAGTGGGACCGCAAATGGGCCCTCCCTGGTGGGTGTTGGTGCAGCTTCTGTTGACTTCCAGGTCGGAACCGGCCGTATGCCCATGCAGATGAACGGTCCGCAGGCGCAAAAGAAGCCTGCACAGTTCAACGACGAACAGACGCGACAGCTTTCAGGATATGTTGCTTCCCTGGGAGCCGGCCCGGCAATTCCTGAAGAAGGCCTGTTGGACGAAAAGGGTGACGCGGCAGCTGGTGGCGAACTTTTCCGCGTGAACTGCGCGATGTGCCACAACGCGGCAGCCGCCGGCGGTGCACTCACCCGTGGCAAGTTCGCTCCCGCCCTTGCCGATGTCTCCGGCAAGCACATCTACGAAGCGATGGTCACCGGACCGCAGAACATGCCCGTCTTCAGTGACACAAACGTCACCCCTGAGGGCAAGCGCGACGTCGTCACCTTCCTGAAGCAGATCGAGGCCAACGGCTCCCCCGGTGGCGCTGACCTAGGAGCCCTCGGTCCCGTCTCTGAAGGCCTCTTCGTCTGGATTGCAGGCCTGGGCGTCATCATCGCCTTCACCATCTGGCTTACTTCCCGGACGTCTTAGGCGCAACGGGAATCTTAAGAACTTCTGCTGCCCAGTCAGCAGTTTGACATTGAAAACTAACCCGGCAGCCGCCGGGACGAGAGAAGGATGAGGCGAATTATGGGCAACCATAGTGACGGCAGTCCGAACCACTCGGGCACCGTAGCTACGGCTGGTCAGAATGAGGTGGAGAAGTTCCAGGATCCTGGAATTCCCCCGCACCGTTTGCGCCTGGCCGACACGGACCCGAAGGCCGCAAAGCGTGCAGAACGGCAGGTCGCTGTACTTTTCGGCGCGTCAGTTGTCGGCACCCTGATCTTCCTGGTGGCGTACTTCGCCATCGACTTGGGCGACGGCACAAGCATCGCCACCATCCGGCTGCAGAACGCACTGCTGGGCCTTGGCACAGCGTTTGCGATGCTCGGCATCGGGACCGGTATTGTGCACTGGGCCAAAGCCCTGATGCCGGACCACGAAGTCTCGGAAGAACGCCATCCCATCCGCACCGAAGAAGACCGCTTGGCGGCGGTCCGGATCGTGGATGACATCGTGGAAGAGACCGGCATCAAGCGCCGCCCGCTCATCCGCAACACGCTGCTCGGTGCTGTAGCCCTGGCCCCGCTTCCCGCAATTGCGGTTTTCGGTGACCTCGGCCCCCGCCCCGACCGGGCGCTGGCCCACACCATGTGGGCTCCGCAGGAAGGCAAGCTCAAGCGCCTCACCCGCGACCCCGACGGCACACCCATCAAGGCCTCTGACGTCACCATCGGCTCAGCTTTCCACGTAATTCCTGAGGGCCTGAACGAACTGCCTGAAGGCAAGCTCAACGAAAAGGCCAAGGCTGTTGTCCTGCTGATGCGTTTGGATCCCGCCTCGCTGAATCCCTCGGAAGGCCGCGAAGACTGGAGCTACAACGGAATCGTTGCCTACTCCAAGATCTGCACCCACGTCGGTTGCCCCGTTGCTCTGTACGAGCAGCAGACGCACCACCTGCTGTGCCCGTGCCACCAGTCCACCTTTGACCTCACCAACGAGTGCAAGGTGATCTTTGGCCCGGCCAGCCGGCCCCTCCCCCAACTGCCGATTGCAGTGGATGCCGAGGGCTACCTAGTCGCAACCAGCGACTTCAATGAACCTGTAGGACCGAGTTACTGGGAGCGTGATGAGCATGAGCGCAGCATCAAGAGCTGAAGCCCCCGCCTTCGTCGCCAAGACTAAAGCCGGACGCATCACCGATTTTGTTGACGCGCGAGTCGGTGGATCAGGAATCCTGCGGGAATTTGGACGCAAGGTATTCCCTGACCACTGGTCGTTCATGTTCGGCGAAGTAGCCCTCTACTCCTTCGTTATCCTCTTGCTCTCGGGCACCTTCCTGACCTTCTTCTTCGATCCGTCCATGGCGGAAACGCACTACGACGGGTCCTACCTGCCGTTGAAGAACGTCGAGATGTCGGTGGCCTACAGCACCTCGCTGGATATTTCCTTCGACGTCCGCGGTGGCCTGTTCATGCGCCAGGTGCACCACTGGGCTGCACTGCTTTTCGTCGCGTCGATCGCCGTCCATATGCTGCGCGTCTTCTTCACAGGCGCCTTCCGCAAACCACGTGAAATGAACTGGGTTGTTGGCAGCGTCCTCCTGATCCTCGCCATGGCAGCCGGCTTCACCGGATACTCCCTCCCCGACGACCTGCTCTCCGGCAACGGCCTGCGGATCATCGACGGTGTCATGAAGGCAATCCCGGTTGTCGGAACCTACATTTCCTTCTTCTTCTTCGGTGGCGAGTTCCCGGGGACGGCTGTTATTGGCCGCCTTTACATGCTGCACATCCTGCTCGTACCCGCGCTCATCCTGTTGATGATCGTCCTGCACCTGTTCATGGTGGTTGTGCACAAGCACACCCAGTACCCCGGCCCGGGCCGCAACGACGGCAACGTTGTTGGCTACCCGCTCGGACCTGTGTACGCAGCCAAGGCCGGCGGCTTCTTCTTCATCGTCTTCGGTGTAATTGCCCTGATGGCTGGCTTCTTCACTATCAACCCGATCTGGAACTACGGCCCGTACGATCCCTCGCCGGTGTCTGCCGGTACCCAGCCTGACTGGTACATCGGGTTCGTTGACGGTGCCCTGAGGCTTATGCCCGGTGTCATCGGTGATTTCCAGTTCGAGTACGTTGTCTTCGGCTACGTGCTGACGCTGAACGTCCTGTTGCCGGCCTTGATACCGGCAGGCATTCTGTTCACGGTGATGTTCATGTATCCGTGGATCGAAAGCTGGATCACCAAGGACACCCGCGAACACCATGTCCTGGACCGTCCGAGGAACGCCCCCACGCGCACCGCTATCGGCGTTGCCGGCTTCGTCTGGTACTGCGTGATGTGGGCAGCCGCTGGTTCGGACCTCATCGCTACGCACTTCCGCGTGTCCCTGAACGATGTGACGTACTGGCTTCGTGCGCTGTTCTTCATTGGCCCGGTCATCGCTTTTATGGTCGCTAAGCGAGTGGCGCTGGCCCTTCAGCGCAAGGACCGGGAGATCGCACTGCACGGCCGCGAAACCGGCCGCATCGTTCGCCTCCCGCACGGCGAGTTCATCGAAGTGCATGCTCCCCTGGATGAGTACAAGCGCTACAAGCTCGTGGGTTTCGAATCCCCCGCACCGCTGCCGGCGGTCGCCAACGACCACGGCATTGTGACGCGTAAGGAAAAGCAGCGTGCGTTCCTGTCCAAGTGGTTCTTCGAGGACCGTGTTGCACCGGCCACCCCGGCTGAACTGGAGGCCGCACACGGCCACCCCGCCCACCCAGCGGTGGAGGCCGGCCAGGAAAGCAAGAGCCTCAGCCACTGATTCACAGCAGTTACGCTCCAACGGGAAAGGCCCGGTCCACTTGGACCGGGCCTTTCCCGTTGCTGGCTGCCGCCGATGTTGCCAGCTGGCGGCCCGCTACTAGTAGTTCCGGTATCCCAGCGACTGGTTCCGGGCAGGTCTCGCACCTGGCCGCTGGAGGGGTACCCATAGCTTGTAGCGGTCGGCACGGTAGTACGAAACTGAGTAGTCCACCATCGCCCGGGCAACAAAGGCGTGCCTCTGGATTTTAAGCAAGGGTGCGCCGACGTCGACGTTGAGCAGGCGCGCCGTAGAGGGGGAAGCGGCCGTCGCTTCGATCATGTCTTCCCCCCACTCCATCACGAGGCCGAACTGCTCACTCAGCACGTTGTAGAGCGATGTTGGGGGCTCGCCGTCCAGGAGACCTGGGACTCGCTGCGCCGGGATGAAGTTCTCGTCCACGCTCATGGGCTCGCCGTCCGCCAGCAGCAGCCGACGGAAACGCACCAGCGGCGTCCCCTCCTCGACCTGCAGTTCGCGGGCCAGGAAGGCGCTTGCGCCGATCTGCTCGAAGCTCAGGACTTTGGCGGCCGGCACCATGCCGCGGCGTTGCATCTCTTCGCTGTACGAGGTGAGTTTCACCTGAAGATCGAGTTTGGGCTTCCGTACGAAGGTGCCGAGGCCAACAACCCGCTCGAGGACTTCCTCGCCGACCAGGGCATCGATGGCCTGCCTGACAGTCATCCGGGCCAGCCCGAACCGCAGGGCAAGATCCCGTTCCGAGGGCAGGGCGGATCCAGGCGGACAGGAATCGCTGATGTAGGCCCGGAGGATCTCCCTGAGCTGGATGTAGATGGCAGTCCCGTTGCTGCGGTCAATCTCGCCGGCAACGCCGCGGGCATCAGCAGCCACGGAGGTACGTCCTTGCTTCAGTTTTCACTGTCCAAGCTTAAGGCAAGCAGCGTCGCTGGACTAGACCAGTTCCAGCAAACGGACCGCCCCCTACTCCCCCGTTTGGTCGCGCAGCCATCCAGCCGGATATATTGGACAGGAAATTTAGCGATGACGGTTTGGGGACCGTCAGGAAATGGGAGACACCTTGCCAGTGCATAAGGCCGTTGTGTCAGCGTCAGTCGGCTTGCATGCCCGTCCTGCCGCGATGTTCGTCAGGGCAGTGACCGAAACGGGACTTCCTGTCACCATCCGCAAGGCCGGCATCCAGGGTGTCGACGCCCGCTCCCTGCTGGAAGTCATGACTGCCGATTTCCCCTTCGGCTGCGAAGTAGAGCTTTCAGTCCCCGAGTGCGCCCTCAGCGGATCTGTCAGTCACCGCAACGCCGAGGCGGCCCTGCGGATGCTGGGAGAGCTCCTGGAGTCTCAGGGAGCCAGCTAGCCTCTCCCAGGGCGCATTACCCCGCGACTCCCCGCGCGAAATCGAACGGACAAGAACGACGTCGGGCCCCACCAGAAGGTGGGGCCCGACGTCGTCATTTGCAAAATCCCTGCTGAAGCTCAGCGGCTCCTAGTGGGCGTGGTCCCCACGGCTGTACTCGAAGACCCAACCCACGAGGGCTACGACTGCGAGGCCGGCTGCGATGAACAGGATCCACCAACCCACTGCGAGGCCCAGGAATCCGCCCGCACAAGCGAGGCCCAGGACCAGCGGCCACCAGCTCCAGGGGCTGAAGTGCCCCTGCTCGCCGGCGCCCTCGTGGATCTCGGCATCGTTGCGGTCCTCGGGACGCATCCCGACGCGCTTGCCGGTGAAGCCAAGGTATCCGCCGATCATCCCGGAAAGTCCACCCACCAGGAGGATCCCGAGGGTTCCCACCCACTCATGCCAGTTGGTCAGGAAACCGTAGACCAGGGAAACCGGTACGAAGAAGAAGACTCCGGCTCCAAATATCCATGATTCGATTTTCACTTGGCGGTGTCCTTCTGGTCGGCGTTACCGAGCACCGCTGCTGCGGCTGCAGGCGATTCAACGGTATGTACCTGCGAGAGCTCCGGGTGGTGGAGGTCCAGGGCGGGACGCTCTGAACGGATCCGGGGCAGCGAGGTGAAGTTGTGGCGCGGCGGCGGGCAGGAGGTAGCCCACTCAAGCGACGCTCCGAAGCCCCAAGGATCGTCCACCTCGACGCGCTCGGAGCTGCGCCAGGTGATGTAAACGTTCCAGAAGAACGGAATCAGGGACGCCCCCAGCAGGTACGAGCCTACAGTGGAGAACTGGTTCATCCAGGTGAAGTTGTCCTCCACCAGGTAGTCCGCGTAGCGGCGGGGCATGCCCTGCACGCCGAGCCAGTGCTGGATGAGGAACGTAGCGTGGAAACCCAGGAACAGCATCCAGAAGTGGATCTTACCGAGGCGCTCGTTGAGCATCTTTCCGGTCCACTTGGGCCACCAGAAGTAGAAGCCTGCAAACATCGCGAATACCACGGTGCCGAACACCACGTAATGGAAGTGCGCCACCACAAAGTAGGAATCAGAGACTTGGAAGTCCAACGGCGGCGAAGCCAGGATGATGCCGGTCAGGCCACCGAAGAGGAACGTGATGAGGAAGCCGAGGCTCCACAGCATCGGAGTCTCGAACGTCAGGGACCCCCGCCACATGGTGCCGATCCAGTTGAAGAACTTCACACCCGTCGGGACCGCAATGAGCATGGTCATGAAGGCGAAGAACGGCAGCAGCACCGAACCGGTCACGTACATGTGGTGTGCCCACACCGTGACGGACAGGGCTGCAATGGCAATGGTGGCGTAGACCAGGCCCTTGTAGCCGAAGATCGGCTTGCGGCTGAAGACCGGTAAGATCTCGGACACGATGCCGAAGAACGGCAGCGCAATGATGTACACCTCGGGGTGGCCGAAGAACCAGAACAGGTGCTGCCACAGGATGGCGCCGCCGTTCTCCGGATCGAAGATGTGGGCACCGAAGCGGCGGTCGGCGCCGAGCGCGAACAGTGCGGCAGCCAGCGGGGGGAAGGCCATCAGCACGAGGATGGACGTCACCAGGGCGTTCCATGTGAAGATGGGCATCCGCCACATGGTCATGCCCGGAGCGCGCATGCAGATGATGGTGGTGATGAAGTTGACCGCGCCCAGGATGGTGCCGAAGCCGGACAGCGCCAGGCCGAAGACCCACAGGTCACCGCCGATGCCAGGGCTGAACGTCGTGTTGGACAGCGGCGCGTAGGCGAACCAGCCGAACGACGCCGCACCTTGGGGGGTGATGAAGCCGGACACCGCGATGGTGGACCCGAAGAGGAAGAACCAGAAGGCCAGCGCGTTCAGTCGCGGGAAGGCGACGTCGGGGGCACCGATCTGCAGGGGCATGATGACGTTGGTGAAGCCGGCGAAAAGCGGGGTGGCGAACATCAGCAGCATCACGGTGCCGTGCATCGTGAACAGCTGGTTGTACTGCTCTTTGGTCTGCAGGATCTGCATGCCGGGTTCGAACAGTTCAGCTCGGATGAGCAGAGCCATGACGCCACCGAGGCAGAAGAACACAAACGATGCGATCAGGTACATGTACCCGATGGTCTTGTGGTCGGTGGAGGTGATCCAGTTGACGACGATGCGTCCCTTGGACCTAGGAACTACGGGAGCCTCTAGGGTTCCGGCAGGTGCGGTCTGGGTGTAAGTAGCCACGTCGCTCCCCTTACTTAATTTCGTTCAGGTTCGGGTTGCGGTCGTACTCTTCGCCGAGGAGTCCCGTGTTGCCATCTGCCTTGAGCTTGTCCATGTGAGCCTGGAATTCGGCTTCGGAGACAACCTTGACGCGGAACAGCATTTCGGAGTGGTACTCACCGCAGAGTTCGGCGCACTTGCCATCGTAGGTTCCCTCTTTGGTGGGGGTGAACCTGAGGTAGTTGGTCTTGCCCGGGATCATGTCGCGCTTCTGCAGGAAGGCTGGAACCCAGAAAGAGTGAATGACGTCGCGCGAGTTGAGTTCGAGGTCAACCGACTTGCCCACCGGCAGGTACAAAGTGGGAAGCTTTTCCTTGTCGATTTCGCCTCCTGTGAGGTTCGTCTGGACTCCCGCTTCGTAAACATCCTCAGAGACGACCTCGCCCGACTTGTAGTTGAAGTCCCAGGCCCACTGCTTGCCACGGACGTCAACAACGACGTCGGCCGGCTTGGAGCGGTCATCGATGGCCTGCTGGTCGCGGTCGGTGAAGTAGAAAAACACCAGGACCATGAACAGCGGGATGGTCAGGTAGAAGACCTCCAGCGGGAGGTTAAAGCTGGTCTGCCGCGGGAAACCCGTGGTGCCCTTGCGGCGGCGGTAGGCGACAAGGCACCAAACGATCAAGCCCCACGTGATGATGCCCACAACGAGGGCTGCAATCCATGAGTTGACCCAGAGGTCCATGATCCGGTCAGTGTGATTGGTGGTGCCACGCTCGGTGGGCAGCCACCCCTTCTCTACCTCTGGCGAACATCCAGTCAAAACCAACGCGCCGGCAACTGCCAAGCCTGAGATCGTAGTGATCGTTTTGCGTCGGCTGCCGGTTCGGTTCTGCGAACTCACAGACGGCCCTTCCTACTTGTTGCTGTTGCCCGGCCACCCAAGGGGCCGTCCGGGCACACTAAAAGTTTTACTACTCGGTGTAGAGCTTACCGCTCTGCCGGGCGTTTCGCCCACATGTCGGCGCCGTGCCTCCGTGCCGTTTTTGGCGGACGGAAAGCAGGCGCCGGCATCGGGCGAAAGAACCGGGTCAGTGGAACGAATCACCACAGGCGCAGGAGCCACCGGCGTTGGGGTTGTCGATGGTGAAGCCCTGCTTGGAGATGGTGTCCTCGAAGTCGATGCTGGCACCGCTGAGGTACGGCACGCTCATCTTGTCCACCACAACTTCGACGCCGTCATAGTCGCGGACGGCATCTCCATCGAGGAGGCGCTCGTCGAAGTACAGCTGGTAAATGAGGCCGGAGCAGCCGCCGGGCTGGACGGCAACGCGGAGGCGGAGATCGGTCCGGCCTTCCTGCTCCAGGAGGCTGCGCACCTTGCCTGCTGCGACGTCGGTCAGTTTGACCTCGTGTGCAGCCAGTTCATCGCTGGCAGCGCTGGTGGTCTCGGTGATGTTCTCGTTGGTTGCGGTGCTCATTTGGCCTACCTTAGGACGGTCCTGGCGGCCCCGCGTCAGCGGCGCCTGCCCCTACGGATACGGTACGGGCTATAGCTACATGCTACTTCGGTCAGCCCTGTAGCTCTAACTCCTGACGTAACCAAGCCTGTTCGCTGATTGTTCCCGATGGTGGAGGAATGCCGGCATCAGAGGGGCATGGGATTCAGGCCAGGCCTTCTGCGTTCAGCCGGGCGAGCAGCAGCGCCTCGGCGACCACAGCGTTCTTGAAATCACCAATGTGAAGGGACTCGTTGGCACTGTGGGCACGGGAATCGGGATCCTCAACACCGGTCACGAGGATCTGGACGTCCGGATAAACGTCCATCAGGTCCGCGATAAACGGAATTGACCCGCCGATCCCCATCTCCACCGCGGGAACACCCCAGGCCTCCCCCAGCGCCCACATTGCGAACTTCGCTGCCTTTGAGGATGTATCAGCGAGGAAAGACTTTCCGCTTTCCCCGGGAGTGAACACCACCTTTGCCCTAAAGGGCGCATTGGCCTGGACGTGGCGTTGAACGGCTTCCATCGCTGCCGCCGGATCCTGGCCGGGCGCCAGGCGCAGGCTGAACTTGGCACGCGCCCGCGGCAGGAGCGTGTTCGAGGCCACGTCCACGGCGGGCGCATCGAAGCCGATGATGGACAGCGCGGGCTTGGTCCACAGCCGTGCGGCGATGCTTCCCGTGCCGGCGAGCTGGACGCCGTCGAGAACTGAGGAATCCGCACGGTATTCCTCTTCGGTGAGCTCCACGCCGACGTTGTCATTTGATACGAGGCCTTCGATGGCCACGTTGCCGTCTGCGTCGTGCAGGGTAGCAATCAAACGGGACAGCAGGGTCGGCGCGTCCAGCACGGGACCGCCGAACATGCCCGAGTGGACAGCATGCTCCAGCACCTGAACTTCAATGGTTCCGTCCACAAGGCCGCGCAGGCTGGTGGTCAGGGCGGGAATGCCCACCTTCCAGTTGCTGGAGTCGGCCACCACGATCACATCGGCCCTCAGCAGTTCCCGGTGCGTTTCCAGGAACGAACGGAAGGTGGGAGAACCAGCTTCCTCTTCCCCTTCGAAAAAGAACGTCACGCCAAGGCCGAATTGCGTGCCCAGAACTTCGGTCGCTGCAGCATAGGCGGCCACATGGGCCATGATCCCGGCCTTGTCGTCAGCAGCGCCACGGCCGTACAACCTGCCGTCCCGTTCGACGGCGGCGAAAGGCTCCGTTTCCCACAGTGCCGGGTCCCCCGTCGGCTGGACGTCGTGGTGGGCGTACAGCAGAATGGTCGGCTTTCCTTCGGCCGCCTGTCGGCGTGCGACGACGGCAGGGCCGCCGGGGGTGCCGTCGTCCTTGTTACTGCGCAGGACATGGACATCCGCAACGCCGGCGGCACGCAACAGTTCCGCTACGGCCTGCGCGCTGGCTTCCAAGGGGGCAGGATCGAAACTCGGCCAGGCGATGCCGGGAATGGCCACAAGTTCCTTGAGCCGGTCGAGGGTTGTGTCGAAGGAACCTGCGACGGACAGCCTGAGTCTGTCCGCGTCGATGGCCGGGGCAGGGTGACCGGAGCCGGGGGTGTTGGCGTCGGACAGACTGGCTACTGGAGTGGGAGTCATGGCGATCACAATACCCGCGCCGAATCTCCTTGGGCCGCAAGGTATTCTGTTCACGTGTTCGGACGTAAAAAGGAAGCGCCAACGGCGCAGCAATCAATAGACCAGCAGGCCGCTGAAGCGGCAGCCCGGCAGGATGCCGCGTTGGGCAAGGGTGCGCCCACGCCCAAGCGCAAAGCCCAGGAAGCTGCCCGCAAACGGCCCCTGGTGCCGGAGGACCGCAAGGCGTCCAAGGCGGCTGAGCGCCAGGCCATCCAGGACCAGCGGACCAAAATGCGCCAGGCGCTCGATACAGGTGATGAGAAGTTCCTGCCCTTGCGCGACAAGGGTCCGCAGAAGCGTTATGCCCGCGACTACGTGGATGCGCGCTTCAGCCTGGGCGAATACCTCATGTTCGGCGCCCTGGTATTTGTCATCATTTCCCTCATTGTTCCGGCTTCCAGCGAGCAGATGGTTTATGTCCTGGGCGGTTTTTGGGTGATGTTCCTGGCCGTGTTTGTGGATGTGTTCATTCTGTCCAGGCAGCTCCGCAAGAAGCTGACCGAGAAGTTCGGCGGGGTTGAGCGTGGCACGGTTTGGTACGGCTCGATGCGGTCCCTGCAGTTCCGCAAGCTGCGCCTGCCCAAGCCGCTCGTGAAGCGCGGCCAATACCCGTCCTGACGTGCAGGCCGGGCCAGACCCGGCAGCACTCCTCCCTTAAACAACGAAAACCCCGGTGGTCCAACCACCGGGGTTTTGTTGTGTGAGTCAGCGGTTGCGTCGCGCTTTCGCCAGGTCGCGGTTGATCCGCGCCGCCCAGAACGGCCCCTCGTACAGGAAAGCCGTGTAGCCCTGGACCAGCGTGGCCCCGGCATCCAGACGGTCCTGGACGTCCTTCGCCGTCTCGACGCCGCCGACGGCCACCAGCGTGATCGCGCCCCCGGTGGCCTCCTTGAGCCGGCGAAGGACTTCCAAGGAACGCTGCTTCAGCGGTGCCCCGGACAGGCCCCCAGCGCCGCATTCGACCACTTTCGCAGCCGGCGACGCCAGCCCCTCGCGCCCGATCGTGGTGTTGGTGGCGATAATGCCGTCCAGCTTAAGGTCCAGGGCCAGCTTGGCGACGTCGTCGATGTCCTCATCGCTGAGGTCCGGTGCGATCTTGACCAGCAGCGGGACGTGCCGGCCTGCCGCCTTGTCCGCCTCGTCCCCCACCGCGGTCAGCAGCGGGCGGAGTGCCTGGACATCCTGGAGAAGGCGCAGCCCGGGCGTGTTGGGTGAGCTGACATTGACCACCAAGTAGTCCGCGGCCGGCGCCAGGCTCCGGGCGCTGATCAGGTAATCGGCCACGGCGTCGTCGAGTTCCACCACCTTGCTCTTGCCGATGTTCACCCCGATCACGGGGCGCACGTCGGGGTGCCTGCGCTGCAGGGCGGCGCGTGCCGCTTTGAGGCGCGGTTCGACGGCGGCCGCGCCATCGTTGTTGAACCCCATCCGGTTAATGACAGCCCGGTCCTCGATCAGCCTGAAAAGGCGCGGCTTCTCGTTGCCCGGCTGCGCCTGCCCGGTGATGGTCCCTACTTCGACATGGCCAAAGCCAAGTTCGGTGAGGGCCTCGATGCCGAATCCCTCCTTGTCGAACCCGGCTGCGAGACCGAACGGGGATGGGAAGGTCAGCCCAAAGGCAGAAGTCTGCAGTGAGGCCCCGGGTGCCGTGAACCGGTGCAGCAGCCGTCCTGCGCCGGAAGTATGGGCAAGTTTGATTCCCTTGAATCCGATCTTGTGGGCGCGTTCCGCGTCCATCCAAGAAAAGGCCAGCCTGAAGAATGTCGGATATACGCGCATGGCTCTAGTTTTCCGTCTCGGACGGTCCAGACCAAACCGGGCCGCCATACATGCGGCTCCGGCTAGCATAAAGCCATGAGGTGGCAGCCAGATATCCTCGGTGCTGGCTTCGAAGCCTGCACCTTCGAGGCCGGGGGCGAAGACGGCGTCCAGCGCACCGCCACGCTGGTGCGCTTCCGTCCGGCGAAGGAACCGGCAGCCACCCGCCGGCGCCGGACAGTGCTGTTCCTCCATGGTTGGAGCGACTACTTCTTCAATGTGGACCTGGCGCAGTTTTGGACACACAGCGGCTACGAGTTCTACGCCCTCGACATGCACAACCACGGCCGCAGCCTGCGCCCGGAAACGCCGGGCGGCTACGTGGCGAACCTGGCGGACTATGACGCCGAGATCGAAGCGGCCATCGCCATCATCCGGGCCGACACGCACACGCCGGAACTGGAAGCCAAAGCCTCCCTCACGCTGATGGGCCACTCCACCGGAGGCCTGGTGGCCGCCCTCTGGGTCAGCAACCACCCCGGAGCGGCCTCCCAGCTGGTGTTAAACAGCCCCTGGCTAGAGATGCACGGCAGCTCGCTGGTCCGCCGTGCTGCGTCCACGATGGTGGGACCCGTGGCGCGGTTCCGGCCGGAGGCTGTCCTGCGGCTGCCCGAGCGGGGGTTCTATTGGCGGACCATCAGCAGTTCAGCCGACGGCGAGTGGCCGCTTGACGACAGGTTCCGTCCGCCCATGGCATTTCCGCTCCGCGCAGGCTGGCTCAGCGCCATCCTGGCCGGCCACACCAAGGTGGCCCGTGGCCTGGACATCGACATACCCATCCTGGTGCTGCTGTCCCGGGGAAGCGCCACCGGGCCGTTCTGGTCCGAGGAAATGCGGCGTACCGACGCAGTACTGGACGTCAACATCATCGCCCTCCGCGCCCTGACACTGGGGCGCAGCGTCACGGTGGAACGGATAGACGGCGCGCTCCACGACGTCTTCCTCTCCCCTGCCAAAGTGCGGGCAGACGCCTATGCGCGGCTCGCCCGCTGGCTCCGGGGTTACGGTACGGCTGAACCCGGCGCGGCGTCGACGGCGCCGCCGTAGCGCCGGTCCCGCTGGGCGTAGATTTCGACGGCGTCCCACAGGGTCCGCCGGTCGACGTCGGGCCACAGCGTGTCCATAAAGACGAACTCGGCATATGCCGACTGCCAGAGTAGGAAATTGGAGAGCCGCTGCTCCCCCGAGCTCCGCAGGAACAGGTCCACGTCCGGCAGGTCCGGTTCGTCCAGGTACTTCTGGATGGTTTTCTCGGTGATGGCCCCGGGTTTGAGCCGGCCTGCGGCAACCTCGGCGGCGATAGCCGATACGGCGTCCGTGATTTCCGCCCGTCCGCCGTAATTAACACACATGTTCAACGTGCACGTGCTGTTGCCCGCGGTAAATTCCTCAGCCTCTTCCAGTTCGCGGATCACCGAGCCCCACAGCCTGGGACGCCGGCCGGACCACCGTACACGGACACCCCAGTCGTCCAGCTGGTTCCGCTGCCTTCGTAGCACATCCTTGTTAAAACCCATCAGGAAGCGGACTTCTTCGGGTGACCGGCGCCAGTTCTCGGTGGAAAACGCATAGACGCTCACGTATTCGATGCCTAGTTCGATAGCGCCCGCCATCACGTCCAGCAGCGCGGGCTCGCCGGCTTTGTGTCCCTCGATCCGCGGCAGGCCCCGCTGGTTGGCCCAACGGCCGTTGCCGTCCATCACAATAGCGACATGGCGGGGGACGAATTCGGCGGGGATCGCCGGGGCAACCGCGCCGGACGGGTGCGGATACGGTGCCACCACAGGGGTGGTCCGCTGCCGCGAAGGACTCTTCTTTTTTCCCAAGGCCACAGTCAGCCACGCTCCACATGTTTGAGGGATTTCAGGACACGTTCAAGGTGCCATTGCAGGTAGACGGCCACCAGCCCCGCAGCTTCCCGGCGATGCGGCACCTGCGAACCATCCGCCGTCGTCCAGTCCCCGGTCAGCAGGGCGCCCAAGAGAAAGACGGTTTCCGCCGCCGGCGCAGGCGAACCGGGTGGCCTGCAGTCAGCGCAGACCATGCCGCCGAGCGGAGCCGAAAACGCCGTATGGGGGCCGGGCCGGCCGCAGCGGGCGCAGTCGGTAAAACTCGGAGCCCAGCCGCCGGTGGCGAGGGCCCGCAGGAGATACGAATCGAGGATCAGCCCGGGCGCGTGCTCGGCCCGGGACAGCGAGGCCAGCGCCCCCACCAGCAGGTTGTACTGGGCGGTGCCGGCTTCGCCGTCGACGTCGGTCAGTTTTTCCGCAGTTTCGGTCATGGCAGCGGCAACCGTATAGCGGCCATAGTCTGCGGCGATGTTGCTGCCGTACGCGCCCTTGGCGACAGCCTGGGTGACGATGTCCAGTGTCTTTCCGGAGACCAACTGCAGGTCCGCAACCATAAACGGCTCCAGCCGGGCCCCAAACTTGCTGCTGGTCCGCCGCACTCCCTTGGCGACCGCGCGGATCTGGCCGTGGTGCTTGGTCAGCAGTGTGATGATGCGGTCAGCTTCGCCCAGCTTGTGGGTACGGAGCACCACGGCGTCATCCCGGTAGGACCGGGCAGCAAAGGATTGGTGGACCACGGTTAATCTTCGCACTGAGTTCCGGAAAGCCGGCAATGCCGGTGCGTTGCGCGCCGGGAATCCCGGCGCGCAACGTGTTCCGAATCAGGCGCGGGAATCCCGGATGGCACGGTTGACTGCGGAAATGACGGCCTTGAGCGAGGACATGCTGGTGTTGGCATCAATACCGACGCCCCACAGGACGCGCTCCCCTACGGCACACTCGACGTAGGCTGCGGCCATCGCGCTGCCGCCTTCCGAAAGGGCATGCTCGCTGTAGTCCAGCACCCGGACATCCACGCCGTCCTCGCGCAGGATGCTCAACAGGGCGGCGATGGGCCCGTTTCCGGTGCCCGTGCGACGGGCCTGGACACCATCAACGGTGAGCGAGGCGTGCAAGGTCATCCCGCCGTCGTCATCGGTTTCGGTGCTGACGGAACCAAGTGAGTAACGGCCCCACTGGCCCTCCGCCTGGCTGGAGGGCAGGTACTCGTCCTGGAAGTGCTGCCACAACTGGGCGCCACTGACTTCGCCGCCCACGGTATCGGTCTTCTTCTGGATCACGCCGGAGAATTCCATCTGGGCACGGCGGGGCAGGTCCAGGCTGTGTTCGTTCTTGAGCAGGTAGGCCACGCCACCCTTGCCGGACTGCGAGTTGACGCGGATGACGGCCTCGTAGCTGCGGCCCAGGTCCTTAGGGTCAACGGGCAGGTACGGGACCTGCCAGGTGAAGTCCGCGACGTCCTTGCCGGCGGCGGCGGCATCCTTCTCGAGCGCCTCGAAGCCCTTCTTGATGGCGTCCTGGTGCGAGCCTGAGAAAGCGGTGAAGACGAGGTCGCCGCCGTACGGGGAACGCTCGGCGACGGGGAGCTGGTTGCAGTACTCCACGGTGCGCCGGATCTCGTCGATGTCGGAGAAGTCGATCATGGGATCGATGCCCTGGACGAACATGTTCAGGCCCAGGGTGACGAGGTCCACGTTGCCGGTCCGCTCGCCGTTGCCGAACAGGCAGCCCTCAATCCGGTCCGCGCCGGCCAGGTACCCCAGTTCGGCGGCGGCCACGCCGGTGCCCCGGTCATTGTGCGGGTGCAGGGACAGGATGATGCCTTCCCGCGGGTGCAGGTTCCGGCTCATCCACTCAATGGAATCGGCGTAAACGTTCGGAGTGGCCATTTCCACCGTGGCGGGCAGGTTGATGATGACCTGGCTGTCGGCGGATGCTTCGAAGACGTCGGCGATGGCGTTGCAGACCCTGACGGCGTAGTCCAGTTCGGTTCCGGTGAACGACTCCGGCGAGTATTCATAGGTGATGTGCGTGTCCACGAGGGTTTCCTCGTACTTCTTGCACAGCCGGGCGCCCTGGAGCGCGATGTCGAGGATGCCGTCCTGATCCTGGTTGAACACCACGCGGCGCTGCAGGACGGACGTTGAGTTGTACAGGTGGACGATCGCCTGCTTGGCGCCGACCAAGGACTCATAGGTCCGTTCGATCAGGTGCTCGCGTGCCTGGGTGAGGACCTGGATGGTGACGTCGTCCGGGATGTGGTTTCCGACGATGAGCTGACGGACAAAGTCGAAATCGGTCTGCGAAGCAGACGGGAAGCCGACTTCAATTTCCTTGTAGCCCATGCGGACCAGCAGATCGAACATCTTCATTTTGCGGGCGGGGCTCATCGGGTCGATCAGCGCCTGGTTGCCGTCCCGCAGGTCCACGGCGCACCAGCGCGGGGCCTTGGCGATGACCTTGTCCGGCCACGTGCGGTCAGGCAGTTCAACGGTGATCTGATCCTGGAACGGCGTGTAGCGGTGGACGGGCATTCCGGAGGGCTTCTGTGCGTTTCGCATTACTATCGGGGCCTTTTCTGTGGTTCAAATCTGAAAGGGTGGCCGGGCAACACAAACTCCGCGACGAGGATAGGCCTTGCGCTAGATCGCGTCTGAGGCCTCGCCGCGGCAGCTAAGAAGGAGGAGCTCTGCGCGCACCATTTGAGGGTAGCACGCGTGCGTAAGATGAGAGGGCGCCACCGTCCTTATCGTCCAACATGCAGACGCCGCGCCGGTGCCAGCGCCGGCCGCGGCACGTCACACGAAGGAGCATCTGTGCCCATCTCGGGGATCGATCTGTCCAACATTGACCACACCGTCAGGCCGCAGGATGACCTGTACCAGCACGTGAACGGGTCCTGGCTCAAGGCCACGGAAATTCCGGATGACCGGCCACTCGAAGGAACCTTCACCGCGCTGCGCGACGGAGCGGAGATCGCGGTCCGGGACATCATCGAGGAAGCAGCCGCCAAGGGTGAAGCCGCCAGCGGGATAGAACGTAAGGTGGGCGAGCTCTACAACAGCTTCATGGACGAAGCCACTGTGGAGGCCAAAGGCATGGAGCCCATCCGCCGGCGGCTTGCCGAGGTTTTTGCCACAACCACGGTTGCCGATCTCGTAGCCCTGGCCGGGCGGCTGTTCCGGTCAGACGTGTCCGGGCTCTTCTACATCTACCCGGCTCCGGACGCTGGCAACCCGGACCGCATCCTGCTCTACACCGGCCAGGGCGGCCTGGGACTGCCGGACGAGTCCTACTACCGGGAAGAGAAGTTCGCCCCCATGGTCAAGGCCTATGGCGAGCATGTCAGGACCATGTTCACGCTGGCCGGAGTGGCCGATCCGGAGCCTGCGGCCGCACGCGTCGTTGCCCTCGAAACCAGCCTCGCATCCCACCACTGGGACAACGTCACCCTGCGCGACCCGCAGAAGACCTATAACCTCAAGTCCGCTGAGGAAGCAGCCGTGCTGTTCCCGCTCCTTAACACGTGGTTCGAAGCAGCCGGGATCGACGCCGACAAGCGCAGCGAGATCGTAGTCAGCACCCCGGACTTCTTCAGTGGGGCCGCCGGCCTCCTGAAGTCCGAACCGCTCTCCGTCTGGCAGGAGTGGCTGGCCCTGCGCGTCGTCAACAGCGCTGCGCCCTACCTGTCCTCCGAGTTCGTGGATGCCAACTTTGCCTTCTACGGAACAACCATCAGCGGCACGCCCCGGAACAAGGACCGCTGGAAGCGGGCCGTCGCCGTCGTGGAAGCCGCACTCGGTGAGGCCGTTGGGCAGATCTACGTCTCGAAGCACTTCCCCGAAACCCACAAAGCCCGCATGCAGACCCTGGTGGCCAACCTGATCGAGGCCTACCGGCAGTCCATCACCAGTCTTGCCTGGATGGGTGAGGAAACAAAGGCCGAGGCGCTGCGGAAACTGGAGGCCTTCCGCGCCAAGATCGGCTACCCCGACAAGTGGATCGATTACTCCGCTGTGGAAATCGACCCGCTGGACCTTCTGGGGAACGTTGAGCGGGCCCACAATGCCGACGTCGACCGCCACCTGGATGAGGTGGGCAAACCGGTGGACCTCAACAAGTGGCTCATGACACCGCAGACGGTCAACGCGTACTACCATCCGATGCTGAACGAGATCGTCTTCCCGGCCGCTATCCTGCAGCCACCGTTCTTCACAGCCGACGCCGACGACGCCGTTAACTACGGTGGCATCGGAGCGGTGATTGGCCACGAGATCGGCCACGGTTTTGATGACCAGGGGTCGCAGTTCGACGGCGGCGGCGCCCTGCGGAACTGGTGGACCGAGGATGACCGGAAGGCCTTTGAGGAACTCACGGCCAAGCTGGTGGCACAGTACGACGCGTTGTCGCCGTATGCCGCGCCAGGGCACAACGTCAACGGCAAGCTGACGCTCGGGGAAAACATCGGCGACCTGGGTGGCCTGACCATCGCGTACAAGGCCTACCTCCTCAGCCTCGACGGCAGGGAACCCGAGGTGCTGGACGGGCTGACGGGGCAGCAGCGGTTCTTCGCGTCCTGGGCGGCCGGCTGGCGGCAGGTGATCCGGTCGGAAGAGGCCATCAGGAGGCTCGCGACGGATCCCCACTCCCCCAACGAGTTCAGGACCAACGCCATCGCCAAGAACCTGGACGCGTTCCACGAGGCCTTTGGCGTGACCGACCAGGATGGCATGTGGATGCCGCAGGACGCTCGCGTCAGTATCTGGTAATCACCCTCCAGGACACACAAGCGGCGGGGCCGTCTGGCCCCGCCTCTTGTGTGTCTACTGTGGTGCTGTCTTCTGTGGTGCGGCCGTCAGTCCTGGACGATCAGCACAGGGTTGGCCTGCTGGCACACGGTATCGCCGGCTGTCTGGTTGACGATGTCCTCGGGCAGGGCGCCACCAGCACCGGCTCCGTAGGTTGCCCCGGTGGTGAAGTCAGTTCCAAGGTAGACCTGGACTCCCGCGACGCGAGGTGCCAGCTGGACCTGCGCGGCCGGGATCCCCAGCAGCGCAGCCACGTCAGCTGCGACGTCGGCGAATTCCGTACCGTAGTAGACGACGCTCTGCGCCACCGCCGTGGCTTCAAACGGCCCGGATTGGGTGAAGCCACCGTTGATCAACGCCTGCACGATTTCCTGGGCGCGTCCCGGGACGCCGCTGCCGTTGGCCACGGTGACTGGTTGCAGCGCCTTGTCATACGGCGGCACCGCCGGGGCTGTTTCTGTTGGGGTGGCTGTTGTTTCCGTCGGCGCCGGGGACGGCGTGGTGGGTGCTGTCGGATCCGTGAGGTCCACGTCCTCGCGGAGGGCCGCAAAGAGCTGGGACCCTGCGGGCTCGGCAATCTGCAGGCGGTTGATGTCCGTGACTGCCGGCGTGGTGGGCACGGCCACAAACGCCACCTTGCTGATATCGATGTCCTTGAGCCGGCTACCGATACTCACGAGCGACGGCACGGAGGCCAGCCCCTCATCCACCGTGAGGTTCTTGGTCACAACATCGGCAATGGTCAGCATCTTAGAGGGGTCAGACAGTGTGCCGTCGTCCTTGATCTTGCGCGTGAGGGAGGACAGGAATCCCTGCTGTGCCCTGATCCGGCCCAGGTCGCCGCCGTCAGCAAAGGCATGACGGGTCCGCAGGAAGGCAAGAGCCATTTCGCCCTGAACAGCGGAGGTTCCCTTCGGCAGGCGCAGCCGGGAGTCAGGATCATAGACCGCGTCACTGATGCACACGTCAACGCCGCCCACCGTGTTGGAGAGTTCCTTCACTGCGGTGAAGTCCGCCATCATGAAGTGATCGATCTCCATGCCAGTCAACTTGTTGACAGTGTCTACGGCGCAGCCGATGCCGGCTTCATTCATGGCCTCGTTGATCATGACACCGCTGCGGGAAGGATACGTCCGCTTGGTCTTCTGGTCGGTGCACTCCGGAATATCGACCAGCAGGTCCCGGGGGAAGCTGATGACGCTGACGCGCTTGTTGTCGGCCGATACGTCCATCAGCATCATGACGTCGGATTTGCCGTAACCTGTTGAGTCCTCCACGGCGCCGTACTCCGCGTTGGCGCCGTCCCTGGTATCAGAGCCAAGGATCAGGATCTGCATCCGGTCCGATTTGTCGTCCGATGGGTTCGCCGCGCCACCGGCGTTCAGCGGTGCCGTGGTGATGTTCGACTGAAACCGCAAATACCAGTAGCCTGCGAAGCCAAGACCGCCGACCATCAGGATGGTGACCACCGCAGTGGTCACCTTCAGCCAGGCCGGCATCCGGCTCCGGGATCCGAGATGCCGGGCAACGCCGACGGCGGTGGCATCAGCGTGGCGGGACACCGGACCGGTCCCGGCTGACGCGTCAGCTCCGTACTCGCGATTGTCGCGGCCTCGCCCCATGTGTGGTGTACCTTCCTCGAAAAAATTGAATCCGGCCTATTTTAGTTGCCCAGTCTGGGAACTTCCCGACGACCGGCCGGGTAAAGCGAAAGGGGCAGCGTCAGAAGCCGAGCTTGACCAGCTGCTTCGGGTCGCGCTGCCAGTCCTTGGCCACCTTCACATGCAGGTCAAGGTAGATGCGGGCACCGAGCAGCGCCTCGATCCCCTTGCGTGCGTTGGTGCCGACTTCCCGGAGCCGTGCACCGCCCTTGCCGATGATGATGGCTTTCTGGGACGAACGTTCCACATAGAGATTAACCCGGACGTCGAGGAAGGGTCTGTCTTCGGGCCGGCCCTCACGCGGAACAATCTCATCGACGACGACGGCTAGGGAGTGGGGCAGTTCGTCGCGGACGCCTTCGAGGGCAGCTTCCCGGATGAGCTCGGCGATCATCACGGCTTCGGGCTCGTCCGTCAGGTGACCGTCCGGATAAAGGGGCGGCGACGCCGGCATGTGGCTGATCAGGACGTCTGCGAGGGTGTCCACCTGGAAGCCGTCGGTGGCGGAGACCGGGACGATGTCCTTCCAGCCGTCCTCGCCGATGACATCACGGCCCAGCGCTGCGACGGCGAGCAACTGCTCGGTGAGCGCCTGCCGGTCCACTGTGTCCGCCTTGGTGACGATCGCGATGACCGGCTTGTTGCCGATGGCGGCGAGCTGGGCGGCGATGTACTTGTCGCCCGGGCCGATTTTCTCGTTGGCGGGCAGGCAAAAGCCGATCGCGTCCACTTCGGCGAGGGTGTCGGCAACGAGTTCGTTCAGCCGCTTTCCCAGCAGAGTGCGGGGGCGGTGCAGGCCCGGGGTATCCACCAGGATCAGCTGGGCGTCATCGCGGTGCACGATCCCCCGGATGGTGTGGCGCGTGGTCTGCGGCTTGGCGGAGGTGATCGCCACCTTCTGGCCCACCAGTGCGTTCGTCAGGGTTGATTTTCCTGCGTTAGGCCGCCCCACGAGGACCGCAAAGCCTGCCCTGTAGCCGCCGAAGTCTTTTGCGGCCGAATCCGGGTTGGCCGGACGATTACTTTTCTTGCTCACGTGGAACTCCCTGCTGGGTTGCTTTCGCCTCGTCGAGGAGGTCTTCAAGGTCAGTGTCTGCTTTTGGTACTGCTGAGGCAATGATGTGGCTGACGCGGTTGCGGCGGCCCTCGAGCCGTTCGGCGAGCAGCGAAATGCCGCCCACCACCACGCGGCTGCCCACAATGGGAACGCGGCCCAGGGCCTTGGCCAGCAGCCCGCCCACAGTGTCAACCTCGTCGTCGTCGAGCTCTATGTCGAACAGTTCGCCGAGGTCGTCGATGCTCATCCGGGCGCTCACCCGGTAGGAACCGCCGCCCAGGGCCACGGCCTCGGCGCTTTCGGTGTCATACTCGTCCACGATTTCGCCGACAATTTCCTCGATGAGGTCCTCGAGGGTGACAAGGCCGGCCGTGCCGCCGTATTCGTCGATCACGATGGCAACGTGTGTTGACTCCTTCTGCAGTTCCCGCAGCAGATCGCTCACCGGCTTGGACTCCGGGACGTACCGGACCTCGCGGGCCAGGGCTTCGACCGGGGGCTGTTCGTCGTCGGGTCCGAGCTCATGGAGCGTCGCCGCAACGTCCTTGAGGTACACGATTCCGAGGATCTGGTCCGTGTTGTCGCGGATCACCGGGATCCGTGAATAGCCCGACCGCAGGAACATTGACATGGCCCGCCTGAGGCTGGAGCCGGCGTCGATGCTGAGGATATCCGTCCGGGGCACCATCACGGCGCGCACCAGGGTGTCCCCGAAGTCAAAGACTGATTGGATCATTTCAGCTTCGGTGTCTTCGATCATGTCCGATTCGGATGCTCGGTCCACGAGTTCCCGGAATTCCTGTTCGCTGAAGAACGCGTCATCACCCGCCGGAGCGCCGGGGGCGGCGGCACTGCCCAGCGCCACGAGCCACCCCGGGATGGGTCCGAGGACCCACGTCAGGTACCTGATCAGCGGTGCTGTGGAGCGGACGACTGCGCCCGAATGGAGCCTGCCGAGCTGCCGCGGGGAAACGCCGACGATGACGAAGCCGAGCAGGGCCATGATCCCGGTGGCGGCCAGCCCGGCCAGCCAGACGTTGTCCAGCAGGCTGTGGAGCAGGACGGCCACCGCTACGGCTGAAGCCATCTCGAACCAGACCCGCCAGAACCGCAAGGCCCGGATGTGCGCCACCGGCTGGGCCAGGATGCGCTTCATGGCGTTTCCGCGGCTTTTCAGCAGAGCGTCTTCGGCGTCATGCCTGGAAAGGAACGTGAATGCGGCCTCGGCTGCGGTCAAGAGTGCTGCGGTACCGAGGAACGCCAGGGCCATGCCGACAAGGAGCAGGGGCGTCACTGCGTGGTCTCGGCAGGTGCTTCTTTGCCGGTGAAGCCCGAAAGCAGCTGGCGCTGGAGGCCGAACATCTCTTCCTTTTCCTCGGGCTCTGCATGGTCATAGCCGAGCAGGTGGAGGATCCCGTGCGTAGTCAGGAGCAACATTTCATCCTGCAGGGAGTGCCCGGCGTTGACGGCCTGCACCTGCGCCACCTGGGGGCACACGGCAATGTCACCCAGCATCCCTTGCGGGGTGGGCCGGTCCGGTGTACCGGGGGTCAGTTCGTCCATGGGGACCGAGAGCACGTCTGTGGATCCCGGCTCGTCCATAAGCTCGATGTGGAGCTTTTCCATGGCTGGTTCATCTACCAGGAGGATGGAGAGTTCAGCCTGCGGGTGGATATACAGCTGTTCGAAAACGTACCGGGACAGTGACACAAGCTCCGCTTCATCAACCTGGATGCCGGATTCGTTGTTTACCTCAATGCTCACGCGTTTTCCCCCCGCTTTTCCCGGCTCACCGAGTGTTTCACTTTGTTCCGCTGGAGATCGTCCCAGAGACTGTAGGCACGCACGATGTCACCCACAAGACGGTGGCGGACCACGTCAGTGGAGTCCAGGACGGTGAAGTTCACGTCCTCGATTCCCTGCAGGATCTCCTCCACGATCCGAAGACCTGAGCGTGTGTCGAAGGGAAGGTCCACCTGGGTGACGTCTCCGGTGACCACCATTTTGGACCCGAAGCCCAAACGCGTAAGAAACATCTTCATCTGTGCCGGTGTGGTGTTCTGCGCTTCGTCCAGGATGATGAAGGCGTCGTTGAGCGTGCGCCCCCGCATGTAAGCCAGCGGCGCCACTTCGATGGTCCCGGCGGCCATCAGGCGCGGGATGGCCTCGGGGTCCATCATGTCGTGCAACGCGTCGTACAGCGGGCGCAGGTAGGGATCGATCTTGTCGCTCAGGGTGCCCGGCAGGAATCCCAGCCGTTCGCCGGCCTCGACTGCGGGCCGGGTCAGGATAATGCGGCTGACTTCCTTCTGCTGCAGCGCCTGGACAGCCTTGGCCATCGCGAGGTACGTCTTGCCCGTACCTGCAGGGCCAATCCCGAAGATCACCGTGTTCGCGTCAATCGCGTCCACGTAGTTCTTCTGGTTCAGGGTCTTGGGCCGAATGGTCTTCCCCCGGCTGGAGAGGATGTCATGGGTGAGGACGTCCACAGGGTTCTGTAATGACTGGCTGCGGAGCAACGAGACGAGCTGCTGCAACACCGCGGGGCTGATGACTGTGCCACGGGCCACGAGACCGCGAACTTCATGCAGCAGCCGCATGATGCGGGGAACTTCGTTGGCAGGGCCGCTCATGGACAGTTCGTTTCCACGGACGTGGAAGTTGACGGACGGGAACTGCTCTTCGATGTAACGCAAGGCCTCATCATGGCTGCCGAGCGATTGGACCATCTGATCGGAGTTGTCAAAGAGAACCACCTCCGTCCGAACACCGGGAAGTGAATGGGGGAATTCTCCGGCGGCGCGTTCAGTATTGAGCCGGCGCTTTCCGTTCGCTGATTCAGTCATGGTGCTGGCCCGCAGGCCCGTGGTCCCCTCCAGTTCGAAAATTAAGTGCGCCGGCTGCTGCGTGGGGGCTGTTGCCGAGCACGCAGGAGCCAGCGGAGTCCTTCCATCTTACGCCAGGAGGCACCTCCCGGCAGCGTCAGGCGGTCTCCGGCGAGGGTGCCCGTCACCGGCTTACTGCGGGACGGTTGGCGTCATTAGGTATCAACTTCATATCGGGCTCATATCGTTCCCGTTGCAGTTGGGCCGGCAGCCCGGATTCGGTCCTTTTGGCGGAGCCGGCTATGCGATGCTGGAAATCACAGCCGTCCGGGGACCGGCTCACGGGGCCCAGGCCTCGCCATTTCACAGCCGGAAAGGACAGGCCACGAGAGTGCCGGAAACAGCGACCCCCCTCAGTGCCACGCGCGCCGCGCCACGTTTCCGTCCGCAACGTCTCCTGGGCCTACTGCCAGCATTCCTCCTTCTCACCGGTTGTATCGCGGACCCCAGCCCTGAGCCCAACCTGACGGCAAACTCCAGCGCTGCCGCCACCGGCTCCCCCGGGGCACCTTCCACCAGCGCGCCCCTGGAAACAACACAGTCCTCGAGTAAGGCACCGGTCTACTGGATTGGCCGAAGCAACAGCAACGTGTTCCTGTACCGGGAGTTCCGGGACGTGCCGGAGCAGGAGAATCCAGTGACCCGCGCCCTGCGGGCCATGATGTCCGAGAAGCCGCTGGACCCGGATTTCTTCACGCCCTGGCAGAATCCCGAGAAACTCGCCTCGTCCATCTCCGGCAAGAACATCATTACTGTCGACATCTCGGAGGATGCCTTTAACAGCAATCTCGACGCCGACATGGCCGGCCGCGCCATTCAGCAGCTGGTCTTTACCGCTACGGCAGCGGCTGCGAGTTCCGGCCTGATCGATTCCGGCCAGCAGATCCAGGTCAGGATCCTGGTGGATAGCCACACCGACTACGTCGCCTTCGACCACGTCCAGCTTGGCGACCCCATGTCCCGAGCTGCCGGAATGGTGGCGCCCGTGTGGATCATCGATCCGCAGGAAGGGACTGACCTGGCCGGCGGAAGCGTCAAGATCACCGGCCGCAGCACCGTTCCGGGCGGTAAGCTCCGCTGGCAGATCCTGCGGGCCGAAGCGAACGGGAACAAGACGCCCTACCTGACCGGGGAGACCACTGCAGCTGCCGAAGCCGCCCAGTCCGGGGTGTTCACGCTTGCCCTTAGCCTGTCCGCCGGGAGTTACGAGCTCCGCGTTTCGCAGGTGGATGCGGCCGGCAGCGGCCAGGAGCTGAATGTGGATACGCGGAACTTCAACGTCCGGTAGCAGCCTGGGCAGCAGGCCGCCTCAGGATGCCGGGGCTGTCCAGCGTCCCAGTACGTCGCTCGCCAGAACAACCGCTGCCGGTCCGGCCGTGGATGACCTCAGGACGTGGTGTCCCAGGAGCGCCGTCACGGCGCCGGCGTCGCAAAGCCGGGTGATTTCGCGGGGACTGATTCCGCCTTCCGGGCCAACGATGAGCAGAATCTCCAGGGGCCCGGCGTCAGCCTGGGTGCCCTGCCATGATTCCAGGACAGACCGGAGCGGCCGGACCGCGTCTTCGTGCAGGATTACGGCCAGATCCGCTGCCGCCACGGCCGCCGCAAGGCCAGGGGTTTCGACGGCGGCGCGCACCTCGGGGATCCAGGCGCGGCGTGCCTGCTTGGCGGCGGCAGTGACCACGGACTGCCATTTTGCGTGGGCCTTGGCCGCGCGCTCACCCTTCCAGCGGACAATTGATCGCTCGGACTGCCAGGGAACTACGGCATCAATCCCGAGTTCGGTTGCCGTTTCCACGGCCAGTTCATCCCGGTCCCCCTTGGCCAGGGCCTGCACCAGCACCAGCCGGATGTCGGGCCGGTCCTCCACAACGAGGGCGGAGCATTCCACGGTGAGCTCCGCGGGCGACGCCGAGACAACAGTTCCCGTCAGCCGCCTTCCGGCGCCGTCGGCAATGTCCACTGCTTCTCCGGGAGATAGCCGTTTTACGGTCACGGCGTGGCGTGCCTCCGGCCCTTGAAGGACAAAACGGGCACCGGGCACGAGCTTGTCCAGCGACCCGGCACCGCTGAAGAAAACGGGATTGCTCACCGCTACAGGTTACCGAACCGGTCCCGCAGCTTGGCAAAGACGCCGCCACTGGCAGCCAGTTTGCCTTCCGTGAACTGCTCGCCCCGCAGCTTCGCCAGCTGCCGCAGGAGATCCTCCTGCGCGGCATCCAGCTTGGCCGGCGTCTCCACCTGCAGATGGACCATCAGGTCCCCGCGGCCGTAACCGCGCAGGTGCGTCACGCCGAGTCCACGGAGCGTGATGATCTCCCCTGACTGCGTCCCTGCCTTGACGTCGATTTCCTGCAGCCCGTCAAAGGTTTCCAGTGACAGCTCGGTGCCCAAGGCGGCGGCAGTCATCGGGATGTGCAACGTTGCGTGCAGGTCGTCACCGTCGCGTGCGTAGGTGGCGTCGTTGTTGACCCGGAGTTCCACGTACAGGTCCCCGGACGGTCCGCCGGCCGGGCCTGCTTCGCCCTGCCCGGAGAGCTGGATCCGGGTGCCCGTGGCAACACCGGCCGGCACCTTGATGGTGAGCGACCGCCGGCTGCGGATGCGGCCTTGGCCGCTGCATTCGTTGCAGGGGTCCTTGATGACCGTCCCGAAGCCTTCGCAACTGCCACACGGGGCCGCCGTCATGACCTGGCCCAGGATGGAGCGCACCGCGCGCTGGACCTGGCCGCTGCCGCCGCAGATATCGCAGCGCACAGGGTGGCTGCCTTCGCGGCAGCATGACCCGTTGCAGGTGGGGCAGGTGACGGCTGTGTCCACTTCGAGTTTCCGGTTGACGCCGAACACGGCATCGCGGAGTTCGATCCGTACGCTGATCAGCGCGTCCTGGCCGCGGCGGACCCGGGAAGCGGGGCCGGAGGTGCCGCCGGCCCCGAAGAACGTGTCGAAGATGTCCTGGAACGCGAAGCCCTGGCCGGAGTATCCGCCGCCGCCGAACCCGTTGTCGGTGCCGTTCTCGTTGCCGGTGGTGTCATAGATCCGGCGCTTCTGCGGGTCCGAAAGTACCTCGTAGGCATGGGTCACGGCCTTGAAGCGGTCCGATGCATCGTCCCCGGGGTTTACGTCCGGGTGAAGAGTGCGGGCCAGCTTGCGGTAGGCCTTCTTGATCTCTTCCCCGGTGGCTTCCGGCGAGACTCCGAGGACGTCGTAGTGGCTGCTCAAAGTTCGTATCTCTTCCTTGTTGTACTGCCGGCAGCCGGGCTGCCGGCACTGCTCTACGTGCCTGGACCGCGGTGCTGTTACGGACCCAGAATTCTTGAAAGGTAACGGGCTACTGCCCTGACGGCGGCCATGGTGGTGGGATAGTCCATCCGGGTGGGGCCGAGCACACCGATCTTGGCAGTGCTGTCTGGTCCGTAGCCCGTGGCCACCACGGAGGCTTCCGCGAGCCCGTCGTACGGGTTTTCACGCCCGATGCTGACTGCCACGCCCCTCGGATCCTGCGCCATGTCGCTCAGGAGGCGCAGCAGGACAACCTGCTCCTCGAGCGCTTCCAGGACCGGTCCGATACTGAGCGGAAAATCCACATTGGAGCGGGCGAGGTTCGCCGTTCCGGCCATGACCATGCGTTCCTCGCGGCTGCTGTGGGCGAGCGTTTCCAGCCCGTGGGCCAAAGCCTGGGCCGCCGCGCGCTGGCCCGGGCTGACGGACGAAACGACTCCCGGCAGCGAGGGGGTCAGCCGGCTCAGCGAGATGCCCGCGAGTGATCCCAGGAAGTGTGTCCGCAACGCGGCGATGGCGTCGTCGCCGAGGTCCTGGCCGACGTCGATCACGCGCTGTTCGACCTTGCCGGTGGTGGCGATGAGGACCACCAGGACCTGCCGGGGCGCGAGCAGGACGAATTCGATGTGGCGGATGGTGGCGCGGCTCAGATGCGGATACTGCACTACGGCGACCTGGTTGGTCAGCTGCGACAGCATCCTGACGGTCCTGTCCAAGACGTCGTCCAGATCGTCTGCGCCCTCCAGCAGCGACTGGATTGCACGCCGTTCCGCGTGGGAAAGCGGCTTTACCGCTGAAATCTGGTCCACAAACAGCCGATAGCCTTTGTCTGTGGGGATCCGTCCCGCGCTGGTGTGCGGGGCCGTGATCAGGCCGTCGTCTTCCAAGGCCGCCATGTCGTTGCGGATGGTGGCACTGGACACGCCGAGGTGGTGGCGTTCCACGAGCGCTTTTGAACCTACTGGCTCGCGGGAGTGCACATAGTCCTCCACGATGGCGCGCAGTACTTCGAGTTTGCGCGGCTCGCTCATACTCCACCTCCATCCGTGGTCACTGCAGGGTTAGCACTCGACATGCCTAAGTGCTAACAGTCTAATATGAGTCACCCCGTTGTTAGCATTGGTACCGCTCCGGGCGAAATTCCGGGCCAGGATCTAGCGGCAAGGCGGAATCAATCCATGCAGTACCAGAACTGGGGTCCGCAGGAGATCACCGCGCCCGTGAGAAGCGAACTCCCTGAGGTCCCCGTGGAACGTGGCATGGTTCTCGAAGACGCCCAGTCAGGCTGGGTGGGAGCGGTGACCCGGGTGGAGAAGTCCGGTGGCATGCATGTAGTGGCCCTCGAAGACCGGCGCGGCAAGTCCCGGTCCTTCCGGCTGGGCTTCGGGTTCCTCCTGGAGGGGCAGCCCATCCGGCTCGTTCCCCCGGCGCCCCGGCAGGCCGCCCCCGTGGCCGCCGGCCGGACGGCGTCCGGCTCAGTCCGCGTGGCCGGCCAGCGTGCCCAGGTGGCCAAAGCCAGCAGGATCTGGGTGGAGGGAAAACACGACGCCGAACTCGTGGAAAAAGTCTGGGGTGACGATCTCCGCGTAGAGGGCATCGTCGTCGAGCCTTTGCATGGCATTGATGACCTGGCGGGGGCGGTAGCCGCATTCGGTCCCGGTCGGGGGCGGCGGCTGGGGGTCCTGGTGGACCACCTGGTGCCGGACTCGAAGGAGTGGCGCATCGCGGCTGCCGTGATGGCCTCCCCCGGCGCGGCGGGGAATGTCCTGATCGTCGGGCACCCTTACGTTGACGTGTGGCAGGCCATCCGGCCCGCTGTACTGGGCATCGAAGAATGGCCGGTGGTGCCCCGCGGGCAGGACTGGAAGACCGGAATCCTGGCAGCGTTCGGCTGGCCGCACTCCACCAAGGAAGACATCGGGCTTGGCTGGCAAAAGCTCCTGGGGGCCGTCCGCAGCTACGCGGACCTGGAAGCATCACTGCTCGGGAGAGTGGAGGAAGTCATCGACTTCCTGACAGTGCCTTAACGCCGGATTCGGCTCCTGTCGGCAGCATTTGGTGGCTGAACCAGTATTCTTGGTACTGCGGAGGCTGCAGTTGCTTCAGTCCGGCATTCTCCAACCCAGCACCATTGCACTTTCGAAGGAAGAAAACCGTGGCACAAAACGCACGCGAGCACCGGGACGACCACGGCGGCCAGGGCCGTTCCGAGTACCAGGGCGTTCCGGCGAATGCGCTGCCCCTGACGGCCAGCGAAGACCGCCAGTGGGCCACACTGGCACACTTCGGCGGGATCCTCGGCTGTGTTCCGTCACTGCTGATCTACCTGATTTTCCGTGAGCGCGGGCCGTTTACCGCCCAGGAATCCAAGGAAGCGCTGAACTTCAGCCTGCCGCCCACCATTGCGGCGCTGGTGGCCAACCTCCTGGTGTTCATTCCGGTGGTGGGAAACATCTTCGCCGTCATCGCCACCCTGATCTGGATTGCCCTGACCTGCTTCTCCGTGGCCGCAGGTATCCATGTCAACAAGGGCCAGCCCCACCGCTACCAGTACAACCTGCGCTGGATCAAGTAGTCCCCACCCGCACCATAACCTCGCAGGCTCGGCCAGGGAACCCTGCGGGCGTGGGCCCACCAGTCAGTCCGGCAGGATCCTGCGGACCACAGCGTCGGCCAGCAGGCGGCCCTTCAGGGTTAATACCAGCTTGCCGTGGAAGGCAGCCGGCGGCTCCACCAGGCCGTCGGCAATGAGCCCGGCCACGGCGTGACGGCCGTGTTCGCCCAGCGTTGACGTTGCCAGCCCCGACACGAGCCGGGCCTCAAGCATCACGCGCTCCACGTCGCGGGTTTCGGCGTCGAGGGTTTCCCGCCCGGCGGCCGGTGACAGGCCCTGAGAGAGCCGTCCGGCGTAGGCCGTGGGGTGCTTGACGTTCCACCACCGCACTCCGCCGACGTGTGAATGCGCACCTGGTCCGATGCCCCACCAGTCGTCCCCGCGCCAGTACGCGAGGTTGTGCCGGCATGCCTGCTCCGGCGTCCGGGACCAGTTGCTGACCTCATACCAGCTGAGGCCTGCAGCGCCGATCAGCTGGTCGGCGAGTTCGTATTTGTCGGCGTGGTCGTCGTCGTCGATTCCCGGGACTTCACCACGGCGGATCTGGGCGGCCAGCTTGGTGCCGTCCTCCACGATCAGCGCGTAGGCACTGATGTGGTCCGGCTGGTAGGACAGGGCCGTCTCCAGCGAGAACCGCCAGTCCTCCAGGGACTCCCCCGGCGTCCCGTAGATAAGATCCAGGCTCACGGCCAGTCCGGCATCGCGCGCCCATTGCACCACCTGCGGCACGCGGCTGGGCGTGTGCGTGCGGTCCAGGACCTTCAGGACGTGGGGAACGGCAGACTGCATGCCAAAGGAAACCCTGGTGAAACCAGCATCGGCCAGCACCTGCAGGGATGCAGGGGTGACCGAGTCCGGGTTTGCTTCGGTGGTCACTTCGGCGCCGGGTTCCAGGCCCCAGTGCCCGACGGCGGCCGTCAGGATCCGGGCGAGGTCTTCCGCAGGGAGCAGCGTGGGGGTGCCGCCGCCGAAAAAGACTGTGCTCAGGGGCCGGTCCGGAAGACCCGAGTCCCGCAGGACCGTGGCCGCAAAATCCATTTCGGACACGGCTGTGGTGGCGTAGGCGTCCTGGGAGGCTCCGCCGCCCAGCTCGGTGGCGGTGTAGGTGTTGAAGTCGCAGTATCCGCAGCGCACCGCGCAGAACGGGATGTGCACGTACAGGCCGAAGGCCCGGTCCGCCGCACCGTCCACTGCCTGGGCGGGCAGCAGACCGTCCGACGGCGCGGGGTCGCCGAGGGGAAGAATGCTAGGCATTGCAGGGGCGTCCGGTGTTGCCGGCCACTGTCATCACTACTTCTTGGCCTTGTCCTTGGACTCGTCGGTGGTCAGCGCAGCGATGAAGGCTTCCTGGGGTACCTCAACGCGGCCCACCATCTTCATGCGCTTTTTGCCTTCCTTCTGCTTCTCCAGCAGTTTGCGCTTCCGGGAAATGTCGCCGCCGTAGCACTTGGCCAGAACGTCCTTGCGGATGGCGCGGATGCTTTCCCGGGCGATGATCCTGGAGCCGATGGCAGCCTGGATGGGCACTTCGAACTGCTGGCGGGGAATGAGCTCGCGCAGTTTGCCGGTCATCATCACACCGTAGGCATAAGCCTTCTCACGGTGCGTGATGGCAGAGAAGGCATCCACCTGTTCGCCCTGGAGCATGATGTCCACCTTGACCAAGTCGGCCACCTGCTCGCCGTCGGCCTTCCAGTCCAGCGAACCGTAGCCCCGGGTCTTGGATTTGAGGATGTCAAAGAAATCGAACACGATCTCAGCGAGCGGCAACCGGTACCGGATTTCGACCCTGTCCTCGGACAGGTAGTCCATGCCGCCAATAACACCGCGGCGGCTCTGGCAGAGCTCCATGATGGCGCCCACAAACTCATTCGGCGCCAGGATGGTGGCAGCCACCATTGGCTCGCGGACCTCTGCGATCTTGCCGGAAGGGTATTCGCTGGGGTTGGTCACATGGACCACCTTCTTGTCCTCCAGCGTCACCTCGTACTCCACGTTGGGGGCAGTGGAGATCAGGTCAAGATTGTATTCGCGTTCGAGCCGCTCCCTGGTGATTTCCAGGTGGAGCAGGCCGAGGAAGCCGACGCGGAAGCCGAAGCCGAGCGCGGCCGACGTTTCGGGCTCGTACACCAGCGCGGCGTCGTTGAGCATCAGCTTCTCCAGCGCATCGCGGAGCACCGGGTAGTCCGTGCCGTCCAGCGGATACAGGCCGGAGAACACCATCGGCTTGGCATCGGCATAGCCTGGAAGGGAGGCAGTGGCAGGCTTGGCAAGGTTGGTGACGGTGTCGCCGACCTTGGACAGGCGGACGTCCTTCACACCGGTGATGAGGTAGCCCACTTCGCCAACGCCGAGACCCTTGGAGGGGGTGGGCTCCGGGGAGCTCACCCCGATCTCGAGGAGTTCGTGGGTGGCCCGGGTGGACATCATCTGGATGCGTTCACGGGGGTGGAGCATGCCGTCAATCACACGGACGTAGGTGACCACACCGCGGTACGTGTCGTAGACCGAGTCGAAGATCATGGCGCGCGCGGGGGCGTTCGGGTCCCCCACGGGGGCCGGCAGGTCGCGGACGATCTTGTCCAGCAGGACCTCGACGCCCATGCCGGTCTTGCCGGAGACGCGGAGCACGTCGTCGGGGTCGCCGCCGATCAGGCTGGCGAGTTCGGCCGCGTACTTCTCAGGCTGGGCTGCCGGGAGGTCGATCTTGTTCAGTACCGGGATGATGGTGAGGTTGTTTTCCATCGCCAGGTACAGGTTGGCGAGGGTCTGGGCCTCAATGCCCTGCGCCGCGTCAACGAGCAGCACTGCGCCTTCGCAGGCGGCCAGCGAACGGGACACTTCGTAGGTGAAGTCCACGTGGCCGGGGGTGTCGATCATGTTCAGCGCGTAGCTGGTCCCGTCAAGTTCCCAGGGCATGCGGACCGCCTGGGATTTAATGGTGATACCGCGTTCGCGCTCAATGTCCATGCGATCCAGGTACTGGGCCTTCATATCGCGGGACTTGACCACCCCGGTGAACTGCAGCATGCGGTCAGCCAGGGTGGATTTACCGTGGTCAATGTGCGCGATGATGCAGAAATTCCGAATGATGGCCGGATCAGTCGCGGCGGGCACCGGGGCGGTGCGGGCCATGGGAGACACGCAGGGTCCTTACTGTTGACATTCGTGCGACCCCCGCCAGGACGCACCGAAGGCACCCTGCGGCTGGACCGCACATTTGGAACCTCCAGTCTCCCACGTCCGGGCGCATCGTATTGCATTCAGGTCAAACCCGGCACGGTGGCCCGGCGGTAGTCTTGGCCCATGCCTATCAACCTCCGTTCCTTGGCCAACGCTGTCCGGACTTCCGTCAGGGTCCTGCAGAAGTTCCGTACTGGGGCAACCGGATCTGCCGGACCGCACACGCTTGCACCGGCCCGCCAGGCGGCGCCGGTGAGGCCGGCCCCGCACGGCGTCTATCCTGGCGACTTTGCCGGCACGGCGTCCATCCGGTACGCCCCGCAGCCCGACGGCAGTCCCGACCCCGGCGAGATTGTGTGGACCTGGGTGCCGTATGAGGAGGACCACACCCGGGGCAAAGACCGTCCGGTTCTGCTGGTGGGCAAGAGCGGACAGTACCTGCTGGGGGTAATGCTCACCAGCAGGGACCATGACCATGCCGGCAACGGATCCGGAGACTACGTGGACATCGGAACTGGCAGTTGGGACCGCCAGCAGCGGCCCAGCGAGGCGAACCTTGGACGGATCCTGCAGATCAGCCCGGACGCCATCCGGCGCGAAGGTGCAGTTCTGGACCGGAAACGCTTCGATCTGGTGGCTGCAGGCATACGGCGCCGACACGGCTGGAAATAGCCCGCCAAATGGCCAGCTTCCGGGGGGTCTGCTATTCTGTATAGCTGTGTGTCCGTGCAGGTCGACGGCCACTGATGGTTGGCCGCCATAGGTATCCCCACGCCGCTCAGTCAATGGCCAATCTGAAAGCCCTCTAGACCATTTCCGCATTAAAAAGAGAGTTCACACGTGGCTAATATCAAGTCCCAGAAGAAGCGCATCCTTACCAACGAGAAGGCCCGCCTGCGCAACAACGCAGTCAAGTCTGAGCTGAAGACGGCCATCCGCGCCGTCAACACCGCCGTTGAGTCCACCGACAAGGATGCAGCTGCCGCTGCCCTGCTTGTTGCCGGCCGCAAGCTGGACAAGGCTGTCAGCAAGGGTGTTCTGCACAAGAACAACGCAGCAAACCGCAAGTCGGCCATCTCCAAGAAGGTCAACGCGCTGTAAGGTTTCCAGTTCACCTGAACTGATGATTGTGGCCGGCACCCGATGGGTGCCGGCCACGCATCTTTAAGCCGCCAGCGTCTCTGCGCCAGAGCCACCTACCGCAGCCGCGATCAGCTGAAGTCAGTGCCCGCGCACAGAGGTTGCGATGACGGTCACCGCATGTTCAACGGCATAGACGGGATCACGCGAAAGGCCCTTGACCTGGGCATCGGCCTCGGCGGTGGCCTGGATGGAGCGCACCAGGCCCTCCGGGGTCCAGCGGCGCACGTCGCGCTGGGCCTGCTCCACGAGCCACGGCTGCATGCCCAGTTCCCGGGCGATCTGCGCCGGGGACCCATGGGCGCCGGCAACTTTGGCCACTGTCCGCAGCTTGGCTGCCAACGCCGCCACCAGCGGAACCGGATCAGCCCCGGTGGCCAACGCGTGGCGAAGGGTGGACAGCGCCACTGGACCGTTTCCGGCCATGGCAGCGTCCGCGACCTTGAAGGCAGTGGCCTCAATCCGGCCACCGTAGTAGCGGTCCACCAACTCCGGGGTCACTGCTCCCGTGGCATCCGCGATCAGCTGGCTGCACGCCGCCGCGAGCTCCGAAAGGTTGGCGCCGACGGCATTAACCAGCGTCTGCACGGCGTCCGAGCTGATCTTGCGTCCGGCGGCCCTGAATTCCGTTGCCACGAAAGTGGCCTTATCCGCATCCTTCTTCAGGGGCTGGCAGTCAACTACCGGCCAACCGCCGGCCTTGACGGCATCGAGGAGCTTCTTGCCGCGGACTCCCCCGGCGTGGCGCAGGACGAGCACCGCCTCCGGCTCCGGGCGGGCCAGATAGGTCAGTGCGTCGGCCAGGAAGGCATCGTTCATGCCTTCAACGCCTTCGACTTCGATCAGTTTGCGCTCGCCGAAGAGTGAGGGGCTGACTTGCATGGCGAGGGTCCCGGCTTCGTACGTTCCGGCCATGAGGCGGCTGACTTCCACGTCGGGAAACGCCGTCCGCACCTGGGCGCGGACATGGTCCATGGCACGGATGCCGAGGTATTCCTCCGGTCCGCCCACCAGGACGATTTCGGCAGGCGTCACGTCCCGCCAGGTGGCCGTGTTGGACGCCGGAGTCCTGGTACGTGTGGTCTGGGCTGCGGCCATGGTGGATTCCTCCCGGAAATTCTGGTGCAGTGTCTAAGCCTGCCACGGTGGGCCGCCGCCACCAAGCCCGGGCCACGCTGGCCTGGCCCGCGCCGGTCCGGCCAGCACCGGGCCAACGTGGCCCCCAGGTGCCGTTCCAGGAGGTCCAACACCGATTCCGTCCGGGCGTGCAGTGCCAGGACCCACGGCAACACCTGACGCGGCCGGACGGCAAGCCACACACCGGCAAAGGTCAGCAGGGAGAGCAGCACCATGGTCAGGAGTCCGAACAGGCCCTCGGGCCAGGGCAGCGCAGCCCCCGGCAATCCTGCCGTGATCCGTGCGGTTCCTGCCACTCCGGCGCTGAAAGTGCCCGCCACGGCGATCAGGACGGTGGCCAGCCACGGCGCGGCAACCAGCAGCGGGACCGCTGCCGTTCCCAGCAATGTCACCGGTGCTACCAGCGGGGCTGCCATCAGGTTTGCAAGCAGCGAGTAGGTGGAAAACTGGGGCTGCAGGAGCACAACCACCGGGCCGCACAGCAACTGCGCGGAGAGCGGGACGGCCCAGGCGGCGGCTGCCCAGCGTGGAATCACTGCAGGGGTCCAGTCAATCATCCGTCGGCCCAGGACGATGATGCCCAGGGTCGCGAGTACCGACAAGAGGAACCCAAAGCTGGTACCGAGGCCGGGGTCGATCAGGAGCAGGCCCATCACCGCGAGGCAGAGGAAACTGAGTCCGCGGCCCGTCCGGCCGCCTGCCAGCGATGCCACGGCGATTGAACCCATCAGCGCGGCGCGCAGGACGCTGGCGTCCGGGCCCACGAGCACCACAAACATTGCCAGGCCGGTCAGCGCCAGTCCTGCCGCGGGGAGCCGGGGCAGGCGGAGGCTGCGTGCAGCGATCAGCAGTGCACCCAGGACCAGGCTGCAGTTCGCTCCGCTGACCGCGGTCAGGTGGGTCATGCCCACCGTTTTCATTGCCGCATTGAGCCCTTCGTCCAGGGCGCTGGTATCTCCGGTGACCATGCCCGGGAGGAGGCCGGCCGGATCGGCGGCAAGGAAGGACGCGGCGGAGACATACCGGACGCGCAGGTCCTTCGCGACCAGCTGCCAGCCCGGGTCGTCGGCATCATCGGCTCCGGCGCTGCTGCCGGTCCCGGAGCCGGCACGGGGTGGCAGCGAGGCCGACAGGACGGCGGTTTCCTGCTGGCCTGCGTCGGGTAGCTTCAGCTTGCCCGCGGTCCGGACCACCTGGCCGGGCACCAGGTCGCCCCAGCCCTTGCCGCCCATGACCACCACCAGGGCACGGGTGCGGATGACGCGGCTGCTGACGGTGACCTGCTCCGTCTGCGCCGTTACCGACCACCGTTCGGGCGGCCCCGAAGTTCCCGGGACCGTCATGGCCCGGGGGGATCCGGTGACTTCCAGGATGGCCACCACAGAGTTGCCGGCTGCGACAGCTTCTGCAAGCGGCCCGTCGTGGCGTTGCGACGAGGAGACGGCCGAATGGGCAGCGGCGGTCGCGGCCAGCACAAGGGCAACTGCGGTGGTCATAAGAAAGCTCCGCCGGCCTGCCACCAGCGCCCGGCCGCGCGGGGCCCGGATCAACAGGCACGTGGCCACTAGCACCATGCCGCAACAGAGCCCCACCAGCGCCACAGGGGTAAGCCAGACGCCGGCGACGGCGGCACTCCAGACGAGGAGGGCGGGCAGTGCCAGCCTGACGTCGGTGCGCCGGCGCGGCGCGTCCGTTGGTGCACTCGATGGCTCCTGTCCCCGGAGTTTCGTCCCGACGCGTTCACCCAGCCTGCGGACCTTCAGCCCCGCGGCCTGGACCCCGGCGGGTGTAGTCATGGCGGACGTATCCACGGGTGCCGGGAGGGCTGCGGGAGCTCCTTGGCCGTGCACGGCTGAGTCAACAAAGCGGCTCCACGGGCTGCGCCTGGCCATCTCAGACGCCTACCAGGGGAAGGAGTGTCTCGAGCATCTTTGGACCCACGCCGTCCACGGCGTCGAGCTCCTCGATCGATTTGAACGGGCCGTGTTCCTTGCGCCAGTCCACGATCCGCTGCGCCAGCACGGGCCCAACCTTCGGCAGGGCGTCCAGTTCTTCGACGCCTGCTGTGTTGAGGTTGACCTTTCCTCCTGCTGACGCGGTCCCACCGCCGTCAGTCTCCTCCCCCGGTCCCCCGGGTGGGCCGGACGAACCGGCGGGGATTTCTTCGCCGGCCTGGGGAACGTAGAGCTTCTGTCCGTCCGTCAGCACGGCAGCAAGGTTGAGGCGGTTCAGGTCTGCTGTGGGTGTGCCGCCGCCTGCCGCGGCGACCGCCTGGTGAACCCGGCTGCCGGCGGGCAACTGCACTACCCCGGGCACGGCGACGGCGCCGGCCACATGGATGATGACAGTGCCGGCCTGTGGACTTTCCGCGGGCAGTTCAGGCGGCCCCGCCCCGTGGGGCTCCTGGCTTTGGGTTTCTTCCCCCGCGCTCAAGCCGCCCTGGGCAGAGATGTCACTCAGTGGCATGACTTCGGGCTGACCGGCGGCCACCTGTGACCAGAACCAGGCGCCGCCCAGCACCGCGAGTGCGGCGATAAGCAGGGCGACCCGCGGGCCCACCCGCCATCTCAGCGCCGGTCCTGTCCTGCCTGTAGCGGCAGCGGACTCATCAGCAGCCCCCGAAGCGGCGTCGTCACCGGATAAGTGAGTACCGCCGTCGTACTCAAAGACCTTTTCGCCGCTGCCGGTGAGCAGAAGCCCCGGGCCGGCTCCGAGCGTGGACTGCAGCCGGTCCCGGGCATGCCGGGCCCCCTGGCGTGCTGCTCCAGCGTCCCGGCGTGACATGCTCCCAACGCTAGGGATACAACGCCGCCGGTGACAGGCCGAGCCTGCCCTATGTGGAAACTGCGGGGAGCTCCGGCTCCGAGTTCCGCACAGTTGGGCCGCTCTCCCCCACGATCACCGCGAGCACGCCAAGTCCCGCGTGGGCTGCCAGGACAGCGGGCAAAGAGCTGATCTGGGCTGGCGGACAGCTTGGCAGGTCCGCGGACAGCCTGGCTGCCAAAGCTTCTGCCTCAGCCGGATTCCCGAAGTGGTGGACGGCGAGGCGGGCCTGGCCGCGAGGGCGCGACGCGGCGTCCGCTGCGGCCAGCTCCTCGAGCCGGGCGACAGCTTTTGCAGCCGATCTGACCTTTTCCAGCGGCACGATCTTTCCGTCGTCGACGGCAAGGATAGGTTTGATGGCGAACATGGTCCCCAGCAGCGACGCGGCCGCGCCGATCCGCCCGCCCCGGCGGAGCTGTTCCAGGCTGGGCACGTAGAAATAAACCTTGGTTCGCGCGAACTGCTCCGCCGCCGCGGCGGCTACTGCTGTGGCATCACGCCCTTCGGCGGCTGCTGCCACCGCGGCCTGCACACCCATGCCCAGGGCCATGCCCACAGTGCCGGAGTCGAGGATTTCCACGGGGATGGTCACGCGGCTGGCCGCCAGCCGCGCCGCATCCGCCGTCCCGGACAAGCCACCGGAAATGTGGATGGAGACCACGCTTTCGTAGCTCAGGCGTTCGGCTGCACGGAAGACCTGTTCAAACTGTCCGGGTGACGGGCGGGACGTCTTGACCGAAGTTCCACTGGCGAGTGCCAGCGCAATGGTTTCGGTGATGTCGTCTTCGCCCTCGCCGTAGATTTCCGCGCCCACCATAACAGGCATCGGGATGACAGTCAGGCGTCCGTCCCCTGCACAGGCATGCACCCAGTCGGCCGGCAGAGCTGAGGCAGAATCGGTCACCACCGCGGTACGGACGACGACGGCGGGCGGGGTGGAGGGTACGGCCGCACCGGGGCGCGGCGCAGGACGGAGGGCAGCCAGACGCTCCCGGAGCCAGAGCCACGCAGCGGCGTCACGGTCGGGCAAGAGTGCCTCCTGGTTTAGGGCCGGCCACCGGTTGGGCCCGGCGGCCGGTGCCCCGGACTAGGCCGGGACGATGTTGACCAGTTTAGGCGCTCGCACGATCACCGTGCGGATGCCACGGCCGTCGAGCGCGCGCTGGACGTTTTCGCTGGCCAGCGCCAGTTCCCGCAGTTCGTCTTCGCCGATCCCGGGCGAGACTTCGAGGCGGTCACGGACCTTGCCCTGGACCTGGACCACCGCGGTGACGGTCTCCTGGACCAGCAGCGCTTCGTCGTGCACCGGCCAGCCGGCGTTCGCCACGGACGCCGGGTGACCGAGGACGTTCCACATGTCCTCCGCGGTGTACGGCGCGAACAGGCTCAGGATGACGGCGACGGCTTCCGCCGCCTCCCGGACGGCAGGATCCGCCCCGCCGGCGCCGGCGGCTGCATCTATGGTTTTGCGTGTTGCGTTGACCAGCTCCATCAGCTTTGCCACCACCACGTTGAACTTGTTGGTGTCCAGCAGCGCGGCGGCGTCAGCGATGGTGCGGTGCGTGACGGAGCGCAAGGCACGGTCACCGGCGGTCACATCGGCGCCAGGCTCGCTGGTGACGTCCTGCGCCAGGCGCCAGGCACGGGCCAGGAACTTTGCGGAGCCCGAAGGCGAAACGTCCGCCCAGTCGACGTCGTCCTCCGGCGGGGACGCGAAGATCATGGTCAGACGAACGGCGTCCACGCCGTACTTGTCCAGCTGCTCACTGAGGTCAACGCCGTTGCCCAGCGACTTACTCATGGCTTTGCCCCCGTTGAGGACCTGGCCCTGGTTCAGCAGCGCACTGAAGGGTTCGTCGGCGTCGATCATGCCCAGGTCGTGGATGACCTTGGTAAAGAACCGGGCATACAGCAGGTGCAGGATGGCGTGCTCCACGCCGCCCACGTACTGGCCGACCGGCATCCACTCGTTGATCTTTGCCGGGTCGAATGGCCCCTCGGTGTACTGCGGGGAAACAAACCGCAGGAAGTACCAGGACGAATCCACGAAGGTGTCCATGGTGTCGGTATCGCGCTTTGCCGGCCCGTGGCAGTTGGGGCAGTCAACGTTGACCCAGGCCTCGGCGGCGGCCAGGGGGGACGTACCCTTCGGGGACAGGTCCTCGCCGCGCAGGTCCGCCGGCAGCCTGACAGGCAGCTGCTCGTCGGGAACCGGAACCTCGCCGCAGGCAGGGCAGTGGATGATTGGGATGGGTGTGCCCCAGAAACGCTGGCGGCTCAGCAGCCAGTCACGCAGGCGGAAGTTGACGAACTTCTCGCCGGTACCCTGCTTTTCCAGAATGTCGATGGCAGCCGGGATGGCCTCGGCCTTCGGCAACCCATCGAGGACGCCCGAGTTGATCAGGATGCCCTCGCCCGAGGTGGCCTTGCCGGACACAGTGGGATCCTCTTCACCGGTATCCAGCACGGCGCGGACGGGCAGGTCGAACGTCTTGGCGAAGTCGAGGTCGCGCTGGTCATGGGCGGGGACGGCCATGATGGCGCCGGTGCCGTAGTCGGCCAGGACGTAGTCAGCGGCCCAGACCGGAAGTTTTTCGCCGTTCAGCGGGTTGACGGCGTAGCGGCCGGTAAAGACACCGGTCTTTTCGCGTTCGGTGGACTGGCGTTCGATCTCGGTGAGTGCCTTGACCTGTTCGCGGTAGGCGTCCAAGGCGGCGGCGTGCTCCTCAGTGACGAGTTCGACGGCGATCGGCGCGTCGGCTGCGACAACAAAGAACGTGGCGCCGTACAGCGTGTCCGGGCGGGTGGTGAAGACTGTGACGTCCTTGGCGGGCTTGCCACCGACGGCCTCGATCACAAAATTGACGTGGGCACCTTCGGAGCGGCCGATCCAGTTCTTCTGCATCGCCAGAACCCGCTCGGGCCAGTGGCCGCGCAGCTCGTCCATGTCATCGAGCAGCCGATCAGCGTACTCGGTGATTTTGAAGTACCACTGGTTGAGGGACTTCTTGGTGACGGGGGTGCCGCAGCGTTCGCAGGCACCGTTGACCACCTGTTCATTGGCCAGGACGGTCTGGTCCTTGGGGCACCAGTTGACCGGGGAGTCCTTGCGGTATGCCAGGCCCCGCTCGTAGAAGCGCTTGAACAGCCACTGGGTCCAGCGGTAGTACTCGGGGTCCGAAGTGTGCACCCGCCGGGACCAGTCCGCGGAGATCGCGTAACGCTTGAACGACGCCGCCTGGGTGTCGATGTTGGCGTAGGTCCACTCGCTCGGGTGGGCATTGCGCTTGATGGCGGCGTTTTCGGCCGGCAGGCCGAAGGAGTCCCAACCGATCGGGTGCAGGACGTCGAAGCCTTTTTGCCGCAGGTACCGGGCCACAACATCGCCCATGGCGAAAGCCTCGGCGTGGCCCATGTGCAGGTCACCCGAGGGGTACGGGAACATGTCCAGCACGTAGCGGCGCTCGCGGGAACCATCATCCACCGGGGTGAAAACCTTAAGGTCTTCCCACACCTGCGGCCACTTGGCCTCCATCGCCGCGAAGCTGTAGGCACCCTCTTCGGGTGTTTCCGCCGCCACTGCTGCTGTTCCGGTCTCTGTCTCCGGCTGAACGCTCACTGCTGCCCTCTTCTGTTCTGTTGTGGCATCGGTGCTGCCACAACGGTCTGATCCCCTCTGCCGCCGGCCCGGAAACATGCCCGGACACACAAAAGCCCCTCTCCATGGAGGGGCAGCCGCACGGCAATCCGTTTGTTTCCGGACACCGGGCGGCTAGCTAAGCAGAAGGATCGCACGCATAGGACTACTTTAGCCTACCCACTGCAGGTGGGCCGGCCCAGGCTAAGGGAACGCGCCAGTCCGGGACGGGCGCAGGGGCGCGTGCGGGTGGTCGAGGGCCCCGAGGATTTCTCCAGTTCCAGACCGGCGAGATCCTCGTGGCCAGTGCCGGCACCGTCGAAGTGGACAGTGCCGCCGGGCCCATTAGATAGCCCAGATCTCTTCGCCAAAGAGAACCCTGAAACAGCGTGGCTCAATGGGGTAGATTCTACCCTTGCCAACCCAGCGCAATCAGTCCACAGTATTGTCAAGTCTGTGGGGAAACAAGACGGTCTCAGGTCGAGGAGCCTGACATGTATTCTTGGCGTTTATGTCCCGCACAACGTTGTGATGGACTGAAGAATCCGCCCTTCACCCCTGCGAAGAATTAGCGAGGGACTGACCGTGTTTGGCTGGGTTATCCGGTTCAGCATGCAGTTCCGAATCTTGGTTCTCGCCCTCGCGGCGGGCCTTATTACTTTTGGCATCGTGAACGTTCCACATATGGCCGTGGACACCATGCCGGAGTTCGCCCCCGCACAGGTAGAGATCCAAACTGAGGCCCTAGGGCTCTCCGCGGTTGAAGTTGAGCAGCTTATTACCGCACCGATGGAAGCAGACCTCCTCAACGGGGTGGCCTGGCTGGACGAGATCCGCTCGAAATCCGTCCCGGGGCTGTCGTCCATCGAACTGGTCTTCGAGCCCGGCACGGACCTCCTCCGCGCACGCCAGTTGGTCGCGGAACGGATGACGCAGGCGCACGCGCTGCCTAACGTCTCATCGCCGCCGCTGATCATGCAGCCCATGTCCTCCACCAGCCGCGTGCTGATGGTCAGGATGAACTCCAAGGAGCTCTCCGGCATTGAGATGTCGGTCCTGGCCAGATGGAAAATCAAGCCGCGGCTGATCGGAATCCCGGGCGTGGCGAACGTGTCCATCTGGGGCCAGCGCGAACAGCAGCTGCAGGTTGAGGTCACTCCGACGCAGCTGCGCGACAAAGGCATTACCCTTGAGCAGCTAATTAAGACCACAGGCAACGCGGTCTGGGTTTCGCCGTTGAGCTTCCTGGAGGCTTCGACGCCCGGGACCGGCGGTTTCGTGGAGTCGCCCAACCAGCGCCTTGGCATCCAGCACGTCCTTCCCATCCGCACGCCAGCCGACCTGGCCAAGGTCAGCGTGGAGGACACGGACCCGCAGTTGCTCCTGGGCGACATTGCCCAGGTCAAGGAAGACCACCAGCCGCTGATCGGTGACGCCGTTGTTGGGGCGGACGCCGGCCTGATGCTGGTGATCGAGAAGTTCCCCGGCATCAGCGCCCTGGAGGTCACCCGTAGTGTTGAGGCGGCCCTCAAGGACATGGAGCCGGGCCTCACGGGGGTCCAGATCGACACCTCTGTCTTCAGGCCTGCGACCAGTGTTCAGGACTCCGTCAACAGCCTCGGCCTGGCGCTCCTGATCAGCCTGCTGATTGCGGTAGCACTGTTTTGGCTGCTGTTCCGGTCCTGGCGGGTCGCCGTGATCGCACTCGTGGCCATCGCCACTACCGTCACGACGGCGGCGGTGGTGCTGTTCGCCCAAAACGCAACACTGAATATCACCGTCCTGATGGGAGTTCTGCTCGGCACGTCCGTGATCGTGGGCGACATCGTGGAAGACGTTCAGGCCCACCGACGACAGCGCGCCGTCCGCGAGGCGACGGACGCCGAGGCTACCCCGAGGTCGCGCCGCAGCTACATCGTCCGCGGGGTCCGCACACCGCTGTTCCACGCATCGCTGATGATGGTGGTTGTCCTCATTCCGACCCTCTTCGTGACTGGAGTAGGCGGCTCGTTTCTTTCGCCGCTTTTCTGGTCGTTGGCGCTGACGCTGGCCGCCGCCCTGATCGTAGGCTTGTCCGTCACACCGGTTTTGGCGTTTTTCCTCCTTCCGTCCAAGTCCGCCACCGACAGGGAACTTCCCGCCGTCGGACGGGGGAAGGCGTACTACGACCGCGCACTGGGCGGGGTCAACTCCCGGAAGCCCCTGGCGATTGCGGCCATCGTGGTCGTGGGGATCCTTGGCGTCGCCGCCGGCTCGCAACTGGCAGGAAACCGGCCGCTCGTTCCCACCATGCCCGACCGGACCCTGTTGGTGCAGTGGGACACCATGGCCGGGACGTCCAATGACGAAGTCCGGCGGATCGCTGCCCTGGCCTCCGATGAACTCAGGGCCCTCCCGGGGGTTTCGGGCGTCGGCGGTCACGTGGGACGCGCCATCTCTGCGGATCAGGTGGTTGGCAACAGCTCTGCTGAGCTGTGGGTGTCGATCGCACGGGACGCCAACTTCGGCGAAACGGAGCGGGCGGTACGGGACGTGGTCCAGGGCTACCCGGGCATCGCGCACAACGTGCTGAACTACTCGCAACAGACCGTCGGCGACATGCGCTCCAGCCTGGAGCCGGGATTCGCGGTCCGCGTCTACGGAACGGAAATGCCGGTGCTCCGTGAAAAGGCAGAAGAGGTCCGCCAGGCCCTCCAGAAGATTGATGGTGTGAACAACCCGACCATCGACGCTGCCGCCATGACCCCGATCGTAGAGGTCCAGGTCAATCTCGAGGCTGCCCAAAAGTTCGGCATCAAACCCGGTGACGCGAGGCGCGCCGCTGCGACACTTATGCAGGGCATCGTCGTTGGGAACCTCTTTGAGGAGCAGAAGGTGTTCGAAGTGGTTGTGCGCGGCGCGGTTGGTGTCCGGGATGACCTGACCAGCATCCGTGAACTGCTCCTTGACGCTCCTAATGGCGGCCACGTCCAACTGGGCCAGGTCGCCGACGTGCGCATGGTCCCCAGCGAAGTTGTCATCCAGCATGATGCCACCTCGCGGCGAATCGACGTTGTGGCTGACGTCAGCGGACGCCCCCTGGCAGATATCCAGCGGGATATCGAAGCGGCCATCCAACAAATCCAGTTCCCGCTCGAATACCACGCCGAGATACCCACGAAATACAGCCAGCTGCAGGCTGCAGACACCCTGGTTCATGGACTCGGAATCGCGGCCATCCTGGCTGTGCTGCTCCTGCTTCAGACTGCAGTGCGGAGCTGGAAACTGGCCCTCGCGGTCTTCCTGGCGCTTCCCGCCGCGATGGCGGGGGCAGCAGTCGCCGCATGGATCGGGGCAGAGCCTCTGTCCTGGCTGTCGCTGACTGCGTTTGCGGCCGTGCTGGCCATCGCTGCCCGCAACGCTGCACTCCTGTCCGCGCGTGTTGACGAACTCTGGCGCGAACCTGCTCAGCTGTCCCGCACTGATGTAGTCATGATGGCCGCCCGGGACCGGATTTCTCCGATCCTGAAATCCGCCCTGGTGACGCTCCTCGTGCTGATACCGCCCGCCTTCCTCGGCGGCACGGTAGGCCAGGCGTTGATGCTACCCATGCTGCTGATCATTGCCGGCGGCCTCGTAACCACAACGCTCGTGGGGCTCTTTGTACTCCCGCTACTCACCCTCTGGTTCGGTCCCCGCACCGAGCCGGAAGAGTGGTCAGAGGTCTACGAATCGGAAATTCCAGTTACCCCCGTTATGCCGGAAAAGGTGGAAGTATCATGACCAGCAATAGGCCCCTGCGGCGCCTGCCAGTGGCGGCCGCTGTCTGCGCAGCACTGCTGTTTTCACTGCCCGCCTGTGCTGAACCCTCAGCCATGGCAGAAACCGCATCTGAAGCGGCTGCCACGGTGGAAAAGAATGCCACCACCGGCATCGCACGCATCACGCTGAGCCAGCGGGCGATTGAACGGCTGGAGCTGCAAACTGAGACGGTCAAAGCGGCTCCGGGGGGCGCAGGCCTCCTCTTCCCTTACGCAGCGCTGCTGTACGACGCGCAGGGGAATACCTGGGTCTACATCAACGCCGAGCCACGGGTGTATGAGCGCCAGTCCGTCACCGTGACCAAAGTCGAAGCGGGCGCGGTCACAGCCAGCGTCGGCCCAGCCGTGGGAACGCCAGTGGTAACCGTAGCCGCGGCTGAGCTGTTCGGCGCAGAGTTCGTTACGGGCAAATGACATGCGCCGGATAGTCGCGGCAAGCCTAAGGTTCAGATCGATCATCATTGCGATGGCGGCGGCGCTGATGATGGTAGGCGGCGCCCAGCTCAGCAGTGCCTCGGTAGACGTGTTCCCTGAATTCGCGCCGCCGAAAGTGGAGGTCCAGACAGCCTGCCTGGGACTTACTGCCGCTGAGGTGGAGGAACTGGTATCCGTTCCCATGGAAGAGGCCTTCAACGGCATTGACGGCCTCGCCCATATGCGGTCCAAGTCGGTACCGCAGCTGTCCTCGATTGTGATGGAATTCGAGAACGGCACGGATCTGCTCACTGCCAGGCAGCTGGTGTCCGAGCGGATGGCGACAGTCATTCCCACGCTGCCCACCTGGGCGGCGCCGCCGGTCATGCTGCAGCCCCTGTCCTCCACCAGCCGTGTCATGAAGATCGGGCTGTCCTCGGACACCCGGTCCTTGATCGAGATGTCAATGATTTCCTACTGGAACATCAGGGCCCATCTGCTCCGCGTTCCGGGTGTGGCGAACGTGGCAATCTGGGGCGAACGTCTCCAGATGCTTCAGGTTCAGGCTGACCCGGCCAAGCTGGCAGCAAACAAGGTCAGCCTGGAAACCGTCATGAGTACCACCGCCAACGCCCTCGACGCCGGCCTGCTCCAGTATTCCTCCGGTGCCATGATCGGCACCGGAGGTTCCCTGGACACACCCAGCCAGACAATCGGGATCAGGCATGTCCAGCCCATCACCACACCTGCGGACCTCGCGAAGGTGGCACTGGAGGATCGTGAGGGACAGCCCCCGCTCCAGCTGGGCGACGTGGCAAGTGTGGTGGAGGACCACCAGCAGCTGATCGGTGACGCCGTCATTAACGGCGGACCGGGTCTGATGCTGATCGTGGAAAAACTGCCTTGGGGCAACACCCTCGAAGTGACGCGGGGGGTTGAAGAGGCCATGAAGCAGCTCGAACCCGGCCTGACGGGAATCGCTGTGGACACGGCCATCTTCCGGCCGGCAACCTTCATTGAGGAATCCCTCGACAACCTGGGCGTCGCCCTGCTGCTCGGATGTCTGCTGGTCATCCTGGTCTTGAGTGTCTTCCTCTTCCAGTGGCGGACGGCATTGGTCAGCGTGCTGGCCATCCCGTTGTCACTGGTGGCGGCGGCCCTCGTGTTGTATTGGACCGGCGGCACGATCAACACCATGGTGCTTGCGGGGCTGGTGATCGCCGTCGGAGTGGTGGTGGACGATGCCATCATCGACGTCGAGAATATCGTCAGACGGCTCCGGCACCACCGGGCCAGTGGCGCGACCGGGAGCACCGCCAGGGTAGTGGTCAACGCCTCGCTAGAGGTCCGCGGACCGATTGTGTACGCCACGCTGATCATCGTCGCCGCCACGGTTCCGATCTTCTTCCTGGACGGACTGACCGGGGCGTTCTTCCGGCCGCTGGCCACCTCCTACACGCTCGCGGTGGTCGCCTCCATGCTTGTGGCGCTGACGGTCACGCCGGCAATGGCGTACATCGTCCTGCGAAATGCCAAGCTGGAGGACCGCGATCCGCCCGTGGTCAGGGTCCTGAAGCGCTGGTACGCCAATGCACTCCGGCCCATTGTCCGCCGTCCTGTCCCCGGATACCTGACCCTGGCAGCCGTTGGCGTCGTCGGCATTGTGGCGGCACCACTGCTGGGCCAATCGTTGCTCCCGTCTTTCAAGGAGCGTGATTTCCTCATGCACTGGCTCACGCAGCCTGGCACGTCCAACGCCGAGGAAGTCCGCGTCAGCCAGTTGGCCTGCAGGGAACTCATGACCATCCCCGGAGTGAACAACTGCGGGTCCCACACGGGACAGGCATTCAACGCCGATGAGGTGGTGGGCGTCTACTTCGGTGAGAACTGGATCAGCGTCGACCCCGGGGTGGATTATGACCAAACCCTGGCAGCAGTCGCGGCGGTCGTGGACGGCTATCCCGGAATCCAACGGGACGTGCAGACGTACCTTAAGGAACGCATCCGCGAGGTACTCACCGGAACCGGTTACGCCGTCGTCGTCCGTGTGTACGGGGACGACCTTGCGACGCTGCGCCAGGAGGCAGACAAGATCAAGACCATTCTGGGCGGCATCGACGGAGCCGTCGGCGCGAAGGTTGCCCTCCAGGCCAGCATTCCGCAGATCGATGTGGAAGTGAACATGGACGCGGCTAACCGCTACGGGCTGAAGCCGGGCGATGTGCGGCGTGCCGCGGCGACCTTCGTTGCCGGCGAAGAGGTCGGCGATATTTATCGGGACGGGAAGGCCTACGACGTCCAGGTGTGGAGCCCGCCGGAGGCCCGGACGAGTGTCACGAGCATTGAGAATCTTCCCCTCGATACGCCGAGCGGGCAAAAGATCCGGATGGCTGACGTGGCCAAGATTTCGGTCAAACCCACGCCCAATGTCATTGAGCGTTCGGAGGGATCCAGGCGCATCGACGTCAGTGCCAACGTCAAAGAAGGTGATCTGGCGAAGGTCGTGGAGAAGCTCAATTCCGATATGGAATCTGTCCAGTTCCCGGTCGGCTACAGCGCGGTTGTCCTCGGCGAATACGCCGAACGCCAGGCCGCATCCCAACGGCTGCTGCTCTACTCCATTGGCGCGGTCATCGTCGTCTTCCTTCTCCTGCAGGCTGCTTTCAAGAGTTGGCGGCTGGCCACCCTGGCCATCCTGACCCTGCCGGTGGCACTCGTGGGCGGGGTGATCGCCGCCCACCTCAGCGGCGGAATCCTGTCCTTGGGTTCGCTGGTTGGCTTCCTGACCCTCATGGGGATCGCGGCACGAAACGGCATCCTGCTCATCAACCACTGCCAGCACCTGGAGCAGTACGAGGGCATGCCCTTCGGACCTGCGCTGGTGCTTCGGGGGGCTGCAGAGCGCTTGTCGCCGATCCTCATGACCACACTGGCTACTGCCCTTGCCCTGGTTCCGCTCGTGGTGATGGGGAACATCCCGGGCCACGAGATCGAGCATCCCATGGCCGTGGTGATCCTGGGCGGACTGGTCACGTCAACGCTGGTCAACCTGTTCATCGTCCCCTCGCTGTACCTGCGTTTCGCCAAAGGCGGCCGCGGCCGCCGGCACGGGTCACACGAGCTGGAACCCGCGCCTGCGGTCTAGCAGATCCCCACGAGTATGAAAGGCACGTGAGATGACTTTTCGAGCCCATCGTTTTACGGCATACGGGTCCGCATTACTGCTGGCCTTCGGATCGCTGACGGTGGTGTCGGCACCCACAGCGGGTGCCGCGCCGCCGGCCCCGGAACTCTGCGGGCCCGGCTCCGCGATCAACTTTGACCGTTCGGATTTCCAGGCATGGCCGCGGATCGATAACAAGTGGTTCCCGCTCAAGCCCGGCATGCAGTACACGACGACGGGGACCGTGACCTCTGCCGAAGGGACCAGCACACGCACCGTCGTCCATACTGTCACCGGGCTGACCAAGGTAATTGACGGCGTCAAGACCCGTGTCCTGTGGGACCGCGACTACTCGGACGGCGAACTGGTGGAATCCGAGCTGGCCTTCTTTGCGCAGACTGGAAAGGGAACGGTCTGGCTCTTCGGCGAATATCCGGAGGAATACGAAAACGGCGAGTTCGTTGGTGCGCCCAGCACTTTCATCAGCGGGCTTGCCAAGGCCCGGGCCGGCATCGCCATGCAGGCCAGGCCCCGGACAGGCACGCCGGACTATGTCCAGGCTTATGCACCCAAGGTTGACTTCCTTGACTGCGGGACAGTGTTCCAGAAAAACCAGCGCGTTTGCGTCCCGACTGGCTGCTACGACGATGTACTGGTGATCGATGAATATAACCCGCTGGAACCGCCTGAGGCAGGCCACCAGCGGAAGTTCTACTCAGCCGGAACAGGGCTGGTGAAAGTCACCGCCGTCGGCGGTCCCGACCAGGAATTCATGGACCTGGTGAAAGTGAAGAAGCTGGGCGCCGCGCAGTTCGCGGCCGTCAACACCCAAGCGCTGGAACTGGATGAGCGGGCATACTCGGTCAGCAGAAGCGTCTATGCGAAGACACCGCCGGCTGAACTCGACGGACCCTGACCACCGTGCTGGCGGAGGGTCGGTGACTGAAAGTTCCCGACCCGCAGAAGAAGAGGGAGGGCGGCACTCCTCGGCCACCCTCCCTCTTCTTTGCTGTACGCCGCCCGGTCCGTGGCGCTTTAGCGGACGTCCTCGTCGACCCAATCCATGGACTTTGTGACTGCCTTCCTCCACAGGCGCAACTGGCGGTCCTGTTCGGCCTGGTCCAGCTTCGGTTCCCACCTCTTGTCCTCGGACCAGTTGGACGAGAGCTCGCCGAGGTCCTTCCAGAAGCCGACGGCGAGGCCCGCAGCGTAGGCGGCACCGAGCGCAGTGGTTTCCACTACCTTCGGCCGGATCACCGGAACGCCCAGGATGTCCGCCTGGAACTGCATCAGAGCGTCGTTGGCCACCATGCCGCCGTCGACCTTCAGCTCAGTGAGCGGAACGCCGGAGTCAGCATTGACTGCGTCCAGTACCTCGCGGGTCTGGAAAGCCGTGGCCTCCAACGCCGCCCGGGCGATGTGGTTCTTGTTGACGAACCGGGTGAGGCCGACGATGGCGCCGCGGGCGTCCGAACGCCAGTACGGGGCAAAGAGCCCCGAGAAGGCCGGAACAATGTAGACGCCGCCGTTGTCCTCAACGGCCGCCGCCAGCGTTTCCACTTCCGCAGCGCTGCTGATCATGCCGAGATTGTCACGGAGCCATTGAATCAGGGAACCGGTGACGGCAATGGAGCCTTCCAGCGCGTAGTGCGTTGGGGCATCGCCGAGCTTGTACCCGACCGTGGTGAGCAGGCCGTTCTTCGAGTGGACGATCTCTTCGCCGGTGTTGAAGATGAGGAAGCATCCGGTGCCGTAGGTGTTTTTGGCTTCACCGGCCTCGAACGCCGCCTGCCCGAACGTGGCAGCCTGCTGGTCACCCAGGATGCCTGAAACGGGAACTTCGCGCAGCAGCTGGGAGGTGTGCACGGTGCCGTAGACCTCGGAGGAGGACTTGATGGCAGGCATCATGCTCAGCGGCACGCCGAAGATGCCCAGGATTTCCTCGTCCCAGCTCAGCGTGTCGAGGTCCATGAACAGCGTGCGGGAGGCGTTGGTGACGTCGGTGACGTGCACGCCGCCGTCCACGCCGCCGGTCAGGTTCCAGAGGACCCAGGCGTCGGTGTTGCCGAAGATCAGTTCACCGGCTTCCGCTTTGGCCCGGGCGCCGTCGACGTTGTCCAGGATCCACTTGATCTTCGTGCCGGAGAAATAGGTGGCCAGGGGTAGCCCTACCTTTTGCTTGAACCGCTCCGGGCCGCCGTCCTTGGACAGCTCATCAACGATGTCCTGGGTCCGTGTATCCTGCCAGACAATCGCGTTATAGATGGCCTCGCCGGTGGTCTTGTCCCAGACAACCGCTGTCTCGCGCTGGTTGGTAATTCCGACGGCGGCAATATCGTGCCGGGTCAGGTTCGCCTTGGAGAGGGCGGACGCGATCACTTCGCGGGTGTTGTTCCAGATCTCGGCAGGGTTGTGCTCTACCCAGCCCGCCTGCGGGAAGATCTGCTCGTGCTCCATCTGGCCCGAGGAAACGATGTTGCCGCTGTGGTCAAAGATGATGGCGCGGGAACTGGTGGTGCCCTGGTCGATGGCGATTACGTATTGGTTCATGGTGACGTCCTTGTCTGTATTTTTGTGTGTGTTTGAAAATGGTTACTAGCCGGCGACGGCAGGCATGATCGCGGGAACCCAGAACGCCACCAGGCCGGCAAGGCTACCGCCGACCAACGGCCCTACGACGGGGATCCAGGAGTAGGCCCAGTCACTGGAACCCTTGCCCTTGATGGGCAGGATTGCGTGGGCGATGCGGGGCCCGAGGTCGCGGGCCGGATTAATGGCATAACCCGTGGGTCCACCCAGGGATACGCCGATGCCCACCACGAGCAGTGCCACCGCCAGCGGCCCAAGGCCCGAGGGCGTCCCGCCGAACGTCAGGATGACGAAGACCAGGACAAACGTGCCGATGATTTCCGTGAGCAGGTTCCAGGGCGTGGAGCGGATGGCCGGACCGGTGGAAAACGTCGCCAGCTTGTTGGCTTCCACGGGTTCGGCATCGAAGTGCTGCTTGTATGCGACCCAGCAAAGGACAGCACCCAGGAAGGCGCCGAGCAGTTCGCCACCGAAGTAGGTGAACGTGGACGCGACATCCACCGGGACGTCCGGAGCATACTCCTTGCCGCCCTTAACCAGTAGGCCCAGCGTGACGGCCGGATTGAGGTGGGCGCCGGATTTGGCGGCAACGAAAACACCCGCGAAGACGGCGATCCCCCACCCCCAGGTCACCATCAGGAACCCGCCGCTGTTGCCTTTTGTGCCCTTCAGGGCAACGTTGGCCACGACACCGCAACCCAGCAGGGTGAGCATCGCCGTTCCGAAGACTTCGGAAAGAAAAACAATTCCAAGAGACATCATTGACTCCTCTATTTTCTATTTTGCGGTCCTTCGCGGGTTGAAGGACCGTTGAACCGGAGCGCTTTGACGCCCCGGCTGCAGCCTGGTCTGCCTAGGCGACCAGGCTGTGGATCTGTACGCGGTGGAATCGCTCCAGTACTTCCCGCGCATGCTTGATCTCGTCGGCCTTGGCTGTGGCATCCCAGCCCAGCGGGGCGGACAGGACGTCCGCAACCTCGACAAGAAGTTCTCCGGTGACAAGTCCACGGAAGGCGAGCGACGTACGCCTGATCAGGACATCGATGAGGTGCCCGATCTGCTCGTTCCGGGCCATAAACTCCAGCTCACGGACGCTGAGTTCACGGGTGGAACGGAGCAACCTGTCCGGGCCGGCATCAAGGTAGCGGATCACGTCGTCAGCCCTCGTGCCGTAGCGGGTCAGCAGGACGGCGGAGCGGTCCGCGTCCCGGCCGGCACCCATATGAGCCTTGATCCATTTCTGGACTCCGGCGTCATCCTCGGGGAAGCCGGCGCCGCCTCCGATGGCGAGTTTCGCCGTCGAGACCTTCCGTTCCATCCCCAGCTCGGCAAGCACATCATTTGCCATGTGCTCGGCCAGAGCCCGGAAAGTGGTCCACTTACCGCCCACCAGGCTGAGTACGACGGCGGTTCCTGCGCCGGGTGCCTCGGCAGCCGGGGTGCGCCGTTCAATCCGGTAGTCGCGCGAGACAAACCCCGGCTGGGTGGCGTCGTGGCGTGGCAGCGGGCGGACGCCGGAGAACGTGTAGACGATCTGGTCACGCTGCACGGTGATGTCCGGGAAGACGTGGCCGATCAGGTTGAAGAAGTACTCGATCTCCTCATCCGTGCACACTGCGTCCTGCGTCATGTCGGCAAGAACGTCAGTGGTTCCCACCAGGACCCGGTCGCCCATGGGATAGATGAGGACGATCCGGCCGTCCGTGTGCTCAAAGAAGATCTCCCGGCCTTTGCAGGCCTCGAGCAGGACCGGGTGGTCCAGCACAATGTGCGATCCCTTCGTGCCGCCCATAAAGGCCGACGCCGCCCCCATGGCTTCGTTGGTCAGGTCCACCCAGGCGCCGGTGGTGTTGACGATGACGTCCGCGGTGAAATCAAACAGCTCGCCAGTCAGTTCGTCGCGGAGCTGGACCGTGGTGCCGGACTGTGCGGCAGCCCCGCCGAGCGAATGGAGTGCGAGGTAGTTGCTCGCCCGTGCTGTTGAGCTTTCCGGTCCGCCGCTGCCTTGCCCCGCTTTTTCGCCGTCCTGGAGCACATCGAGCGTAAGGCGCTCGGGGTTGTGGACCGAGGCGTCGAAATAGGTGGCTGCGTATTTGATGCCGGGATGCAGCTGCGGCAGCTCGGCGAGGGCACGCTTGCGTCCGCGGAACTGGTGGCGCTGCACGGAGCCGCCGTCCCGGGAGAACGAGTCGTACATACTCAGGCCCAGTTTGATCAGGAAGGCGCCGCGCTCTTTGGGCTTGCCCTGCTGCTTGTGCGTGAGGAACCGCAACGGTGCGGACAGGACGCCGGAAAAAGTGCTGAAGATCGGGATGGTGGTCTGGAGGGGCTTCACATAATGCGGCGCGATCCGCAGGAGGCGGTTGCGTTCCACCACGGATTCGCGGACGAGGCGGAATTCCCCGTTTTCCAGGTAACGGATGCCGCCGTGAATCATATGGGAGGACGCGCCGCTGGCACCCTGGCAGTAATCGCCACGCTCCACCAGGGCCACGTCCACTCCCTGCAGGGCGAGGTCCCGGAAGGTTCCCACGCCGTTGATGCCACCGCCGATGATCAACACCTTGGCGTGCGGACGATTCCGCAGACCCTGCACCGATGCGCGCGGCACGGTGCTGTGGGCGGGCGTGGCTCCGCTGTGGCCGAATGTATGTTTGAGTCCCAACACTGCTCCTTGGGTTTATTGGCGTGCGGGCATCCGCCGGATGCACCGTCGTTCTTCAACTATTGTTTGGAGTAATGGAAAATGGAGTCAAGCACTATGCACAAACGTGCAGAATGGAGTCCGAATGACGCTCTCCCGGCACTCAGATGCGCTTCGGGCTGCACAGATGTATTACCTCCAGGACCTGACGATGGACGCGATCGCCCGGGAACTGCGGACGTCCCGGTCCACGGTTTCCCGGCTTCTGTCGGCCGCCAGGGACACAGGCCTGGTCCAGATCCAGATCCGCAACCCGCTGGATACGGGTCCCGAACTCGAAAGCATGATCCGTCGCGAGTACAACGTGGACGTGCACGTTGTTCCGGTGCTGGAGTCATTGAACGAGGCGGAAACCCTGGACCGCGTGGCCATTCAGGCGGCCCGCACCATCGGCCCGCTGGTGGACTCCAATGCGATCATCGGCGTCGCGTGGGGTTCAACGCTCAGTGCGGTCAGCAGGCACCTCACGCGCAAGATCACGCACGATACCGTGGTGGTCCAGTTGAACGGCGCCGGCAACATGCACACCACCGGTATCACCTATGCGAGTGACATCATGCGCCGCTTCGGAAGTGCCTACGGCGCCCGCGTGGAGCAGTTCCCTGTTCCCGCATTCTTCGACCATGCAGCCACCAAAACCGCCATGTGGAATGAGCGCAGCGTGCAGCGCATCCTGGACCTGCAGGCCCGGATGAGCATCGCCATCTTCGGTGTTGGATCCGTGGACGCGGACTACCCGAGCCACGTCTACGCGGGTGGCTACCTGGACGAAAGCGACCTCAAGATGCTGGCCCATTCAGATGTGGTGGGTGACGTTGCCACGGTCTTTTTTCGGCGTAACGGATCCTCTGACGGTATCGTCCTGAACGAACGCTCCACGGGTCCGGCACTCTCCCAGCTGCGCCAGGTCCGGCGGCGGATCTGCGTGATTTCCGGGGCATCCAAGATCAACGGCCTGCGGGGCGCCCTCTCCGCTGGCCTTGCCACCGACCTGATCGTGGATGAAGCCACCGCGCGCCGCCTGGTGGGCTTTGGCGGTGTCGCCTGGCCCAATGGGTAAAGTCAATGCTATGAAAACCTCACCCCGGCTCGGCCTCAACAACGGTGTGCAGATCGACCAGTTGGGATTCGGGCTGTACAAAGTTCCGGCAGCGGAAGCATCCGGCCTGGTGGCCACGGCCCTCGGCACCGGATACCGCCACTTTGACACGGCAGCGATGTACGGCAACGAAACCGGCGTGGCGCGGGGGCTCGGCCCCGCCATGGATTCCGAAGGCAGAAGCGGCGGCTCCGGGGAATCCTCGCCCGGCCTGCGGCGCGAGGACGTATTTATCACCACGAAGGTCTGGAACGATGACCAGGGGTACGACTCAACCCTCCGTGCCTTCGATACCTCCATGGTCAACCTCGGCCTGGACTACGTGGACATGTACCTGATCCACTGGCCCTGCGCCAAGCGGGATCTGTTCACCGACACATACCGCGCCCTCGAAACGTTGTACCGCGAAGGCAAAGTCCGCGCCATCGGCGTCTGCAACTTCCAGCCCGCGCACCTGGACCAGCTGCTCGAGAGCGCCGAAGTGGTGCCCGCCGTGAACCAGATTGAACTGCACCCGTGGCTCCAGCAGGCGGAGCTGAGGGACAAACACCACGCCCTGGGCATCCGGACGGAAGCCTGGAGCCCCCTGGCGCGCGGACACGTACTGTTGGATCCCGTGGTCCTGGCCCTGGCCGCCGAACACGGCAGGACAGCGGCCCAGATCATTCTTCGGTGGCACATCCAGCTGGGGAACATCGCCATTCCGAAGGCAAGCTCCGAGTCGCGGATCAGGGAAAACCTGGACGTCTTTGGCTTTGAACTTTCAGACCGCGACATGGCAGCCCTTGCCGAGCTTGACCGCGGTCAGCGCACGGGATCCCACCCCGACAACGTCAACTAGGACCGAGGGTCATGAAAACCGCCGATCAACAGCCATCCCCTGCGTCCTCGTTCTTCAGCGCCGGGCTGGCGGCCCGCACCCGGGCCGCCGACATCGTGATTAACGGCACCGCCGTGGCGTACTGGACCTACGAACCCGTCCAGCCCACACCTGACACCCGCACCATCCTGGTCATCCACGGTTTCCGCGGCGATCACCACGGCCTGCTCCGGGTGGCCGACCAGTTGCCGGAAATGCGCATCATCATGCCGGACCTGCCAGGGTTCGGCAGCTCGGCCGCGTTCGCCTCCGGGAAACATTCGGTGGAGCAGTACGGCACCTTTGTCACCGACTTTATGGCGGCGCTCGGCCTCGGCCCGGACACCGTGCTGTTGGGGCACTCCTTCGGCTCGATCGTCGCCGCCCATTTTGTCGCCACCCACCCGGGTACCGTCACACCGCTGATCCTGATCAACCCCATCGCCACGCCTGCCCTGGAAGGCCCCAAGGGCATCATGACCAAGCTGGCCGTCCTCTACTACCGGCTGGCGGCCCGGCTCCCCCGCCCGCTGGGACTGGCACTGCTGCGCAGTCCGCTGATTGTCAGGGTCATGAGCGAGGCCATGGCCAAGACGGCCGACACAGAGCTGCGCCGCTTCATCCACGGCCAGCACCATGCCTACTTCAGCGCTTTCGCTAACCGGGAAAGCCTCCTCGAATCGTTCACGGCGTCGGTCAGCGGCCATGTGGCCGAGGTTGCCGGGAAGCTGAGCCTGCCGGTGCTCCTGGTCGCCGGCGAAAAAGACGAGATTGCCACCCTGCCGGACCAGCACCGTCTCGCCGCGCTCCTCCCCGACGGCGTCCTCAAAGTCATTCCCGGCGTCGGCCACCTGATCCACTACGAAACGCCCGGCCCCGCCGCCGGCTTCATCCGCAGCTTCCTTAAGGACCACCCCGCGTGAAGATTGTCATCGATGCACGATTCACCCGGACCGATCATCACGACGGCATCAGCCGTTACGGAGCCAGCCTCATCGCCGCCACGGCAAAGGTGGCCGACGTTTCCATGCTTATCAGCGACACGCGCCAACTGGCGCTGCTCCCGGATGTTCCGTACACGTTGATCAACAGTCCGCTGTCCCCGCTGGAGCTGTTCGTGGCCCGCAGGATCAACCCGCTGGGGGCAGACGTTGTGGTGTGCCCCATGCAGACCATGGGCAGCTGGGGGCGCAAGTACGGCCTGGTCCTGACCCTGCACGACCTCATCTACTACGAGCACCCTGCGCCCCCGGGATTCCTGCCGGCACCCGTCCGCGTGCTCTGGCGGCTCTACCACAAGGCGTTCTGGCCGCAGCGCGTCCTCCTCAACCGGGCGGACACCGTGGCCACCATCAGCCGGACCACGGAAGCGCTGATGGCCAAGTACCGGCTCACCAAAAGGCCCGTGCGGATCATCAGCAACGCCCCGCAGCCCGCCCAGGAACCGCGTGATCCTGCTGCCGGGGCGGACCATTCGCTGGTGTACATGGGCTCGTTTATGCCCTACAAAAACGTTGAAACAATGGTGGCCGGCATGTCCGAGCTGCCAGATTTCACCCTGCACCTGCTGAGCAGGATCACCTCCGAGCGCCGGGCCGAGCTGGAGATCATGGTGCCGCCGGGTGCCACGGTGGTCTTCCACAACGGGGTCACCGATGACGAATATGCCGTCCTGCTCATGCGGGCCACTGGACTGGTGAGCCTCTCCCGCGCCGAAGGCTACGGTCTTCCGCTGGTGGAGGCCATGGCCCTCGGCACGCCGGTCATCGCCAGCGACATCCCGATTTTCCGCGAGGTGGGCGGCGACGCGGCAACCTACGTTGATCCCGCATCCCCGGCAGAGTTCGCCGCGGCCGTGCAGAAACTGCGGGACGACGCCCACTGGCGGCAGGTGTCCCGCCGTTCCGTGGCACGTGCGCAGGAGTTCAGCTGGGACGAATCCGCGCAGCAGCTGGTGGACGTGGCCCACGACATCATGGCGCGGCGCAGCCGTTGACTGATGCCGCCAAAGGAAGCCGCTAGAGGACGTCCACGCCGTCCAGCCTGACCTGGACCGGTTCCGTGGTCCTCTTGGCGGCGGCCGCAGCCTTTGTTGCACGTAACACCCGGGTGACAGTGGCTGCCTGCCCGTACGCGAAGAACAGCAGGGTCCGGGCGTTCTCCCCTGCCCCCTCGGCACCCCCGGCTCCCCCGGCGGCCGCTGGACCGGTGAGGAACAGTGGCGCCGGTCCTGCGGTCCGCAGCGTCACACCCGTGGCGGCCAGCTCCTTCTCCACGGTCCCGGAAAAATGTGCGACGGCGGCCCGGGGGCCGGTGACCGAGGCAATCCTGACCGCCGGCGGCAGCTGGAGTTCCATCCGGAGTTCCAGCTCGCGCCGGGAGTACCCGGCCGGGTCCCACCGCAGCAACGCGCCAACAGCAACACTTTCCGTCGCGGTGATGACCACCAGTCCGCCGTCGGACGCCGGGCGCACCAACGCCGCGGCGTTGAACCAGCGGCGCACCGTGTCTTCCCCGGCGCGGAGGTTCTCCCGGCGGAGCAGGGAGTCACCGTCCAGGAGCAGCGCCGCAGCATAACCACCTTCCGCCACGGGCTCGGCCCCGACGGTGGCCACCACCAAAGCCTTGGCGCTGCCAACGCCGGCCTTGATGTTGCCGCCCGAGGACGTAATGACGGTTTTTCCGGGAAATGCCCTGCCCAGCTCTTCGGCTGTGCGCAGGACGCCGGTGGCGCCCTTACGGAGCTTGTGCCCCGAGCAATGGGCACACTGCCACTCCGGTGCCGGCGTGGAACACCAGCGGCATTGCGGGACCGCAGAGCTGCCGGTGGCTCCGGCCAGGGCAAGGGGACCCTGGCAGGCCTGGCAGCGGGCGGGTTCGCGGCACGTCTCACAGACGAGCGACGGCGCGTAGCCGGCGCGGGCCACCTGCACCAGGACGGGCCCACGTTCCAGCCCGTCCTTGGCAGCCCGCCACGCGGCACCGGGAAGCCGCGCAACAAGGGCCAGGGGGTCGCGTTCCTGCTCGAAGCTGTCCGCCGTGTTCAGCACCCGGGGCACGGTCCGTCGTGCGAACGCCCGATCGGCCTCAACGGGCATGGCCCAGCCGGCCTCCACCAGCCGCTGGAGTTCCGCGCTCCTGGAATGACCGGCCATGAGGCAGGCGGTGCCTTCCTGGTCCGCGCGCAGCAGCAGCACGTCGCGGGCATGGGCGTACGGGGCACGCTGTTCGATGTGGAGGTCATCGCCGTCGTCCCAGCAGGCAACAAGGCCCAGATCCCGGACCGGGGCAAACGCTGCCGAGCGCGTGCCGATGGCTACGCGCGCGGACCCGGCAAGGAGGCGCAGGAAGTTCCGGTAGCGGGGAGTGGGCCCGTCGTCGGATGTCAGGCGGGCGATATCGTCGGCGGGCAGCACCGCCAGGAGCGCATTTTCCAGCTGGTCCAGGTCCCGGTAGTCCGGCACCACCACCACGGCGCCGCGGCCGGAGGCACGGACTGCTGCCACGGCCGTTGCCAAAAGGTGCGGCCAAGCTGCCGGGCCGAATCCCTGGAGCGGGTTGAAGACCGCCCGTGGGGATCCGCCGTCCCGCAGGTGGCGGACAAATGCCGGGCCGTTGCGGTAACCGGCCCAGTCTGCTTCAGTCCCGGCAGGGACGTCCTGGCCGGTCAAAGCCCCGGCGTCGGCCAGCGGGTCCGGTGACGCCGGCTCTGCTACCGGCAACGAGAGGAAGTCCTTCTCGAGCCTCGCCATGCGCGGAGGCACCGCGACGCGAAGGACGTCACTGACCGTGCCTGCATACCGGGCCGCGACGGCGGACACCAGATCCCGGACAGCCGGCGTCAGGACGACGACGGGAGAGACCACCTTCTGCAGGGGCACCAGGGTGTGGCCGGCGTCGGATTCTTCAGTCCGTTCAATGATGAACCCGGACAGGTCCTGGCCGTTGAAGCTGACCTTTACCCGGACGCCGGCCTGTGCGGCCCCGTCCAGTTCGGCCGGCACGCTGTAGTCGAAGGGCCGGTCCAGATGCGGCAGCGGCGTCTCCACGAGGACCCTGGCCACCGGAAGGTGCGCGGCCAGCGGGGGCCCGGACGGCCTGGCCTTCGCCGGGAAGCCCTGCAGCAGCGACAACTGGACGGCGCCGGGAGGGACAGACTCATCAGAGGCCATGGCGGACTGGCCTACGCGTTGAAGAAGGCCTTCAGGTCCTCCACCCGGTCCAGGCGCTCCCAGGTGAAGTCGGGATCGTCACGGCCGAAGTGTCCGTGCGCGGCGGTCTTGGCGTAGATGGGACGCTTGAGGTCCAGGGCATCGATGATGGCACGCGGGCGGAGGTCGAAGATCTCCGCGATGGCGGCGCTGATCCTGGCCGGGTCCACCGTCTCGGTGCCGAAGGTCTCGACGTACGTGCCCACGGGGCGGGCCTGGCCGATGGCGTAGGCAATCTGGATCTCGGCGCGCTTTGCCAGTCCGGCCGCCACGACGTTCTTGGCAACCCAGCGCATGGCGTAGGCAGCGGAACGGTCCACCTTGGAGGGGTCCTTGCCCGAGAAGGCGCCGCCCCCGTGGCGGGCCATGCCGCCGTAGGTGTCCACAATGATCTTGCGTCCGGTCAGGCCGGCGTCACCGACGGGCCCGCCGATGACAAACTCACCGGCCGGGTTCAGGATGTTGGCAGCCCGGGAAATGTCCAGGTTGGCTGCAGCCAGGACGGGCTCAATAACAAAGGAGGCGAGGTCGGCGCGCAGCCGGTCCAGGCTGGTGCCTGCGGCGTGCTGGCTGGAGATGACGACGGTTTCGACGGAAACCGGGACGTCCTTGTCGTAGCCGATAGTGACCTGGGTCTTGCCGTCGGGGCGGAGGTAAGAGAGTTCGCCGGACTTGCGCACCTCGGTGAGGCGTTCGGACAGGCGGTGCGCGATCCAGATCGGCACCGGCATGTAGGACGGGGTTTCGTCGCTCGCGTACCCGAACATCAGGCCCTGGTCGCCGGCGCCCTGGAGGTCGTAGTCGTCCTCCTGGCGGCCTTCGCGGGCTTCGAGGGAGTTGAAGACACCCCCGGCGATGTCGTTGGACTGCTGTCCGATGGAGACGGAGACGCCGCAGCGGGCACCATCAAACCCGTTGGCTGAGGAGTCGTAGCCGATGCCGAGGATGGTTTCCCGGACGATCTGCGGGATTTCGACGTAGGCGTCGGTAGTGACCTCGCCGGCAACATGGACCAGGCCGGTGGTGGCCATGGTCTCCACGGCGACGCGGGACTCGGGATCCGCGGCGAGCAGTGCATCCAGGATGGCGTCACTGATCTGGTCGCAGATCTTGTCCGGATGGCCTTCAGTGACCGACTCGGACGTGAAGAGCCGGAGGGCGGAGGGCGTGGCCCCGTGGGTGTGGGGAATGTGCAGCGGTAAAGTCACTCAACTACCTTACTGGTTGGGAATCGGACGTCCGGCGGCGTGTGTCCCCGTGCTAAGGAAACAGTGCGTGGCTTTCGGTCAGGAGCGTGGCGAAACGTGGTTCAGCTCATAGCCGATCCGCGTGATGACGGCGGCCGAAACCTCTGTTTTGGTTCCGGCGGCCAGTTGTGGTTCGGCGCCGGAGCGGGCAAGGATGACTACCGAGTTGCTGTCCTGGCCAAAGACCTTGTCCGATCCCACATGATTGACCACCAGGAGATCGCAGCCCTTGCGCTTGAGCTTTGCCTCCGCGTAGGTCAGGACGTCGCCTTGGCCGTCACCGGTCTCTGCTGCGAAGCCCACTATCAGCTGGCTGCGGCGGCTGGCCTGGTTATCGGGAGCGTGGTCCCGGACCTCGACCAGTTCCTGGAGGATGTCCGGGTTCCGGACCAGGGAAATGACGGGGTCCGCGGTGTCATCACGTTTTTTGATCTTCGTGCCGGAGATCTCCGCGGGGCGGAAGTCCGCCACGGCCGCAGCCATGATCACGACGTCGGAATCCGCCGCGGCTGCCAGCATGGCCTCGCGCAACTCCAGGGCGGTCTCAACGGTCACTACGTCGACCCCGGTCGGCGCCGGGACCTCCAAATGGGCGGCGACCAGGCGGACCGTGGCACCCGCATTGCGGGCAGCGACGGCCAGCGCCACGCCCTGCTTACCGGAGGAGCGGTTGCCCAGGAAACGGACGGGGTCCAGCGGTTCCCGGGTTCCGCCTGCACTGACTGTGACGGTCCGGCCGGCCAGCGGAAGCTGGTAATCGGACTGGCCCTGGGCAAGTGCCATGGCGGCGTCGAAGATTGCTTCGGGCTCAGGCAGGCGGCCGGGACCGGAGTCCGTGCCGGTGAGCCGGCCGCTGGCCGGTTCGAGGACCGCGATGCCCCTGCTTCGCAGCGTTTCAACGTTGGCGCGGGTGGCGGCGTGCAGCCACATCTCCGTGTGCATGGCGGGGGCAAAGAGTACCGGGCCGCTGGCCATGAGCAGCGTGTTGGTGAGGAGGTCGTTGGCCTGTCCGGTGGCCGCGCGCGCCAGCAGGTCCGCGGTCGCGGGTGCCACCACAATGAGGTCGGCCTCATGGCCAAGCCTGACGTGGTTGACCTGGTGCACGTCGTCGAAGACGCTGTTGCTGACCGGGTTCCCGGACAGTGCCTCCCACGTGGCGACACCCACAAAGCGGGTGGCTGCCTCAGTGGGAATCACCGTGACATTGTGGCCGGCTTCAGTAAAAAGCCGGAGGAGCGATGCGACCTTGTAGGCCGCAATCCCTCCCCCGACTCCGAGGACTATGCGCACGTGACCTCCGTCAACAGGGCAGTCTGAACTTACTCTGCGGCTTCGATCGGCGTGGAAACGAGCTTGCCTTCGTTGATTTCGCGCAGGGCGATGGACAGCGACTTCTCGTTCAGCTTGGTGTCGACCAGGGGGCCGACGTACTCGAACAGGCCCTCGTGCAGCTGGGCGTAGTAAGCGTTGATCTGACGTGCACGCTTGGCACCGAAGATCACCAGGCCGTACTTGGAATCAGCTGCCTTAAGCAGTGAGTCGATCGGCGGGTTGATGATGCCTTCAAGGTTCGTGGACACGAATTCTCCAAATTCTAACGGGCTGGCTGGTACCGGCTACTAGTGCGGGTGCGGGGTCAGCCCCATGAGTGAAACAAGCTCGTCCGCTGCCCGGCGAACGTCATCATTGATGACGGTGTGGTTAAACTCCGGTTCAGCGGCAAGTTCCAGTTTAGCTGTTTCTAGCCGCTGCTGCTGCTCCTGCTCAGTTTCCGTGCCGCGACCCACCAGTCGTCGGACCATTTCGTCCCAGCTGGGCGGCGCCAGGAACACAAACTGGGCGTCAGGAACGGCCTGCTTGACCTGGCGTGCACCCTGCAGATCGATCTCCAGCAGGACGGACCTGCCGGCGGCGATGGCCTCGTCCACGGAACTCCGCAGGGTGCCGTAGGTGTTCTGGCCGTGGACTACGGCCCACTCCAGGAACTCGCCGGCTGCAACGAGCGACTCGAACTCTTCCTTGGACTTGAAGAAGTAGTGGACGCCATCCTGCTCACCGGGCCGCGGAGCGCGGGTGGTGGCCGATACGGAAAGCCAGACTTCGGGGTAGTTATCCCGGATATAGGTGGACACGGTGCCTTTGCCAACAGCCGTCGGACCAGCGAGGACTGTCAGTCCCGGTTTCTTGCTCACGTATTCCTTTGCGGCGGAGTTTGGGGTCGGGCGCCTCTAGGAACGCCCTATTTCTCGTCTATAAAATCTACCAGCGCCTGGCGCTGGTGAATGCCCAGCCCGCGGAGCCGGCGGGAGGCCGCTATGCCCAACTGCTCCATAATGGCTGCAGCCCTGACTTTTCCAATGCCCGGCAGGGCCTCCAACAGCTCCACTACCCGCATCCGGGCTAGGGCGTCATCCGCGGCGGCGGCGCCTATGAGGTCCGCTGCCGACGTCTTGCCGTTCTTGAGGCGCTCTTTCGCGGCCGCCCTGGTGGCCCGCGCGGCGGCCGCCTTGTTCAGGGCCGCCGCGCGTTCCGAAGGAGATAAGGGTCGCAGGCTCATGGAGGACACCCCCGGATTCATCGGCTGAGTCCAAGGCGGCCGCCATTGGACTTGTCCTGAAACCTACCCCTTGGTGGGCGGTGAATCAATGGATGCCACCATTGGGTGCCTATTCGCCGATGAGCCCAACAAGCGTGCGCAACGCAGCATTACGGAGACCTTGGGTCCCTGGACCGGCAGCCAGGATATCCCGGCTGGACGTCCCCAGGACCTGCGGGTACGCCGCCCCGAAGGTCCGGCGCAGGTCTGCCGGGGTGGCACCCTGGGCGCCCAGTCCCGGGGCCAGGATGGGTCCGCGGACCGCCTGCAGGTCCAGGTGCAGGTCAGTCAAAGCAGACCCCACGGTGGCGCCGACGACGAGTCCAACGGACCCCAGGCCGCCGGCATAACGGCTGTTTTCTGCCGCTGCCGCCTCGACGATCCGCCGGGCCACGGAGTCGGCTCCGCCCACATGCTGCACGGAAGCCCCCTCCGGATTGGAGGTCAGCGCCAGGACAAATACGCCCCGGCCGTAGTCCGCTGCCAGGTCAAGGGCCGGGCGGAGCGACTCAAACCCCAGGTACGGGCTGAGGGTCACGGAGTCGGCTGCCAGGGACGAGCCGTCCCGCAGCCAGGCATCCGCGTAGGCAGCCATCGTGGAGCCGATGTCCCCCCGCTTGGCGTCAGCAATGGTGAGGACCTGCGCCTGCGTTGCCGCGGCCAGGACCTCTTCCAGGACTGCCATCCCGGCCGAACCGTGGCGCTCGTAGAGCGCCACCTGCGGCTTCACCGCGGCAGCGAGCGAACCGACGGCCTCCAGGACCGTCAGCGAAAACCGCCTCAGCCCTGCGGCGTCGTCGGCCAGTCCCCAGTCCTTCAGGAGTGCGGGGTGCGGGTCAATGCCCACGCACAGCGGCCCGCGGGCCGCCATGGCCGCCCCGAGCCGGGAGCCGAAGGACTCCCGGGCGGGGCTTGACGGTGTGGAGGCGGCCTCAGGCATTCTGCGAAACCGCAGACTCGGCCGCCGCGTTCTCCGCAGCTGCCTTCTGGGACGCCACCAGGGCGGCGGCGTGCTCCTGCAGGCTGGTCACCGACCATTCGTAGGTGCGCATCGCCTCGATGGCCTGCACCGCCGCGTTGAACTCGGCCACCGTGGTGATGCAGGGGATGCCGATGGAGGTCGCGGCGGCACGCAGGGCGTAGCCGTCGCTGCGGGCTTCGCCGCCGGAGGGGGTGTTGAAGACCATGTCGATCTCGCCGGCGATGACGAGGTCTGCGATGGTGCCCTCACCTTCGGCACTGCTGCCCTCGGCGACCTTGCGGACCGTGCTGGCCTGGATGCCGTTGCGGCGCAGGACGTCGGCGGTGCCGCCGGTGGAGACGATCTCAAAGCCGAGGTCCGAGAGGCGCTTGACGGCCATGATGACCGCCCGCTTGTCCCGGTTGGCCACGGAGACGAAGATCTTGCCTTCGGTGGGCAGGGCATTGTTGGCGGCTGCCTGGCTCTTGGCGAAGGCGGTGTCGAAGTGCTTGTCGATGCCCATGACTTCGCCGGTGGAACGCATCTCCGGGCCGAGCAGCGAGTCCACCACCTTGCCTTCCGGGGTGCGGAAGCGGCTGAACGGAAGCACGGCTTCCTTGACCGAGACCGGGGCGTCGAGCGGCAGTGTGGAGCCGTCGCCGGTTTCCGGCAGCATCTTGTAGGCGGTCCGGAGCTGGTGGATGGTGACGCCCGTGCCGATCAGCGCGGCTGCCTTCGCCATCTGGACGCCGGTCGCCTTGGAGACGAACGGCACGGTGCGGGAGGCACGCGGGTTGGCTTCGAGCACGTAGAGAACGTCGGAGGCCAGCGCGAACTGGATGTTGATCAGGCCGCGGACGCCCACCCCTTCGGCGATGGCGCGCGTTGCCGTGCGGACACGCTCGATCACGTTGTTGCCCAGGGTGATGGGAGGCAGGACACACGCGGAGTCGCCGGAGTGGATGCCGGCCTCCTCGATGTGTTCCATGATGCCGCCGAGGTACATGTCGGTGCCGTCGAAGAGCGCGTCGACGTCGATTTCGACGGCATCCTCCAGGAAGCGGTCGATCAGCACGGGGTGGTCCGGGGTGATTTCGGTCGCGTTGGCGATGTAGCGGGAAAGGTTGGCCTCGTCGTAGACGATTTCCATGCCGCGGCCACCGAGCACGTAGGACGGACGGACCAGGACGGGGTAGCCAATCTCGTCGGCGATCTTCTTGGCGTCGTCGAAGGACACCGCGGTGCCGTTCTTCGGGGCGATCAGCCCGGCATTGTCGAGCACGCGGGAGAACTCGCCGCGGTGCTCGGCGAGGTCGATCGCTTCCGGGGACGTGCCCAGGATGGGGACGCCGGCGTCGGCCAGCTGCTGTGCCAGCTTCAGCGGCGTCTGGCCACCGAGCTGCACAAACACACCCATCACGCCGCCGGTGCGTTCCTCGGCGGCGATGACCTCGAGGACGTCCTCAAGGGTCAGCGGCTCGAAGTACAGGCGCGTGGAGACGTCATAGTCCGTGGAGACGGTCTCCGGATTGCAGTTGACCATAACGGTCTCGTACCCGGCCTTGCGCAGCGCCATGGAGGCGTGGACGCAGGAGTAGTCGAACTCGATGCCCTGGCCGATACGGTTGGGGCCGGAGCCGAGGATCAGGATGGACGGCTTGGAGTGCAGCGCAATCTCGTCCTCCTCGTCGTAGGACGAGTAGTGGTACGGGGTGTAGGCGGCGAACTCGGCGGCGCAGGTATCTACCGTCTTGTAGACCGGACGGATCCCGAGGGCCTGCCGGACACCGCGGACCACGGCTTCGGAGTTGTGCGTGAGGGAACCGATCTGCTCGTCCGAGAAGCCGTGGCGCTTGGCGCGCTTGAGCATCTCCACGGTCAGGGCTCCGGCCTGGCGGATCTCGTGGGAGATCTCGTTGAGCAGCTGGAGCTGGTCCAGGTACCAGGGGTCGATCTTGGTGGCTTCGAACAGCTGTTCCACGGTGGCGCCGCCGAGCAGGGCACGCTGGACCTGGTGCAGGCGTTCCGTGGTGGGCCGCTTGGCCTTCTCGATCAGCTCCGGGACTTCCCATTCGGGGACGGAGCTGAAGTCCAGCTGCGAGCCCTTCTGTTCCAGGGAGCGGAGGGCCTTCTGCAGCGCTTCGGTGAAGTTGCGGCCCATGGCCATGGCTTCGCCGACGGACTTCATGGTGGTGGTGAGGGTGTCGTCCGCGGCCGGGAACTTCTCGAAGGCGAAGCGTGGAACCTTGACCACCACGTAGTCCAGCGTGGGTTCGAACGACGCCGGGGTCTTCTGCGTGATGTCGTTCGGGATCTCGTCCAGCGTGTAGCCGAGGGAGAGCTTGGTGGCGATCTTGGCGATGGCGAAGCCGGTGGCCTTGGACGCCAGGGCGGAGGACCGGGACACGCGCGGGTTCATCTCGATGACCACTACCCGGCCGGTGTCCGGCTCGATGGCGAACTGGATGTTGCAGCCGCCGGTGTCCACGCCCACCTCACGGATGACGGCGATGGAGATATCGCGCAGCCGCTGGTATTCGCGGTCGGTCAGGGTCAGCGCCGGTGCCACGGTGATGGAGTCGCCGGTGTGGACGCCCACGGGGTCGAAGTTTTCGATGGAGCAAACGACAACGACGTTGTCGTTTTTGTCGCGCATCATCTCAAGCTCGTATTCCTTCCAGCCGAGGATGCTCTCTTCGAGCAGCACCTCGGTGGTGGGGCTGTACTGCAGGCCCTGCCCGACGATGCGGCGGAGGTCGTTTTCGTTGTAGGCCAGGCCGGAGCCGAGGCCGCCCATGGTGAAGGAGGGCCGGACCACCATCGGGTAGCCGAGGTCCTCGGCGGCGGCCAAAGCCTCGTCAATGGTGTGGATGATGTGGCTGCGGGCCGATTCGGCGCCGCAGCGTTCCACCACGCCCTTGAACTTTTCGCGGTCCTCGCCGAGCTCGATGGCGGCGATGTTCGCGCCGATGAGCTCCACGTTGTACTTTGCCAGCACGCCGTTCTTGTCCAGCGCGATGGCTGTGTTCAGTGCGGTCTGGCCGCCGAGGGTGGGCAGGATCGCGTCCGGGCGCTCCTTGGCGATGATCTTCTCCACCACCTCGGGGGTAATGGGCTCGATGTAGGTGGCATCTGCGAATTCGGGGTCCGTCATGATGGTGGCCGGGTTCGAGTTCACCAGGATGACCCGCAGGCCCTCCTCCTTGAGGACACGCAGTGCCTGGGTACCGGAGTAGTCGAACTCCGCGGCCTGGCCGATGACGATCGGGCCGGAACCGATGACCAGGACGCTCTTAAGGTCAGTTCTCTTGGGCATTACTTCTTGTCCTCAGTCTTGGAATCGGTGGTGTTCTCTGCGCCGGTTTTGGTGACGGCCATCAGGTCGATGAAACGGTCAAACAGGTAAGCGGCGTCGTGCGGGCCGGCCGCGGCTTCCGGGTGGTACTGCACCGAAAAGGCGGGAATGTCCAGGCATGCGAGGCCCTCGACGACGTCGTCGTTGAGGCTGATGTGGCTGACCTCGACGCGGCCGTAGCGCTCCTCGGGAGCCTGCGTGGCGCCGTCGAGCGGCGCGTCCACGGCGAAGCCGTGGTTCTGCGAGGTGATCTCCACCTTGCCGGTGCGCCGGTCCAGGACGGGCTGGTTGATGCCGCGGTGGCCGTAGCGGAGCTTGTACGTGCCGAAGCCCAGGGCGCGTCCCAGGATCTGGTTGCCAAAGCAGATGCCGAAGTACGGCAGCTTCTCGTCCAGGACGGAGCGCAGCAGCTTGACCTGGGCGTCAGCCGTGGCGGGGTCGCCCGGTCCGTTGGACATAAAGAAGCCGTCCGGGTTGAGGGCCTTGACGTCCTCGAGGGTGGAAGTTGCCGGCAGGACATGCACGCGGACGCCGCGCTCGGCGAAGCGGACGGGGGTCATGGCCTTGATGCCGAGGTCGATCGCGGCAATGCTGAAGCGCGGCTCGCCGTCCCAGCCGTGGTCCTTGGGGTCCACCACATAGGCCTTGTCCACGCTGACTTCCTCGGCCAGGCGGGCGCCTTCCATCGGGGCGCTGGCCAGGACCGCGTCAAGGAGTTCCTTGTCCGTGGCCTTGGCGGCCGCACCCGAGAAGATGCCGGCGCGCATGGTCTTGTGCTCACGCAGGTGGCGGGTGATGGCGCGGGTGTCCACGCCCTGGATGCCGACGATCCCCTGCTCAATGAGCTCCTCGTCCAGGGAGCGTTCGGAGCGCCAGTTGGAGGGGCGGCGGGCGGCGTCGCGGACGATGTAGCCGGCCACCCAGATGCGGCGGGACTCGGCGTCGTCGCTGTTCACACCCGTGTTGCCGATGTGCGGCGCCGTCTGCACCACCAGCTGGCGGGCGTAGGAGGGGTCGGTGATGGTTTCCTGGTAGCCGGTCATGCCGGTGGCGAACACCGCCTCGCCCAGGGCAGTGCCCTGCGCGCCGTAGCTGATGCCGCGGAACATGCGGCCGTCCTCCAGGACGAATACCGCCGGTGTGGGAACGGTGGTGGAAAGGGCTGCTGGTGCCGCAGTCTCTGCTTTTGCTGTCGCTGTTTCTGTCACTGTCTTACTTTCCACTCTGGGGATCTGCCTGGGGGGCTGCGGCGATCAATTGCTGAAGGGAGTCATAGAGGGCGTCCTTGTCGGCGGCCCGGCGGGTCCGGAACCCCGTGTCGAGTTCGTGGGTCCCGAGGTCCCAGGTGAGGACCAGGAGCCCATCCTTTTCAACGAACTTGCCGGCCATTCCGCTTTCCTGCCGGACGGCGGTCAGGCTGCCGGCCGGGATGTAGAGCGCCGGGGCACCGGTTCTGTCGAAGAGGACGCCATGCGGGTACACGCTGAGAACCGCGTTGGTCCGGATCCCAAGCCTGTGCACCGCAATGCGGTCCAGCCAGTCTCCGGCGGTGGTGGACGCAACGTACTGGCCGTCGGCCCCGGCGAGCGGCACCCCGGGCGCCTCTGGCACGTCGGGCAACCGGCCGACGTCGGCCTGCCGCCTGAGGCGGTTACGCCAGCCTGCCCAGATCATCACCAGGACGACGGCGATAAGCGCGACCGTGATGAGGCCGGTGAGTAGTTTGGTGTCCATCAGGAGGCGCCTGCCGCTGCCGGTTCGCGGTACGGCGTGTTGAGCTTGCCGTCCAGGACGGTGGGGTGGCCCTTGTAGAAGGTGGACACCACCTTGCCCGGCAGCTCCAGGCCGGCGAACGGGGAGTTGCGGCCCATGGTTGCCATCTTGGCAGGGTCAACGGTCCAGCGTGCCGCCGGGTCCACCAGGATGATGTTGGCGGGTTCGCCGGCGTCCAGGGGACGGCCCTGGTCCGTCACCCGGCCGATCTGCGCCGCCGCGGTGGAGGTCACGCGGGCAAAATCGGCCCAGGTCATGAGGCCGGTTTCGATCATGGTGTGCTGCACTACGGACAGTGCGGTTTCCAGCCCGGTCATGCCCATCGCGGCCTGCGCCCACTCGCATTCCTTGTGCTCGCTCGGGTGCGGGGCGTGGTCCGTGCCCACCACGTCGATGGTGCCGTCCGCCAGGCCGGCGCGCAGTGCCTGCACATCTGCATCCGTCCGCAGCGGCGGGTTGACCTTGTAGACGGGGTTGTAGCTGCGGACCAGGTCGTCAGTGAGCAGGAGGTGGTGCGGGGTGACTTCGGCGGTGACGTTGATGCCGCGTTCCTTGGCCCAGCGGATGATCTCCACGGAGCCGGCGGTGGAGACGTGGCAGACGTGCAGTCGGGAGTCCACATGCTGCGCCAGCAGGACGTCACGGGCGATGATGCTTTCCTCGGCGACCGCCGGCCAGCCGGTGAGTCCCAGGACGGCGGAGACGGCGCCCTCGTTCATCTGGGCTCCGGCGGTAAGGCGGGGTTCCTGCGCGTGCTGGGCCACCACGCCGTCGAACGCCTTGACGTACTCCAGGGCGCGGCGCATGAGCACGGGATCGTGGACGCAGATGCCGTCGTCGGAGAACATGCGGACCTGGGCGCGGGAATCTGCCATGGCGCCGAGTTCGGCGAGCTGCTCGCCGGCCAGGCCGACGGTCACGGCGCCGACGGGACGGACGTCCACCCAGCCGGCCGCGCGGCCCAGGCTGTGGACCTGTTCCACCACACCGGCGGTATCCGCCACCGGGTTGCTGTTGGCCATGGCGTGGACCGCGGTGAAGCCGCCCAGGGCGGCGGCGCGGGTGCCGGTCTCTACGGTTTCGGCATCTTCGCGGCCGGGTTCGCGCAGGTGTGTGTGCACGTCCACCATGCCGGGCAGTGCCACCAGGCCGGCGGCTTCGATGACGGTGGCGCCGTCCGCGTTTTTGTGGGTGGCAGCGGCTGCGCCCCGGGCGGCGATGACGCCGTCACTGATTAGCAGGTCCTCTGCCCCTGCGCCCAGGATCGATGCACCGCGGATCAGGTAGGTTCCGTTGTTCTCTGCCATCAGTTGCTCTCCTTGGTAGAATGGGCGGCGTTTGAACGCGCTGCATTGGTGTGGGCTGAGTTGGTGCGGGCTGTGTTGGTGGCCGCGCCCACGGAGGCGGCTGGTTCGCGGGTATCCCCGGAGAGCAGCAGATAGAGGGTGGCCATCCGGACCGAGACGCCGTTGCGCACCTGTGCAAGCACGGTGGAACGGGGCGAGTCGGCGGCGGCGGAAGAAATCTCCAGGCCACGGTTCATGGGTCCGGGATGCATGATGATGGTGTCCTTCAGTCCCAGGCTGTCCAGGGCCCGGAGCCGGTTGTCATCAAAGCCCCAGCGGCGCGAGTATTCGCGGGTGGAGGGGAAGAACGAGGCGTTCATCCGCTCGCCCTGCACGCGCAGCATCATCACGGCGTCCACACCCTGCGCCAGGGTGTCGTCCATGTCGTAGCTGACCTTGCACGGCCAGTGTTCGACGCCGATGGGCAGCAGGGTGGGTGGCGCCACGAGGGTGACTTCGGCGCCGAGCGTGCGGAGCAGCCAGACGTTGGAGCGGGCCACGCGGGAGTGCAGGACGTCCCCGGCGATGGCTACGCGCATGCCTTTGAGGTCCGCCCCGGTCGAGGCGGATCCCGCCAGCTTTGACCAGTGCCGGCGCATGGTGAAGGCATCCAGGAGGGCCTGCGTGGGGTGTTCGTGGGTGCCGTCGCCGGCGTTGATGACGGCGGCGTCGATCCAGTCCGTCGCCGCAAGCCGGTGCGGCGCGCCCGAGGCCCAGTGGCGGATCACGACGGCGTCCGCACCCATGGCTGCGAGCGTCTGGGCTGTGTCCTTGAGGGATTCGCCCTTGGAGACGGAGGAGCCCTTCGCGGCGAAGTTGATGACGTCGGCGGACAGCCTCTTGGCGGCCGCTTCGAAAGAGATCCGCGTGCGGGTTGAGTCTTCGAAGAAGAGGTTCACCACGGTGCGGCCGCGGAGGGCCGGGAGCTTCTTGACTTCGCGGTCCCCTACGGCAGCCATTTCCTCGGCGGTGTCGAGGATGCGGATGGCGTTGGCCAGGCTGAGGTCTTCGGTGGAGAGGAGGTGTTTCACGCCCCGCCCTCGATAACTACTTCGTTGACTACGGAACCGTCGGCGGCGGTGTCGGTTTCCTCCAGGCGGACCCGGACCTTCTCGGCGGACGAGGTGGGCAGGTTCTTGCCCACGTGGTCGGCCCGGATGGGCAGCTCACGGTGGCCGCGGTCGATCAGCACAGCGAGCCGGACGATCCGCGGACGGCCGAGGTCGATGATGGCGTCAAGGGCGGCACGGATGGTGCGGCCGGAATACAGGACATCATCGATGAGCACCACAACCTTGTTGTCGATTCCCGTGCGCGGGAGCTGTGTGGGGTACGGCGGCCTGGTGGGCTGGTGGGAGAGGTCGTCGCGGAACATGGTGACGTCCAGCTGCCCGACAATGGCGGTGGCGTCCACGGTTGGGTCCGCGGCCGCAATCTTGTGTGCGAGGCGGACGGCCAGCGGATAGCCGCGGCGCGGAATGCCCAACAGGACCAGGTCCTTGGACCCTTTGTTGGCCTCAAGGATCTCGTGGGCGATTCGAGTGAGTGCACGGTCAATGTCCGCCTGATTGAGGACAACCCTGGCTGGAACCGGTGCGTTAGTGACAGAAGTCAAACTCTCGTCTCCCCTTTCCCCGCCTCACGGGACGGAATTAAAAAAGGATCATTTGCGTTTCAAAATTACCACATCGGCAGGGGCATCATAGGCTTCCAGTATGTCCATGCACCCTCATCAGCCGTGTTCCGGCCATGCCCGTGGGCCAGCCGGCCCACCGGATCCTTTCCCCACGCAGGCCAACCCCAGCTGGATGGGCCGGGTTGAACCGGAGTACTACCGTCCTGCGCCCGGAACCAACGCAGCCCAGCTGCCGCCGCTGGGGCCTCCGCAGGCAACCCTGGCAGGCCGGCGGCCCGCAGGCCTCCTGGCACTCACGGTAGGCGGCGCCGCCCTGGTCTTCCTGAGCTTGTTCCTGGTGGTGCCCTTCCTGCTGGCCAACACCGGCGTGGGCGGCTTCCTGGTGGGCTTTGTGGTGTCGCTGATCCCGCTGTCCGCGGTGCTCCTTGCCGTCTACCTGATCGACCGGTGGGAACCGGAACCCAAGCGGCTCCTGCTCTTCGCATTCACCTGGGGCGCGGCGGTGTCCATCGCGGTCACGCTGCTGGTCCAGCCGTTCTTTGCCCTGACCTTCCAGTTCAGCGATGTGGCGGACTTCCAGACGTTTATGGCCACCGTCCAGGCGCCCGTGGTGGAGGAGTTCGCGAAGTCCCTGGGCCTGCTGCTGATCCTGCTGCTGGCGCGCAAACACTTCGACGGTCCGGTGGACGGCATAGTCTTCGCCTTCACCATCTCCGGCGGCTTCGCGTTCACCGAAAACATCCTCTACTTCGGGCGGGCCATCGCCGAATCCGCCAACCCGGGAACGGATCTGGCCCAGATCTTCCTCCTCCGCGGCGTGATGTCGCCCTTCGCCCATGCCATTTTCACGGGAACCACCGGCCTCATCATGGGTTTCGCTGCCCGCCGCTGGCACTCCGGGGCCTCGGTGCTGGCCTTTGTCATCGGACTGATCCCGGCGATGCTGCTGCATAACCGGTGGAACAGCATGGGCGCGGGGTTCCTGGCCGAGTACATCCTGATCCAGGTGCCCATCTTTGTGCTGGCTGTTGTGGGCATCTTCCTCCTCCGCGTCGCTGAAAACCGGCTCACGCGCCAACGGCTGATGGAATATTCCGCGGCTGGCTGGTTCAGCCCCGCCGAGGTGGAACTGCTGGCCACCCCGCGCGGCCGGCGGACCGCCCTGCAGTGGGCGGCTGGCTATAACCGCCGCCCGCAGATGAAGGCGTTCCTGCACTCTGCCACCCAGCTCGCCTTCATCCGGCAGCGCATCCTCAGCGGCCGCGACGTCCGGCTGCACCAGATGGAGGAACAGCAGCAACTGCAGCGGATTCTGTCGTTGCGCGCCGCCGTCGCGGGCTGACGCAGAAGGGACCGGCACCACCGTTTGGGTGGTGCCGGTCCCTTCCGTCACAACGTGCTGTTCAGGCGGGTCCTGCTCAGGCGAGCAGCGAGGGCTTCAGCTGCTGCAGCCGGCCGAGGAGGCCGTTAATGAACGACGGCGATTCATCCGTTGAGAGCGTCTTGGACAGTGCCACTGCCTCACTGACCGCGACACCGTCGGGAACGTCGTCGTTGTACAGCAGTTCCCAGGTGCCGATGCGCAGGATGATGCGGTCCACCGAAGGCATACGTTCCAGGGTCCAGCCTTGGGAATAGGTCTCGAGAAATTCGTCGATGGCGGTCTGCTGTGAGACGACGCCTTCCACGATTTCCAAGGTGTACGGGTTCACGATCTGGTCTGTCAGTTCGCGCCGGGACCTGAGTACATCGAAGGCGGAAACCGAGCGCTGCTCGGCTTCGAAGAGGACATCCAGTGCCCTGTTTCGGGCCTTACCGCGTGCGCTCACTACTCGCTGACCCGGCCGAGGTAGCTGCCGTCGCGGGTGTCGACCTTGACCTTGGTGTTGTTCTCGACGAACAAAGGCACCTGGATCTCGTAGCCGGTTTCCAGGGTTGCGGGCTTGGTGCCGGCGGAGGAGCGGTCGCCCTGCAGGCCAGGCTCGGTGTAGGTGATCTCGAGGACAACGCTGGCCGGAAGTTCGATGTAGAGCGGGTTGCCTTCGTGGATGGCGATGTTCACCATCTGGTTCTCCAGCATGAAGTTGGTGGCGTCGCCAACAGTGGCGCCCGAGACGGTGAGCTGGTCGAAGTCCGAGGTGTCCATAAACACGAAGTCGGCGCCGTCCTGGTACAGGTACTGGTAGTCCCGGCGGTCAACCGTGGCGGTCTCGATCTTAAGGCCGGCGTTGAACGTCTTGTCTACAACTTTGCCGGACATCACGTTCCGCATCTTGGTCCGCACAAACGCGCCACCTTTGCCGGGCTTGACGTGCTGGAATTCAATGATGTTCCAGAGCTGGCCCTCGAGCTTAAGGACCGTTCCGTTCTTGATGTCGTTAGTGGTTGCCACTGGTATCCTCTGGTTTCTATCTGTCTGGTCAGTTGTCAGACGTTCTATGCCGGCCAGGCATGCCGAACGGCCTGCCAGCGCGTGTTTATCAAAAATCCAAGAACCATTCTACCGGTAAAACCCGGGCGGCTTGCGTCCGGGCCTCCCGGCCACCCACCTCAGAACCGGATAGGCGTGTCAGCAGGCGAGATCCAGGACGTCGCGGGCCCGCTGAAGGGCAACGGTGGACGAGTAGATCTGCGCGGCATCAGCCGATTGCGCAACCCGAAGATCCAGTGCCCGGGCAAAGGCTTCCACCGCGGCGGACGTGTGACCGGCGGCGTACTGGGTCTTGCCCAGGTATTGCAGTACCAGTGCTTCACGGTCAGTCCCTTGGAACTCCGCCAGCAACTGCCGGAACAGTTCAAGGGCGCGGTCCGTGCGGTGTGAGACACGCAGCACCTCGGCCTCGAACGTGCGGAGCCGGAAGGACTCGGGGTCCTTGAAGCGGGCCTCCGCGAGCAGTTCGGCCGCCTCCGCAGCATGCCCTTCCACGATCAGGACGAAAATCTGGTCTGACGGGTCCGCGGACGCCGCCAGGGCCGCGCGGCAGGCATCCTCGTTGACGATCTCCGGCAGCAGGGAGACCGGGTTGATCCGGATTCCGGAGAAGCCAGCCTCGGGCCAGTCGCTGGTGCCCGCCACGTCGCCCTGCATCAGGAGGCGATTTCCTGGTAGGCCGCGAAGAGCAGGGACGTGTCCGGGACATCCAGGATGCCCGGCTTGGCGATGCCGTCCAGGACCACAAAGCGCAGGAGGTCCCCGCGTGATTTCTTGTCCCGCCGCATGCCGTCCAACAGCCCCTGCCAGCGGTCCCGCCGGTATGTGACCGGGAGGCCCAGTGTTTCCAGGATGCTGCGGTGGCGGTCGGCGTCGACGTCGCTGAGCCGGCCAACGCTGCGGGCCAGTTCAGCGGCGAACATCATGCCCACCGACACGGCCGCGCCATGCCGCCAGGAGTACCGCTCCACCAGTTCAATGGCGTGGGCCAGGGTGTGGCCGTAGTTCAGGATTTCGCGCAGCCCGGATTCCTTGAGGTCTTCCGAAACCACTTTGGCCTTGACCGCGATGGCGCGTTCAATGAGTTCGCGCAGGGCGTCCGATCCGGGGTCGGTGGCCGCCGCGGGGTCCTTTTCGATCAGGTCAAGGATGGCCGGATCTGCGATGAAGCCGCATTTAATGACTTCAGCCATGCCGGAAATGATTTCATTCCTGGGCAAGGTGTTCAGCGTGTCCAGGTCCACCAGCACGCCGGCCGGCGGGTGGAAGGAGCCCACCAGGTTCTTGCCCTCAGCCGTGTTGATGCCGGTCTTTCCACCCACAGAAGCATCCACCATGCCCAGCAGGCTGGTGGGCATGTGGATGACCTTCACGCCGCGGAGCCAGGTAGCCGCCACAAAACCGGCCAGGTCGGTGACGGCCCCGCCGCCCACTGCCACGATGGCGTCCGAGCGCGTGAAATCGTTCTGGCCCAGGACCTGCCAACAGAAAGCGGCAACCTGGATGTGCTTGCCTTCCTCGGCGTCCGGGATTTCCGCGGTCAGCGAGGTGAAACCCGCTGCAGCCAGCTCATCGCGGACCGTGTCACCGGTGAGCCGCAACGCACGGGGATGGATGACCAGCACACGCCGGACCCGCTCCCCCAGCAACGCCGGAAGGTTCCCCAGCAGACCGCGGCCAACTACGACGTCGTAATTCTGCCCAGCGGATTCGCCGGTGACCTTGATGACTGTTGAATCGACGCTCAATTTTCAACTTCCTGTTTGGCGGCCGCGTAATCACGCAGCGCAACTTCGAGCCGGTGTCCCAGCTCGCTGACCGAGCCATGGCGGACATCCACCACAAGGTCGGCCAGCCGTTCGTAAACGGGTTTCCTGGTAATAAACAGAGCGGACCATCGGGCCATGGCATCGCCGGCGAGCAGCGGCCGGCCCGAGTTCCGGGCGATGCGGACGGCCACGGTTTCCTCATCACATTCGAGGTACACCACAGTGCAGCGGCCCAGGAGCTGCTGCGTGCCGGAATCCAGCACGGCGCCGCCACCCAAGGAAATCACGCTGGCCGCGCCTTCTGAATGCTCCACCGCGCTGGCTACGGTCCGGGCCTCAATCTCCCGGAACGCGTGCTCGCCGCGGCCGGCAAAAATGGAAGCGATGCTGCCATGGGCGTCCACGATCAGATTATCCGTATCGACGAAGGGCACGTCCAGCAGCTTGGCCAACTCGTGCCCGATCGCGGACTTTCCCACCGCCATGGGTCCGATGAGGACAATGGGCCGGTTGCCAGGCACACCGGCCTTACGGCTCCCGGGCACTAGTGGCCGATCGAGTCCAGGGATGCCGGAATGTTGTCCAGGTAACCCTTGATGTTGCGGGCGGTCTCCGCCACGGAGTCACCGCCGAACTTTTCGGTGACGGCTTCCGCCAGGACCAGCGCCACCATCGCCTCGGCCACAACACCTGCGGCCGGCACGGCACAGACGTCCGAGCGCTGGTGGTGGGCCTTGGAAGGCTCCCCCGTGCTGACATCGACCGTGCGCAGGGCGCGGGGCACCGTGGCGATGGGCTTCATGGCTGCACGCACGCGCAGCACGTCGCCGATGCTCATGCCGCCTTCAATGCCGCCGGCGCGGTTGCTGGTACGGATGATCTTGCCGTCCGCGTCCTTGACGATTTCGTCGTGGGCGGCCGAACCACGGCGTGCGGCGGTGCGGAATCCGTCGCCGACTTCGACGCCCTTGATGGCCTGGATGCCCATCAGGGCGGCCGCGAGGCGCGAATCAAGCCTGCGGTCCCAGTGGACGTAACTGCCCAGTCCTGGCGGCAGTCCGTACGCGAGGACCTCCACCACACCGCCCAGGGTTTCGCCTTCCTTGTGGGCGGCGTCAACTTCGGCCACCATGGCATCGGAGGTCTCGCGGTCAAAACAGCGCAAAGGATCGGCGTCGAGCGCAATCACGTTGGCCGGAACGGGCAGCGGACGGCCCTCGGGCACGGTCACGCTGGCGATGGAGACGGTGTGGCTGACCAGTTCGATGCCGAGCGCCTTGAGAAACTGGGACGCCACGGTGCCCATGGCAACCCGCGTGGCGGTCTCCCGGGCGCTGGCGCGTTCCAGGACGGGCCGGGCCTCGGTGAACCCGTACTTCTGCATCCCGGTGAAGTCTGCGTGGCCCGGACGGGGCCGGGTCAGCGGTGCGTTGCGGGCCTGGTCCGCCAGGATTTCCGGATCCACCGGATCTGCAGCCATGATCTGCTCCCACTTGGGCCATTCGGTGTTGGCGACCTGGACGGCCACTGGACCGCCCTGGGTCAGGCCGTGGCGGACGCCGCCGAGAATGGTCACGACGTCCTGCTCGAACTTCATCCGTGCGCCCCGGCCGTAGCCAAGACGGCGGCGTGCCAATGAATCGGCGATCTGCCCGCTGGTGAGTTCAACACCGGCGGGGACGCCTTCAATAATTCCCATCAGGGCCGGACCATGGGATTCACCGGCAGTCAACCAACGCAACATAATTTCCATCCTGCCACGTATGGCGGTCAGAACGCCCGTCGGGGAAGGCCGACTGAGTCGCACATCACATCTATGACAGCTGCATTAACGTCGTCACCGCGGCCGGTGAACAGGCGTACCTGTTCCACCGCCTGGTACAACAACATTTCGAGCCCGGGCACCACCGCGCCGCCGCCGGACTGCCACACCGACGCAATCTCGCTGGGCCACGGATCATAGGCCACGTCCAGGAGGACCCCGGGTGTTCCGGTTCCCAACGCGGCGATCTCCGCTGCCAGACCGTCCGCTGCGCGCGGCGGAAGCGTGGAAATTACGACGTCGGCACTTGCCGTCGGAACGGCAGCTTCCGTCAGTGGCCGGACGACGATGGAAAGGCCTACTCCGGCCGCGGCGGCGCGTGCTTCGTCGGCCCGGGAGGTATCCCTGACGAACACCTGGGCGTGCTGCGTGCCCAGATCCTTCAGCGCGGCCACTGCGGCTGCGGCCGTTCCCCCTCCGCCCAGGACCACGGCGGCGGGGCTGGCCGCCACCCCGGCGTTCAGGACAGCGTTGACGATGCCGGCGACGTCGGTGTTGTAGCCGACGCGCCTGACGGAGCCGAGGTCTTCCTCGAAGGCGACGGTGTTGACCACGCCCAGCGTCCGTGCCACACCGCGGACTTCGTCCACTTCGGCAACCATGCCCGATTTCAGGGGCATGGTGACTGAGAGCCCCCGCCAGCCCTGCTGCGTCCTGACCTGTTCCATAAAGGCGGGCAGCGCCTGCTCGGTCAGGTCCAGGGCCGTGTAGCCGATGTCCATCCCGAGTTTGCGGTAGGCCGCCAGGTGCAGGGCCGGGGACTTGGAGTGGCTGATCGGATGGCCCAGGACGGCGGCCCGGAGACTCATGCGCAGCGGCCCACGTTGGCCGTACACCAGGTGTTGTATTGCTCAACGTAGCCGAGATGTTCGGCCAGCGTCTTGGAGAACTTGGTTTCCTTGGTGTCCAGGTTGATGGTTACCCAGTACAGGTAGTCGTTGGCCTTGGGCTTCGCAGCAGCGTCAATAGCTCTCTTGCCCGGGGACCCGATGGGGCCCGGCGGTAGGCCCGGGTTGGCGTAGGTGTTGTAGAGGTTGGACTTGTCCTGGCGCTCTTCATCGGTGAAGTTGAAGCTTTTGGTGCCCAGCCCGTACGTCACGGCCGAATCGACCTGCAGGTAACCGGAGGTCTGGTCATTCGGCTTGAGGCGGTTGTAGATGGCTCCTGCAACATCGCCGTACTCAGCCTGGCCGCCTTCGGCCTGCACAATGCTCGCAACGATCACAGCTTCATACTGCTTCGCCGGATCGGTGATGCCCTGTGCCACAAGTTCGTCGGTGGTTCCCTTGACCAGTGACTGGAGGATGTCCTTGGCCGGTGTGCCGAGCGGGAACCGGTACTCCCCCGGAGCGAGGTAGCCCTCAAGGTTCTTGGCGTTGGCCGGAAGGCCAAACTGTGCGGGGGCGTCGCTGAATGCCTTCAGCTGCTGAAGCGACACACCGGAGCCCTCGGAGATGGCCTGCAGCGACTCGCCGACCCTGAGACCGGCATTTAAGGCGAAGTAGATGACCTTGCTCTTGTCGGTGCCGAGCAGGACGCTGACGGCGTCGGAGTTCTTCATCTCCATCTTGAATGCGTAATCCCCCGGCGACAACGTTCCGCCGGAAGACGAAAATGCCTGCAGGAAAGTGTCCGCGTTGGCCACTACTTTGCCGCTTTCCAGTTTGGTGGCCACGGAGCGGGTACCTTCGCCGGGCTGGACAGAAACAATGACTTCGCCCGTGCCGGGACCGGGGTAGTCGGCCGCTTTGTCGTTTCCAAGCAGGGGCTTCAGGAATTGCGCGCCCACGGCGATCGCTGCCACGAAGACGACAAGGGTCAGGAACAGGGCCAGGAGGCGGCGCCGCCGCCGCACCTTCTTGGAGGGCTTCGCCACTACGGAAACCGCGGCTGCGCCGGCGAACAGGCCGGTGTCGGGGTGGTGATCATCAGGGTAGTGGTCATCGGCATGGTGATCATCATGGTGTTCTTCGTCCGGATAGTGGTGCCCGGCTTCATGGAGCGCTTCGTCAGGGTGGTGGTGCCCGGCGTCGTGCGCTTCATAAAAGTGCTGGTCTTCGGGGTGGTATTCCTGAACCTGGGCGTTATCCGGCTGGTGGTCTGCGGCCGGACCAGGGTCCTGGATGGAAGGCGGCGTTTCCGGGACTGTGGGAATAGCCGGCTCCGGATCCGGTTCAGGCGCCTGAACAGGTTCGGGCGCCCGGACCGGAACGGGGGCAGGCGCCGGAGCGGGCGCAGCTTCGGGAACAGGAGCCGTGGCAGGTGCGGGCGCATCCTGCCCTGTTTCGTAGGCCTGCTCGGGAACCACATCGCTGCTTCCCGTGTGCTTCTCCAGGGCGCGGAGCTCTTTTCGGGTCAGCGGCCTGGCTCCATCGTTGCTCGTGGCGCCATAGGCGTCGTCGTTATTGGACGGGCTCACTGTAGCCTTCCGTGTTCTGAGATCGGGTCGTGCCTTCCGGGGCCGCATGCTCGGGCTGAACTGCCGAACCTGCTCCGGATGGCCGAGTACGGGGCGGCGCGGTCACGCGGCTGCCAACGTCCGTTCCCCTGGCTTTTTGCATGTCGATGGCGTGCTGGAGGATGCCTGCCGCCGCGACCTGATCCACCACTTTACGGTGGTTCCGGCTGCTCATGCCAGCTTCGTGCAGGTTACGGTGCGCCGTAACACTGCTCAAGCGCTCGTCCACCAGGTTGACTGGAACATCCATTTCCCGGGCAACGAACTCCGCGACCAGCAGTTCGGCGTAATCGGTGGCCATCCTGGCAGAGGCGTGCTCCTCGCCCTTCATGGTCCGTGGCAGCCCCACGAAGACCTGGACGGCGCCCAGTTCCCCAGCGAGGGACGCGATGACGCGCACGTCGGAATTCTTCTTGACGTTGCGGTCCAGGGTCTTGTGCGGAGTGGCCAGGATTTCGTCCCGGTCGCAGATGGCGACGCCCACGCGGACGGTGCCGACGTCTACCCCCAGTTTGATGCCCTGGGGGTAGACGGCGGCGCCAGCGGATTCTGTCACGGGTTCCCTAGCGCCGGGAGATGGCGTCCACAACGGCGGCCAGCGCCGGTGCGACCTTGGCGGCGTCCGTGCCGCCACCTTGGGCGACGTCGTCCTTGCCGCCGCCGCCGCCGCCGAGGATTCCGGCCGCGAGCCGGACCAGGGCCCCGGCCTTCACGCCGGCTTCCCGGGCTGCCTCGTTGGTGGCCACCAGGATCATGGGCCGGTCATTGCTGACACCGGCCACTGCCACGGTGGATGCTGCCGAACCGAGGCGGTTGCGCAGGTCGAGGGCAAGGTTGCGGATGTCGTCAGCGCCGCCGATCTGGCCGGCGTCGTGTGCGATGACCTGGACGCCGGCTGCGTCCCGGGCTGTGCCCACGAGGTTTCCGGCCGCCGCGGCGATCTGTTCCTTGCGCAGGCGGTCGAGTTCCTTCTCCGTGGCCTTGAGCTTGTTCAGCGTGCTGGCGATTCTGTCCGCGAGCTGACCGGAAGGCACTTTGAGCATCTCGGTCAGTTCAGTCACCAGGGCGCGCTCGGCGGCCAGGTGGCGGAAAGCATCCATGCCCACGAACGCCTCCACACGGCGGTTTCCTGAACCGACTGACTGCTCGCCGAGCAGCGACAGGCTGCCGATCAAGGACGTGTTGGGTACGTGCGTGCCGCCGCAGAGTTCCCGGGACCACGCGCCGTCGATCTCCACAACACGAACTTCGCTGCCGTAGTTTTCGCCGAAGAGCGCCATGGCGCCCAGCGCCTTGGCCTCCGCCAGGCCCATGATCTTCGTGTCCACGCGGAAGTTGTTGCGGATGGCGAGGTTGGAGACTTCCTCGATTTCCGAACGCGTGGCGGTGCTGAGGCCTTCGCCCCAGGCGAAGTCGAAGCGCAGGTAGCCGGCCTTGTTGTAGGAACCACGCTGGGTGGCTTCGGGGCCGAGGATCTGGTGCAGCGCGGCATGGACGATGTGCGTGCCGGTGTGGGCCTGCTCGGCGGCGTGGCGCCGCTCGCGGTCCACGGCTGCGCGGACCAGTGAGTCGGAGCCGATCTCCCCTTCGCGGACGATTGCCTTGTGGACGCTCAGTCCCTTGATGGGGCGTTGGACGTCCAGGACCTCGACGACGAATCCGTCACCGGTGATGAGGCCGGTGTCAGCCGACTGGCCGCCTGCCTCAGCGTAGAACGGGGTCTCCGCCAGGACGAGTTCAATCTCGTCGCCGGTGGCGGCGTGCCCCACGTGCTGTCCGCGGCTGAGGATGCCCCGGACCCGGGACTCACCATCCAGCTCGGTGTAACCGGTGAAGACAGTCTCGCCCTGCGCCAGCAGTTCCTGGAAGGCGCTGAGATCGGCGTGGCCGCCCTTCTTGCCCTTGGCGTCCGCCTGGGCACGCTGGCGCTGCTCGAGCATCAGTCTGCGGAATTCCGGCTCATCGACCTTGAGCCCGGCTTCCTCTGCCATCTCCAGGGTGAGGTCGATCGGGAAGCCGTAGGTGTCGTGCAGGGCGAAGGCATCGGCACCGGACAGCGGCGTGCCGGCGGCCTTGGACTCCGTTACGGCGTCTTCGAGGCGGGCGGTACCTGAAGCGATGGTGCGCAGGAAGGCCCGCTCTTCGGCGTAGGCGATCCGGCTGATGCGGTCAAAGTCCGTCGCCACGATGGGGTAGACGCCCTTCATGGCATCGCGTGAGGCGGGGAGCAGGTCCGGCAGGCAGGCCTTTTCGACGCCGAGCAGGCGCATGGAACGCACGGCGCGGCGGATCAGGCGGCGCAGGACGTAGCCGCGGCCCTCGTTGGACGGAGTCACACCGTCGGCGATCAGCATAAGGGCCGAACGGATGTGGTCACCGACAACGCGCATGCGAACGTCGTCCGTGTGGTGCGGGTCCTCAGGTGTTTCGGCCGAGGTGTACTCCCGGCCCGACAGCTCGGCAGCCCTGTCGATCACAGGCCGGACCTGGTCTGTCTCGTACATGTTCTCGACGCCCTGCAGGATCATCGCGAGGCGCTCCATGCCGAGGCCGGTATCGATGTTCTTTTTGGGCAGCTCGCCGACGACGTCGAAGTCGTCCTTCGAGCGGACGTTGTCGATCTGGTACTGCATGAACACCAGGTTCCAGATTTCAACGTAGCGGTTTTCGTCGGCGATGGGACCGCCCTCGACGCCGTAGGCAGGGCCCCGGTCGTAGTAGATCTCCGAGCAGGGGCCTGCCGGGCCCGGTTGGCCGGTGTGCCAGTAGTTGTCGGCCTTGCCCATACGCTGGATGCGCTCGGACGGGACGCCGGTGTTTGTGAGCCACAGCTCCTTGGCTTCGTCGTCCTCTTCGTAGACCGTCACCCACAGCAGTTCCGGCGGCAGGCCGTAGCCGCCGTCGTCCACGCTCGTGGTGAGCAGCTCCCAGGCGTACTTGATGGCGTCTTCCTTGAAGTAATCACCGAAGGAGAAGTTGCCGCACATCTGGAAGAAGGTGCCGTGGCGGGCGGTCTTGCCCACCTCCTCGATGTCACCGGTGCGGATGCATTTCTGGACGCTGGTGGCCCGGGCGAAAGGGGCCTCTTCTCGGGCAGTCAGGTACGGGATGAACGGGACCATGCCGGCCACGGTGAACAGGAGGGAGGGGTCGCTGGAGACCAGCGAGGCGGAGGGAACCGCTGTGTGTCCTTTGCTGACAAAAAAGTCCACCCAGCGCTTTGTGATCTCCTGCGACTTCATGAGCTGATTACATACCCTTCTCGGTTCACGCGTTATGCCACGCATGACTTAGTGATTCAGACGGCAGTGCCGGCAAGCGGCGGCTGCTGGTTTAATTCTCGCGCGTTCTTCCCGCGTTCAGCGTCGGGCTACGTCCTGGGAATCGACCCCGAGGGCGGCCCGCAGATCGGTCTCGCGCTCATGCATTCCGGCACGCACGGCGTCGGCGAAGTTGTATACGCCGTCAGCTAGCCGGCCCACCGCGCGGTTCAGGCCCTCGGGCCCCAGGTTGGACTGGGCTTCGGTGACCTTGCGGAACGCGATGACTCCGATGGCCACGCCGATTCCCATCCAGACAAATCGTTTCATTTCAGTTTCTCCGGTGGCTTAGCGGCTGCGGCGGCCGGGGGCGGGCTTCTTGCGGTTGGCCAGTGCTGAGCGCACGCCGTAACTGAAGGCCGCCACCTTGATCAGCGGTGAACCGACTGTCGCTGCAACGAGTGATGACAGCGCCGAAAGGTTTGCCGACGCATCCGAAACGTTGGAGGTGATGCCATCCACTTTCTTCAGCTGCTGGTTGGTGGTGGACACAGTCGCGGTGACTTCGTCCATCAGGGGCGTGGCGCCATCACTGAGGGAGCGGATGGAGGTCCGAATTTCCTCCAGCACACTGCCGAGCTTCAGGATGGGCACGGCGAGCAGCAGCACCAGGAGCGCGAACACCCCGGCTGCGATCAGGCCGGCAATATCGCCACCAGACATAGACGTTCATCTCCTTGAAACTGACGTGGATCTTTTACCTCCGCGCGCACGCTGCCTTGATGCGTTCCGCAGATGTCCCCCAAGTACCTTACATACAAAGAAGCCCGTGGCGCTTGCCACGGGCTTCTTTGGATACGCTGCTGGGATTTAGCGTGCGTAGAATTCGACGACGAGCTGCTCTTCGCAGGTTACGGGAACCTCGGAGCGCTTCGGGCGACGGACCAGGCGGGCCTGCAGGGCGTCAAGCTTGACGTCCAGGTAGGCCGGAACCTGGGGCAGGACGTCGCGGTGTGCGCCGGCTGCTGCAACCTGGAGCGGAACCATGGTTTCGCTGCGGGTGTGGACGTGGACAAGCTGGCCTTCGCTGACGCGGAAGGACGGGCGGTCAACGCGGATGCCGTCAACCATGATGTGGCGGTGCACAACGAGCTGGCGGGCCTGGGCGATGGTGCGGGCGAAGCCGGCACGCAGCACGAGGGCGTCGAGACGCATTTCGAGCAGTTCGATCAGGTTTTCACCGGTCAGGCCCTTGGTGCGGCGGGCTTCTTCGAAGGCGCGGGTCATCTGGGCTTCGCGGATGCCGTACTGGGCGCGCAGACGCTGCTTTTCGCGCAGACGTACGGCGTAGTCGGAGTCCTGCTTCTTGCGGGCACGGCCATGCTCACCGGGGCCGTACGGGCGGCGCTCCATGTACTTGGCGGCCTTGGGGGTCAGAGCAATGCCGAGTGCACGCGAGAGGCGTGCTGTACGGCGAGCACGAGTGTTGTTAGCCACTTGTGTCCTTCCAATATCTGCGGTGTGTCAGTGTTACTGGCCTCCATAATGGAGAGCATCGGCCAACCGCTGCCTTTTGCTACTGGGCACAGGGCTACCCCAACGAAACAGCAGAAATACTGAAGGATGGGGAGATTGCGTCCGCGCCTTGCCAGACAACGAACAATCTTAGCAGGATTCGGCTGCATTCCCACACTCCGCCGGCCGCTCCGGCCGCCGCTTCCCCGCGTCACTCCGGTGGCATCACTGCCCGGGTCCACTCCACCGCCGGCGCCGGTCAGTTGCCGCGGATGATCTTGCGCAGGCGTTCGAGGCGCAAGGCGATGTCCCGTTCCGCGCCGTTGGCGGTGGGCTCGTAGTAGTCCCGACCCACCAGATCATCCGGCGGGTACTGCTGGCTGGCCACGGAATGGGGGGCATCGTGGGCGTACTTGTAGCCGAGCCCGTGGCCCAGCTGCTTGGAGCCGGGGTAGTGCGCATCACGCAGGTGCGCCGGGATCCCGTTGCCCAGGCCGGCACGGACATCAGCGACGGCCTTGTTGATTCCCATGTACGCGGCATTGGATTTCGGCGCGGTGGCCAGATGCACCACGGCCTCGGCCAGGACGATCCGCCCCTCGGGCATGCCGATCAGCTGGACTGCCTGGGCGGCGGCGACCGCCGTCTGCAGCGCTGTGGGGTCCGCCATTCCCACGTCTTCCGCCGCGGAAATCACGATGCGCCGGGCAATGAACCTCGGGTCCTCCCCTGCCTCCAGCATCCTGGCAAGGTAGTGCAGTGCGGCGTCCACGTCGGAGCCGCGGACCGATTTGATGAATGCGCTGGCGACATCGTAATGCTGGTCCCCGGCGCGGTCGTAGCGCACGGCAGCCACATCCAGCGCGCGTTCGGTGTGCTTGAGTTCCACGGTGACCAGCGAGTCGGCAGCGGCGTCGTCCGCATCGCCGAAGGCCACGCCCGCTGCTGCTTCGAGGGCAGTCAGTGCACGGCGCGCGTCGCCGCCTGCGAGCCGGACGAGGTGCGCCATGGCCTCGCCGCTGAGCTCCACTTTCGCGTTCAGGCCGCGATCGTCCGCCACGGCGCGCTGCAGGAGCCCTTCAATATCCGCCTCCGTGAGCGGTTTCAAAGTGAGCAAGAGGGAACGGGACAGCAGCGGCGAGACCACCGAAAAGGACGGGTTTTCCGTGGTTGCTGCTACGAGCACCACCCAGCGGTTTTCGACGCCGGGCAGCAGGGCATCCTGCTGGGCCTTGTTGAAGCGGTGGATCTCGTCGAGGAAAAGCACAGTGGTGGTCTTGTACAGGTCCCGCGCTGTCAGGGCTTCGTCCATAACCCGCCGGACGTCCTTGACGCCTGCGGTGATGGCGGACAGCTCCACGAACTTCCGCCCCTTGCCCTTGGCGATCACGTGCGCGAGCGTGGTTTTTCCGGTCCCGGGCGGTCCCCAGAGGATCAGCGAGCTGGGGCCTGCGGGGCCCAGGGCGTCGGTGCCGGCCGCCAGCTGCCGTAACGGCGATCCCTGCCCCAGCAGGTGCTGCTGGCCCACCACGTCATCCAGGGTGCGTGGCCGCATCCGGACGGCCAAGGGACTGCGGGGCGCGGCGGTACGGCCGGACGACGACGGTTCGTCAGTGTCGTCGTCGTCATTGCCATGCCCTTGGGCGAAGAGATCATCCACATAGATAGGCTACTCATTAGTTCACCGCCCCACTTCCGCCCTCCATGCAAGGGATCCCGCCATGAGCGCACGCAGTACCCCCGGCGCCGGCCGGACGGGGTCCGTCAGGACCGCGTTTGTGTCCGGCGGACGCCTGGCCGGCTGGGCGGAACGCTTCGGTGCCTCGCACAGCGGCTTCCGGATCAGCGATGACGACGACGGCGTGCGGCTGCTGGCGGCCGACGGCACCACTGCGCTGCTTCAGGCTCCGTGGCCACATGACGGACGGCCTGGACGCGGCGCTGATCCCCTGGAGCGCCTGGCCTCCGTCGCCGCCCAGCCACGGACGGCTGGCCTGGTGCTTGTGCGGCGCGGCGGCTATGCGGTGGGCGTGGCCCGGGAAGGCATCTTACTCGCGTCCAAGGCGGGGTCCCGCCACGTGCAGTCCCGGACTGCGGCCGGCGGCCAGTCCCAGCAGCGGTTCGCACGGCGCCGGGCCAACCAGGCTGATGAGCTGGTGGAGAAAGTGGCGGCCCACGCCGCAGCGGTCTTCGGCGGCCAGCCGATCGAGTATCTTGCTCCGGGCGGGGACCGGACCCTTGCGGGACTGGTCATGGACCAACCTGCCATGAAGCTGTACGCCTCAGTCCCCCGGCTGGACTTCCTGGATGTGCCTGATCCCAATGGCTCGGTTCTGCGGAAGGCCGCCGCGGATGTCTGCGCCGTCCGGATACAGGTGGCGGACGCACCTGCGGACGGCCCGGCCAACAATCCGAATCTCCGGGCCCCTTAGCAGCCGGTCAGGTGCCGCTTGGGCCGTTCCTGCCGGTAGAGGTAGCGGCCAGCCTCCTGGAATCCTGCCTGGGCGTAGAGCTGCTGGGCCCCGGAGTTCGCTGCGGTGACCAGCAGCCAGTAGCCGGCCAGGTTGCGGGCGGCGCCTTCCTGCAGGAGCACCTGCATGATCCGCACGGCATGGCCGCACCGCCGGGCGTCCGGGCGGGTGGCCATGCTGTACAGCCCGCCCCAACTGCCTCCTGCCTCCCCGGCGGGAGGGAGAGCCAGCCGACCGACGGCGGCGGGAACACCCTCGTCGGACCTCACAAGCGCATAGAGCGACGGGCAGCCTGCCAGGATGCTGCGTGCGCTCTCGCGCTCGGCCGGGCCGCCGCGGCCATCCACGTTCCACCACAGCTCAAGCCACTCATCGCTGGGGACCGTGGAGATCTCGACGACGGGTTGGGCCGCCGCAGGATGGGTTAGCGCAGGTTGGTCCGCAGCCTGCGCGCCGCTGCTCCGGCACATCACCAGTGTTTCGGACTGCCGGGTGAAGCCTTCCCCGTCGAGGATGGCATTCAGTCCGGTGGAGCGGGGATCATCGAAGACCTGGAAAATCAACGGCAGGCGCCGGCCGCGGTACCAGAGCCGCGCCGCACGCAGAGCCTCGAGCTGCCGGCGGGTGTCGCCCTCCGGCTCCCGCGGCCAGACCGAATTGGCGCGCTGGGTCACGCCCGAGGCCGCGCGAAGCACCCAGCCGGCGGATTCCTCGCGGTCCGGGGCCGGCCAGGCGGCGTCCATCAGCGACTCAAGCCCGGGCAAGGCCGGAGCAGGTCCTGGAGCTGGAGCTGTCATGGCATACCACCCTTCCGATGCGAAAGGCCCCCCGGTTTCCCGGGGAGCCTCGCGACTGCGGTGTTCAGATTACTCGGCCTTTTTGGGCTCTTCCGTTTTCGTTTGGGGCTTGAAGTCCACGCCGGCTTCCTTGCGCTGCTGCGCCGTGATCGGCGCGGGAGCCTGCGTCAGGGGGTCGTATCCGTTGCCCGTCTTCGGGAACGCAATAACGTCGCGGATGGACTCAACGCCCGCCAGCAATGCCACCACGCGGTCCCAGCCGAACGCGATGCCGCCGTGCGGAGGTGCCCCGAACTTGAAGCCTTCCAGCAGGAAGCCGAACTTGGTCTGGGCGTCTGCCTTGTCCAGCCCCATCAGTTCAAACACCCGTTCCTGGACGTCACGCTCGTGGATTCGGATGGAGCCGCCGCCGATTTCGTTGCCGTTGCAGACAATGTCGTAGGCGTAGGACAGGGCCGATTCCGGGTCCTTGTCGAACGTGTCCATGAACTCGGGCTTGGGCGAGGTGAAGGCGTGGTGGACGGCCGTCCACTTTCCGGCGCCAACAGCCACATCGCCGGACGCCACCGCTGCGGCGGCCGGTTCGAACATGGGGGCGTCAACCACCCAGCAGAAGGCCCAGGCGCTGGGGTCGATCAGGCCGGTGCGGTGGCCGATCTCCACGCGGGCCGCACCCAGGAGGGCGCGGGCCGCTGACTTCTCACCGGCGGCGAAGAAGATGCAGTCGCCCGGCTTGGCGCCCACGGCGTCGGCGAGGCCTGCACGCTCGGTTTCGTTCAGGTTCTTGGCAACAGGGCCGGCCAGTTCGCCGTCTTCCTTGAAGAGGACGTAGGCCAGGCCCTTGTGGCCGCGCTGCTTGGCGAATTCCTGCCAGCCGTCCAGGGTGCGTCGCGGCTGGGAAGCGCCGCCGGGCATCACCACGGCGCCGACATACGGGGCCTTGAAGACGCCGAAGCCGGTGTCCTTGAAGAATGCGGTGAGCTCCGTCAGCTCCACGCCGAAGCGGAGATCGGGCTTGTCCGAGCCATAGCGCGCCATGGCGTCTGCGTAGGTGATGCGCTGGATGGGCGTGGGGATCTCGACGTCGATCAGCTTCCACAGCGCCTTGACGATGTTTTCGCCCAGGGCAATGATGTCGTCCTGGTCCACGAAGCTTGCTTCGATGTCCAGCTGGGTGAATTCGGGCTGGCGGTCGGCGCGGAAGTCCTCGTCGCGGTAGCAGCGCGCGATCTGGTAGTACTTCTCGAAGCCGCCCACCTGCAGGAGCTGCTTGAAAAGCTGCGGGGACTGCGGCAGCGCGTACCAGGAACCCGGCGCGAGGCGGGCGGGGACCACGAAGTCGCGGGCGCCTTCCGGCGTCGAACGGGTCAGCGTGGGCGTCTCGATCTCGACAAAACCGTCCTGGTGGAGCAGTTCGCGGGCAATCCGGTTGGCTTCGGAGCGCAGCCGGAGGTTGCGGGCGGGACCAGGGCGGCGCAGGTCAAGGTAGCGGTGCTTCAGGCGGGCTTCCTCACCGACCTCCACGTGCTCGTCGATCTGGAACGGCAGCGGATCGGAGGTGTTGAGGATAACCACTTTGTCCGCCATGACCTCGATGGCGCCGGTGGCCAGGGCGGGGTTCTCATTACCCTCGGGGCGCTGGGACACGGTGCCGGTGATCTGCAGGACGTACTCGTTGCGCAGACCGTGGAAGACCTCTTCCTCACGGACCACAACCTGGGCCACGCCGGACGCATCGCGCAGATCCACGAATGCAACACCACCGTGATCACGACGGCGGCCCACCCAGCCAGCCAGGGTTACGGTTTGTCCAATGTGCTCGGAGCGAAGGGATCCGAGGTCATGTGTGCGCAGCACAGCACGCCTTTCTGAAGACGACAGCAGGAAAACAAAAGATAAAAAACTGCATAGGATCGTTCCGGGAACAATCCCGTCTGAGTTTACCCGCTGGAAAGGCCCGACTCCCCCGTGCCCGAACACCAGCACCTTCAACGCAGGCTGGGAGTGTTTGACGCCACGTCCATCGGCCTCGGCTCCATGCTCGGGGCCGGCGTTTTTGTCGTCTTCGCCCCCGCGGCGGGCCTGGCCGGAAATTTCCTCGTCCTCTCGGTCCTGATCGCGGGTGCCGTGGCCTACTGCAACGCGGTGGCGTCCGCAGAGTTGGCCGCACGGTATCCGGCCAGCGGCGGAACGTACGTGTACGGCCGGAAGCGGTTGGGGGAATGGCCTGGTTTCCTGGCCGGCTGGGGATTTGTCAGCGGCAAGACGGCCTCCTGCGCCGCCATGGCGCTGACGTTCGGCCACTACGTGTCACCGGGCTACGCGGTGCCGGTTGCCATCGCTGCGGTGGTGGCGCTGACCGCCGTGAACCTGTTTGGCATTACCCGCACAGCACTCCTGACCAGAATCCTGCTGTGCGTTGTCCTGGCCACCCTAGTGTTTGTTGCCGCGGCCGCGATCGTGGGGCCGCATCCAGCCGGCGGAACGTCCCTCGGGACGTCCGGCTCTGGCGGGGCCGGCGGAATCGAAGGGGTGCTGCCGGCCGCCGGCCTGATGTTCTTCGCCTTCGCGGGGTACGCCCGCATCGCCACCCTCGGAGAGGAAGTCAAGGACCCGGCCAGGACCATTCCGCGAGCGATCCTGGCGACCCTCGCCGGCGCCTTCGTCATCTACCTGGCGTTGGCGCTGCTGCTCCAAAACCACTTGACCGAAGGCAAGCTGGCCGCCACCACGGCCCCGCTGCTGGACGCTGTAGTGAATTCGCAGTTCGCCGCCGGTGCGCCGCTCGTCCAGGCCGGCGCGGCAGCGGCGTGCCTGGGTGCGCTGCTTGCGCTCATCACCGGCGTGGGGCGCACAACTTTGGCTATGGCGCGCGAACGCGATCTGCCGGCTCAATTGGCCCGGGTGGGCGGCAAGCACACGGTGCCCTTCGTGGCAGAACTGGCGGTGGCCGCCGTCGTGATCTTCCTGATCCTGACGACTAACGTGATGACGGTGGTGGGGTTCTCCAGCTTCGGTGTGCTCATCTACTACGCGGTGACGAACGCCGCGGCGTACACCCTGGAGGAGCACCCGCCCCACGGCCCGAGGTGGCTCAATGTGGCCGGCTTCATCAGCTGCCTGCTGCTGGCTTTCACACTGCCGTCCGCTTCAGTGCTGGGGATGGCCGCCGTCCTGACCCTCGGCGCGGCCGGCCGGTTCGTGGTGCTTCGGTTCCGCCGCTAGCTGCCGCCAAACCGGGCCGGTCAGGCCGGCTGGGCTGCTGCCGCTGGCACCTGGACTGTTGTGACCTGGACGTTAAGGTCTTCCGACGGCGGCGTCCAGGTTGCGGGATCGGCGTCGGCCTGCTCGCCGGACCGGATGTCCTTGACCTGGTGCTTGCCGTCGTCGTCGGTGAACCAGACGAACGGGATCCCGCGGCGGTCCGCGAATTTGATCTGCTTCCCGAACTTCTCGGCCTTGGCAGCGACTTCGGTGGCGATGCCCCGGCTGCGGAGCTGGGCGGCAACGTCCTGCGCGGCACCCCAACTCTCGTCAGTGGTGAGCGCCACCAGTACGGCGGTGGGCACCGAACGGGAGGCCTTGGCCAGGTCCTGGCTCAGGATGCGCGACACCAGCCGGGTAACTCCGATGGAGAGGCCGACGCCGGGGAACTTGCGGTTGCCCTTGCTCGCCAACGCGTCGTAGCGGCCGCCGGAGCAGATGGAACCGAGCTGTTCGTGGCCCACCAGGACCGTCTCCACCACCGTGCCAGTGTAGTAATCCAGGCCGCGGGCGATGCTGAGATCGGCAACAACCTTGCCCGGCGCGCGCTGCACGGCGGCCTCTATCACCTGTTCCAGTTCATTCAGGCCCTCCTCAAGGAGGTCGTTCGTCACGCCGAGCGCGCGGACCTGGGCCACAAACGAGGTGTCCTCGGTACGGATTCCTGCCAGCTTCAGTGCTGCCTGCGCCTGGTCATCAGTAGCACCCAGTTCCGTCTTGAGCAGCTCTGCGACCTTGGCTGCGCCGATCTTTTCCAGCTTGTCGATGCTGCGGAGCACGCCGGCGGTGTCATCCAGGCCGATGCCGCGGTAGAAGCCTTCGGCAAGCTTGCGGTTGTTGATCCGGAGGCGGAAGTCCGGAATCGGCAGTGCGCTCAAGGCTTCGGCAATGACCAGGGCAATCTCCACGTCATAGCGGAACGGCAGCTCGCCGTCGCCCACCACATCGATGTCTGCCTGGGTGAATTCGCGGGCCCGGCCTTCCTGCGGGCGCTCCCCGCGCCAGACTTTCTGGATCTGGTAGCGCCGGAACGGGAACGCCAGGTACCCGGCGTTCTCAACGACGTACCGCGCAAAAGGCACCGTGAGGTCGAAGTGGAGCGCGAGGGCGTTGGGGTCAGCTTTGCCGGCCTTGCCCGCGTCGGAGGTGTCGGCGTCGTCGTCCTGAAGGCGGCTGAGGCCGTAGACCTCCTTATCAATCTCACCCTTGCGCAGCAGCTGGCCCACGGTTTCCACGGCACGGGTCTCGATGGACGCGAAGCCGTGCAGCTCAAAAACCTTGCGAAGGGTGTCCAGCACGTGCAGCTCCACCAGCCGCTCCTCGGGAAGCCACTCGGGGAATCCGGACAGGGAGGCTGTGCGTGCCATGGTGGATGTTCTCCTCTTGATGAAGGGTGCCTGGGACTTTGCCCGGCATTCCGCCCGAAACGGGCGGGGAACGGCGGCAGTCCGGCAACTCATGCATAAACTATGTGCGGCAGTCAGTTTATGCGTCATCCGCCGGCATCTCTAATACGGCGGCCGGCGCCGCAAGGCTGCCGGCAGACAACCGCCTCCGGATTCAGTTCCTACCGGACGCGGCCCGGATACAAGGAGGACCATTGGCGGCCAGTTCACGCAGCGCCCGCGAAGCCAAACGGCGCATCCAGCAGATGGAGGCAAAGCGCGAGCTGCGGCGGGACCAGGAGAAACGCCGCAAGCGCGACAACCTCATCGCCGCCTGCGCCGGAACCGCCGCCGTCCTGCTCGCCGTCGTGCTTCAGTTCAATGCCTTTGCCGGCAATCCCACCGAAGAGGAATTCGCCGCCGCGGAGGCCGGCCTGACCAGCCCAACCGACTCCCCCACGCCTTCCGCGCCCGCCACGAACGGCGCGAACATCCCGGCCCCGGACACTGCCGCCGGGAAGGTGTTCACTGGTGAACTGGCACTGAACGGGAACGTGCTCGGCGTCGAAATCGACGGTACCAAGGCACCCCAGGCTGCCGCGGTCTTCAAAGCACTGACGGACGAGGGCTTCTACAACGGCAGCGCGTGCCACCGACTAACCACGGGCGAAACGTTCGGACTCCTGCAGTGCGGTGGCGCCACCGCTGCTGCCGACCCCGAGTACACCTGGGGTCCCCTCGAAAACACCCCGGTAGACAACATCTACCCTGCGGGCACGATTGCCATCGCCCGGTCCGGCGACAACGCCTACGGTAACGGCAAGCAGTTCTTTGTGGTCTACAAAGACACGGTGATTCCCGCCGACTCTGCCGGGGGCTATACGGTGGTGGGCAAGGTGACCTCTGGAATGGAAGCAGTCAACGCCATTGCCGCCGCGGGAATCAAGCCCGGCTCCAGCGCATCAGACGGCGCACCTGTGCAACCAGTCACGATAGACTCGGTTTCTCTGAAGTAGGAAGCCAGGCCTTTACGGCCGCGGTGCAGTACGTGAGTATTTCCCTCCAAGCGAAAGACTTTTAGCGGTGACAGACAGTCAGAAATCCGACGAAACAGCAGCAGAACTGACCGAGGTAACGGCCCCCGTGGCTGACCAGGCAGACGCTGTCCAGGCAACCGCCGAACAGGCCACGGTTGACGAAACCGCGGCTCAAGCGGACGTGGATCTAAAGGGCGTGGGCGTCCAGGCCGAAGATGCCGAGGCCCCGGCGGCCCCGGTTGAAGAGAGTGCGGCCGGTGACGAGAACGCGGCTGAAGAAGCCCCGGCTCCGGCACCCGCGCCTGCTCCGGCACCTCGACCCGCCCCGTCACCGGCAGCCTTCGCTGCCCGGCCCAAGCCGGCAGCAGCCGCACCCGTGGCAGCACCGGCACCCGTCGCCTCCGCGACTTCGCTGGCGGAAGCTGCAAAGTGGGGCCGTGTCGAGGGTGACGGCCACGTATTCCTGACGATCGACGGCGATGAGCACCCGGTGGGCCAGTACCCCGGCGTCAGCAATGACGAAGCCCTTGCCTACTTCGCGCGGAAGCATGACGACATTGTTGCGCAGGTCCTGCTCCTGGAGCAGCGCATCAGCTCCAAGGCGCCCAGCACCGATATGCAGAAGACCGTCACGCACCTGCGCGAGCAGCTGGCGGAGCGGAACATGGTGGGAGACCTCCGTTCCACCGAAGCACGGCTCGACGCTGTTTCCGGGCAGATCGCAGAACTCGAAAAGGCAGAGAAGGCAGAACACGACGCCGTTCGCTCCGCCGAGCTCGCGGCCCGCGAGGCCATCGTGGCCGAAGCCGAAGAGATCTCGGGGCAGGATCCCGCACAGATCCAATGGAAGACCTCCAGCGCCCGGATGAACGATCTTTTTGAAAGCTGGAAGACAGCCCAGAAGGGCGGCATCCGGCTTGGCCGCAGCAACGAGGACGCCTTGTGGAAGCGGTTCCGTGCCGCCCGCACAGTTTTCGACCGTCACCGCCGCGCCTACTTCTCCCAGCTGGACAGCACGAACTCGGCCGCAAAATCGGCCAAGGAGAAGCTCATCGCCGAAGCCGAGGCTCTGTCCTCGTCCACCGACTGGGGCTTTGCCGCCGGGGAATACCGCCGGCTCATGGACGAATGGAAGGCCTCACCGCGCGCCAGCCGCAAGGACGACGACGCCCTCTGGGCCCGTTTCCGTGCCGCCCAGGATGTGTTCTTCACGCACCGGCAGGCAGCCAACGAGGAGATCGACCAGGAATACGCCGCCAACCTCACGGTGAAGGAAGCGCTCCTCGTCGAAGCGAACAGCATTCTGCCGGTCAAGGACTTGGCCGCGGCCAAGAAGGCGCTCCAGTCTGTCCGGGACCGCTGGGAAGAAGCCGGCAAGGTGCCCCGCGCCGACATGGGCCGCATCGAAGCCGGCCTCCGCAAGGTGGAGGACGCTGTCCGCAACGCCGAAGAGGAAAACTGGCAGCGCTCCAACCCCGAGACGAAGGCCCGCACCAACAGCGCCCTGTCGCAGCTGGAAGCAGCCATTTCCGGCCTGCAGGACGATCTCGCCAAGGCCGAGAAAGCCGGCGACCAGCGCAAGATCAAGGGGGCCCGCGAAGCCCTCGAGGCGAGGCAGGCCTGGTTGGACCAGATCCAGCGCTCGGCCAGCGAGCTTTCCTAGCAAGTAGTTTGTAGGACGCCTTTCATCAGGCGTCTGTCGGAGGACGCACAGGCCCGGTCCCGGTTATCCACATAACCGGGACCGGGCCTGTGCGCGTTAAGGGAAGACGCGGCAGGATGGGGGGATGGCCACCTCCCCACCACCCCAATACCCGGACCTGTATTCGCCGGGCAAGCCTTTCGCGTGGCCCGAACTCCAGTCGCTGGCAGCGGACGGTGTCCTGGCGCAGTTCCACCAGCACGGCTTCACGTTGCCGGATGCTCCCGCGTCACCCCAGGTGCGGGCCAGAACGGTGGCCAACGCGGTTCCGGCGGCCGTCAGGCAACGCGTGGTGGCCGGGCGGATGACGGCGGCCTGGATCTACGGCTGTGCGGCTGAACCGGACCGGCTGGCCTTGCTTGTGGATGCGAAGCGGCGGATTTCGAGCCTCCGCAACACAAGGGGCTGCACGCTCCATGAAGTCCGGCTTGGTCCGTTCGACGTTGTCAGCATGGGCGGGCTGATGGTGTCGAGTCCACTGCGCACCGCCGTCGACATCGCCCTGCATGTCGACGGCCACCGGGCCTTGCCAGCGCTGGCGGGGTTGCTGGCCCGCCCGGAGCGGGACGTGCGGCTGCGCCTGCTGATCCTGGCCATTGAGGCCTGCCCGCGGGTCCCCCACAAACGGGCCGCACTGGAAAAGCTGGCCTTGCTAGCTCCGGCGCTTGTTACCGGTGGTCCGGTAGACGTCGAACACGCCGTCGATGCGCCGCACGGCACTGAGGACGTGGCTGAGGTATTTGGGGTCGCCCATCTCGAAGGCGAACCTGGAGATGGCCACCCTGTCGGTGGAGGTGTTCACGCTGGCGGCCAGAATGTTGACGTGGTTCTCGGACAGGACACGCGTGACGTCGGAGAGAAGGGACTTCCGGTCCAGCGCCTCAACCTGGATCTCCACCAGGAATACACTTGACTGGGTGGGTGCCCAGTCCACTTCGACAATCCTGTCGGGCTGGTCCCGGAGATCCGAAATGTTGGTGCAGTCCGTGCGGTGCACCGAAACCCCGGAGCCGCGGGTGACAAAGCCGAGAATCGGATCCGGCGGAACGGGCGTGCAACAGCGCGCGAGCTTCACCCAGACATCGCCAACGCCGCGCACCACCACGCCGGAATCGGAGAACTTGGTTTTAGCCACCTGCGTGGGGATGCTGACTTCAGTGATGTCATCGTCAGTGCTCTCGTTGCCGCCCAGGCTTTCAACGAGTTTCTCCATGACCGACTGCGCTGACGTATGACCGTCTCCCACGCCGGCGTAGAGGCCCGAGATGTCAAGGTACTTGAACTCTGCGGCCACCGCCGCGAGGGCCTCGTGCGTCATCAGGCGCTGCAGGGGCAGGTTCTGTTTGCGCATCGCCCGTGTCAACAGTTCCTTGCCGCGGTCGATTGCTTCTTCGCGCCGTTCCTTGCTGAACCACTGGCGGATTTTGTTCCGCGCACGCGCGCTCTTGACGAAGTGTTGCCAGTCCTGGCTAGGGCCGGCGCCTTCCGCCTTGGACGTGAATATCTCAACCCAGTCGCCGTGGTTCAGCTCGCTGTTCAAGGGCACAAGCTTGCCGTTGACCCGTGCGCCGATGGTGCGATGCCCCACTTCGGTGTGGACGGCGTAGGCAAAATCCACCGGAGTCGATCCGGCGGGCAGTGCCATGACCTCACCCTTGGGGGTAAAGACAAAGACTTCGCGGGCATTGATCTCAAACCGCAGCGAGTCCAGGAACTCCCCGGGATCGGACGTTTCCTGCTGCCAGTCCACCAGGGACCTCAGCCAGCCCATGTCACCGTCGCGGGGGCTGCCCGGCCCGACAGCCGTACGGCTGGGCTGATCCTTGTACTTCCAGTGGGCGGCCACACCGTACTCAGCACGGCGGTGCATTTCGTGGGTCCTGATCTGGATCTCCACGGGCTTGCCGCCGGGTCCGATCACCGTGGTGTGCAGCGACTGGTACATATTGAACTTGGGCATGGCGATGTAGTCTTTGAACCGCCCCGGCAGCGGGTTCCAGCGCGAATGCATGGTGCCCAGGGCGGCGTAACAGTCCCGGACCGAATCGACGAGTACACGGACGCCCATGAGGTCGTTGATGTCGTCGAAGTCCTTGTCCCGGACGATCATCTTCTGGTAGATCGAGTAATAGTGCTTCGGTCTGCCGGTAATGGTGGCCTTGATCCGGGCAGTACGGAGATCCTCAGTGATCTGGTCCCGGATGACGCCGAGGCTTTTCTCCCGTTCCGGGGTGCGGTCGCCCACCATCCGGACGATTTCCTCATAGACCTTCGGATAGAGGGCCGCGAAGGACAGGTCCTCCAACTCCCACTTGATGGTGTTCATGCCCAGGCGGTGGGCAAGGGGCGCGAATATTTCAAGGGTTTCGCGGGCTTTTCGGGCCGATGACTCCGCGGAGACAAACCGCCAGGTCCGGGCGTTGTGGAGCCTGTCCGCGAGCTTGATCATGAGGACCCGGATGTCCTTGGCCATGGCCACAACCATCTTGCGGACGGTCTCTGACTGCGCGGCTTCGCCAAAGCTGACTTTGTCCAGCTTGGTGACGCCGTCCACCAGCATGGCAACCTCGGGACCGAAGTCCCTTTTGAGGTCCGCCAGCGTGTAGGGGGTGTCCTCGACTGTGTCGTGCAGCAGCGCCGCGGCGAGGGTGGTTCCACTGAGGCCCAGCTCAGCGAGGATGGTGGCTACGGCCACGGGGTGGGTGATGTAGGGATCACCGCTCTTGCGCTTCTGCCCGCGGTGGCTCTGCTCAGCCACCTCGAAGGCGCGCTGGATAAGATCGAAATCTTCTTTGGGGTTGTTCGCACGGACGGTACGCAGCAGCGGCTCAAGAATGGGCGAATAGGTTGCCGTGCCGCGGCCGGTCAGCCGGGCCAAACGGGAGCGAGTCCGCTCGCGGCGGCCGGGAAATGTTGGGCGGGCGCCCGAATTGTCCACGGGAACAACCGGCGCCGGGCGTACGGAAGCGGTCAGTCCGGTCTGAACTCCGTGGCCCGGACTGTCATCCCCACCTGCCGTTGGCACCGACGCCGAACGTTCTTCCAATGAAGCACCCCTCACGACTGTTTAATTACTCCAGTCTATTCCCCCGCCAGTTCACTTATGTAACCGGCGCTTAAATGCGAAACGGGCCGGGCGACGTCGGTATTCCGACGCCGCCCGGCCCGCGTTGTGCGAAGGGTCAGGCCCCTGCGGGCGAAGCCGATTCTTCGGTCCGGGCGTTGTTCGCGGACCTGCGGTGTTCGACGCGTTTCGCTTGCTTCACCAAGTCAGGCTCGTTCTGGCGCAGCCAGGCATACATCGGGGCAGCGATAAATATAGTGGCCGCAGTTCCGATCAGAATTCCGACGAACAGTGCCAGCGACAGGTCGCGCAGCGTGCCTGCCCCCAGAAGGCCGGCCCCGATGAACAAGATGGCACCGACCGGGAGGATGGCCACCATCATGGTGTTGATGGAACGCACCAGCGTCTGGTTGACGGCGAGGTTGACTTCCTCCCCGAAAGTGCGGCGCGTGGACGCATCGAGATCAGCGGTGTTCTCACGGATCTTGTCGAAGACCACCACCGTGTCATACAGCGAGTAGCTGAGCACCGTCAGGAACCCGATGATGGCTGAGGGCGTTACCTCGAAGTCGCTGAGGGCATAGACGCCGGCGGTGATGAACATCGTCACCAGCATTCCAGCCATCGCGGACAGCGACATCTTCCAGGTCCGGAAGTACAGCGCCATCAGCACAGCGGCCAGGGCCACGAAGACGATCAGGCCAATCAGGGCCTGCTTAGTGACATCCGCGCCCCAGGTGGGTCCGATAAACGTGGATGTCACCTCGTTGTCGGTGACGCCGTAGGCCGAGATGAGGCCGTCCTTGATCCGGAGGGTCTCGTCATCCGTGAGCTTGTCCGTCTGGATCCGCATGGTGGTACCGGCGACATTGGCCACACGCGGAACGCTGCCGGCCACAACGTCTTCGACAACCTTTTCACCAAGGGCCGAGTCGGTGCTTTGCACGTTGGAGACGGTGAACTCCGAACCGCCGCGGAATTCGATACCAAGGTTGAAGCCACCCTTGGCTACCGGAATGAGGATGGACAGCGCCACCGCCACCGCCGCGATGATGAACCACAGTTTCTTGGCACCGACGAAGTTGTATGAGCGCTTCCCGGTGTAGAGCTCGTTGCCGAAATTGGCGAAGCTGCTGGACATTACTTGTTCTCCTTGGCTGCGCTCTTGGAGGAGCCGGTGAGCTGCTCCTGCTTTTCCGCGAGGCGGCGTTCTGCGATGGTCATGCGTCGTTCAGCCTCGGCCGCCGCGCCGGTGTTCTTGGCGCGGACCACGGACGGCTTGGCCTCCGGCGTGCGCAGGCGCCCGGCGCCGCGGTAGAGCGGCACAACACCCAGCCGCTTGGGGTCCAGGCCGGAGAGCGGGTGGCCCTCCCCGAAGAACTTGGTGCGCGCCAGGAGCTGCAGCGTCGGGTGCGTGAACATAAAGACCACGATGAGGTCGGCAATGGCCGTCAGACCCAGCGTGAAAGCGAACCCGCGGACGTTGCCGACGGCCACAAAGTAGAGCACCAGCGCGGCCAGCAGGTTCACGGCCTTGGAGGCCAGGACAGTGCGCTTGGCCCGCTTCCAGCCGTTCTCCACCGCGGAGACCAATCCACGGCCTTCGCGGAGTTCATCGCGGATGCGTTCAAAGTAGACGATGAACGAGTCAGCGGTCTGGCCGATGGCGACGATGAGGCCGGCCACGCCGGCCAGGGAAAGCCGGTAGTTTTCGGTCCAGCCCAGGATGGCGATGGCCAGATAGGTCAGGGCGCCGGCCACCACCAGCGATGCAATGGTCACCAGGCCCAAGGCCCGGTACTGGAAGAGTGAGTAGACCACCACCAGGAGCAAGCCGATGATGCCTGCAAGGAGGCCCATGCGCAGCTGTTCGCCACCCAAGGTGGCCGAGATCTGCTGGTCGCTTTGGATCTCGAAGCTGATGGGGAGCGCGCCGAAGCGTAGCTGGTCGGAAAGGACCTTGGCGGTCTGTTCGGTGAAGCCGCCGGTGATCTGTGGACGTCCGTCGGTGATGACTGCCAAGGACCGCGGCGCGGAAATGACCTGGTCGTCCAGAACGATGGCGAACTGCGCCTTCGGGTCGTTGCCAGTCTCGCCGCCTGCTGCCACGTAGAACTGGTTCAGGCGTTCGGTGACCGACTTGAACTTGGCGGTGCCTTCGTCGTCGAACTGGATGTTGACGGCCCAGTCGTTGGTCACAGCGCCCTGCGCACCCTGCTGCAGCTGGAAGGAGGACGTGACAATGTTGCCGCCCTTGACCTCCACCGGACCCAGGATGTACTTGATGGCCGGCGTGGTCTCCGTTGCCGGTTCACAGGTAACTAGGGGTTTAGTGGGATCGGAGGCCTCCGGGCTCTCCGGCGCAGGATTGTTGCAGTCCATGGTTTCGAACTGACGGTAGATGTCCGCGGTGATCCAGTTGATATCGCTGCCGTTGGCGGGCTCCGCCGTGGGCTTCGGAAGCTGGTCTTCGGGGGTGAGGGATTCCGTGGGGACGGGCGCGCCGTCGCCGTTCAGCAATACGGGACGGAAGTTCATGTCCGCGGAGGCCTGGATCAGGTCGCGAGTTTCCTTCGTGGGTGTACCCGGAAGGCTGACCACTACGTTGCGGCCTGACTGCGTGCTGATTTCCGCTTCGGCAACACCTGAACCATCCACACGTTGGCGGATGATGGCTACGGCCTGGTTGAGCTGCTCTTCATTGATGTCCGAACCGCCCTCAACCTTGGGCGCCAGGATCATCTGGGTGCCACCCTCGAGGTCCAGTGCCAGCTTGGGTGCCCAGCTTGCCTGTCCGGCAAGGGTGCCGCCGGCCAGGACAGCGGTCAGCACGGCGAGGACTACGCCGAGCCACACCAGTACCCTCAGACCTGAGTTGTTAGGGCCAGTTCGTGCCATTGTCGATCTTTCTCTTATTTACGGAGGAACCACCGGCGGGAGCTATCTGTCCCACCGGCGGTCGTCCCCAGCCGTAGAGGTGTTGTAACGCGGGCTGCCGTGCGGCGAGGACTAGCTGTCCTTCTTGCCCTCGTCGTTGAGTCGCTTCAGGGTCTCGTCCGGGGTTTCGGCGGATGCCGTCGGGGTGCCCGCTTCTTCATTGGTCAGGGCGGAGGCGTCATCCGGGACGACCGGAGTCTCGGCTTCGACAGGCTCCACGATCTTGGTCACTGACTGGCGGTGGACGGTGGCCAGGTTCCCGGGCGAGAGTTCCAGGACAACCTTGTTCTCGGCGTCGTCCATGGAGACAATCCGGCCAAAGAGTCCGAAGCTTGTCATGACCTCAACACCAGGCTCGAACTGGGACTGCAGCGTTGCCTGCTGCTCCTTGGTCTTCTTGTTGCGGCGGAACATCATGAAGATAAAGATTCCGAGCATTGCGAACAAGACGATGTTCATTGGATCCACAGGGAAGATTCCGTTCTGTACTGGCGTATCGGGTATTTGGCAGCGTCCGCGTCGTTCCCCGCTGCAGAAAATGTGCCGGGCAGGCAACGGCTCCTCGGAGCCGCCGCGGGAACACAGACCCGAACGTGCCGGGTGTCATACCAGTCTAAAGGGAAAAGCTGGGACGACAGTGCTATTGCCCGTTCGGTGCCCATTCGGGCGTGGACTCGGCGCTTTCCGGGTCCGGTTCGAACAGATCAAGCGGCTCCTGCCCGAAAACTCCGGCCGGTACGGCGAAACCCAAGTGGGTCCAGGCCGGAGCCATGGCGATGCGTCCCCTGGGCGTCCGGCCCAGCAGGCCTTCGCGCACCAGGAACGGTTCCGCCACCGTTTCCACGGTCTCGGTCTCCTCCCCCACCGCAATGGCCAGGGTGGAAAGTCCCACGGGTCCCCCGCCGAACTTCGTAATGAGTGCCTCCAGGACTGCCCGGTCCAGCCGGTCCAGGCCTCGCTTGTCCACTTCATACATGTCCAGGGCAGCGGAAGCGGCGCGGGCATCAATCTGCTCAATCCCATGCACGAGTGCCCAGTCCCGGACCCGGCGGAGCAGGCGGTTGGCAATACGCGGCGTACCGCGGGACCGGCCGGCAATTTCGCTGAAGCCCGCAGAGTTGACCTTGAGGTCCAGCAGGCCGGCGGAGCGCCTGAGCACCAGTTCGAGCTCGGCCACGCTGTAGAACTCCAAATGCCCGGTGAACCCGAACCTGTCCCGAAGCGGGCCGGGCAGCAGACCGGCGCGCGTGGTGGCACCCACCAGGGTGAAGGGCGGCAGTTCCAACGGAATGGCGGTGGCCCCGGCGCCCTTGCCCACCACAATGTCCACACGGAAATCTTCCATAGCCATGTAGAGCATTTCCTCTGCCGGCCTGGACATCCGGTGGATCTCGTCCAGGAAGAGGACCTCCCCTTCGGAAAGGGAGGAAAGGATGGCGGCGAGGTCGCCGGCATGCTGGATGGCCGGACCGCTGCTGATCCGCAGTGGCGCGTTCATTTCAGCGGCCACGATCATGGCCAGGGTTGTTTTGCCCAGGCCCGGAGGGCCGGAAAACAGCACGTGGTCCGCGCTGCGCCCCCGCATCCGGGAGGCCTGCAGGACCAGCGAGAGTTGCCTGCGGACCCGGTGCTGGCCTACGAAGTCATCGAGGTTCTTCGGCCGGAGGGCGGCTTCGATCGCCCGTTCCTCGGGTTCCTCCCCTGCTGCCACCACCGAAGGCTCAGCCACGGCTGCCTACGCGGTTACCGGCCCGCGCGCCATCCTGGCCCAGCCAGCGCAGCGTGGTCCGCAGTATCTCGGCCACATTGCCACGGAATTCCACCTCGGGATCGTCTGCAAGGGCCTTCTCGATGCTGGCACCGGCATCCTTTTCCGACCACCCGAGGCTGGTCATGGCCGCCACTACCTGGGGCTTCCAGTCCGCTTCGGCCGGAGTAGACGCGCCGGCGGCACCTGCCGTTCCGTGGGGCACCAGCTTGCCGGCCAGTTCCAGCACAATCCGGCCGGCCACTTTGGGGCCGATGCCGGGCACCGTGGTGAACGACTTGCTGTCACTCGTGTGCGCGGCAACCCTGATCGCTTCAGGCTCGTGCACGGCGAGCACCGCCAGTGCGAGCCGCGGACCTACGCCGCTGACGCTGAGCAGGACATCGAAGACTTCGCGTTCGTCGTCGGTGGCAAAACCGAACAGGGTGAGGGAATCCTCACGCACGATCAGCGACGTGAAGAGCTTGCCTTCCTCGCCGGTGCGGAGGCGGCTGAGGGTCTGTGGCGTGGCGTTGACGCTCATGCCCGCCCCGTTGAGGTCGATCACGGCAGCGGAAAGGCCAACGTGCGCTACGGTTCCGCGAAGGAAACTGATCAAAGCCGGGCTCCTGGTGTACTGCCGGGCTCTTGGGGGTAGGACCGGCTATCCGAACATATCTACGAGTACCCTAGCAAGCGCCCCGGACATTCAGCGTGCGCGGCGCGCTTTCGTCTCGGCATCGGCCCACGCGCGCTGGGCCGGCGTCAGCGACAGGCTGCCGGGGCCGGTGGTGGCCACCGCGGCTCCGCTGCCCGCGCGCCAAGCATGCGTGATGGCAAGGGCCAGGGCATCTGCAGCGTCAGCCGGCCGCGGCGGCGCGTCCAGCCTGAGGATTTTTGTGACGAGTTTGGTCACGGCTTCCTTGTTGGAGGTACCGCTGCCGGTCACCGCTGCTTTCACTTCCGACGGGGTATGCAGAGCCACCGGGATCCCGCGCCGGGCGGCGGCGGCAATCACCACACCGGAAGCCTGCGCCACGCCCATCACCGTACTGACGTTGAGCTGGGAAAAAACGCGTTCGACGGCGAGCACCTGGGGTTCGTAGCGGTCCAGCCACTCGTCTATGGCCAACGCAATAACCAGCAGGCGCTGGTCCAGGGTCTCTTCGGGAGAGGTACCCACCACCCCCACTGCCACCATTGTGGCGCGCCTGTTCCGCTCGACGTCGACCACGCCGATGCCGCACCGGGTGAGGCCCGGGTCAACACCTAATACGCGCAGGGTCACCCTGGGACATCCGCCTTAGGCCACAAAGCGGAAGGTCACTCAGCTTCCAGGGCGGCCTGGACTTCGTCGCTAAGGTCGGCGTTGCTGTACACGTTCTGGACGTCGTCGAGCTCTTCCAAGGCGTCCACGAGCTTCATGAACTTCTTGGCGGCATCGAGGTCCAGCGGCACCTGCATGGACGGCACAAACTCGGCCTCGTCGGTCTCGTATTCGATTCCGGCTTCCTTGAGGGCATCGCGGATGGCTTGGAGGTCGGTCGGCTCGGAGTGGATCTCGAAGCTTTCCCCGTTGTCCTTGACTTCCTCGGCTCCGGCGTCGAGGACGGCCATCAGGACGTCGTCCTCGCTCAGGCCGTTCTTCGGCAGCGAGACAACGCCCTTGCGGCTGAACAGGTAGCTGACCGAACCGGGATCGGCGATGGTGCCGCCGTTGCGGGAGATGGCCAGGCGGACCTCGGAGGCGGCACGGTTCTTGTTGTCCGTGAGGCACTCGATCAGCAGCGCCGAACCCTGCGGGCCGCGGCATTCGTACATAATCTCGGTGTAGTCAACCACTTCGCCGGTGAGGCCGGCACCACGCTTGATGGCACGGTCGATGTTGTCGGCCGGAACGGAGGTCTTCTTGGCCTTGGTGACGGCGAGTTCCAGGCCCGGGTTGCCGGCGAGGTCCGGTCCGCCCATACGCGCGGCGACTTCGATGTTCTTGATCAGTTTGGCGAACGATTTTGCACGGCGGCTATCGAGGATGGCCTTCTTGTGCTTGGTCGTCGCCCATTTGGAGTGTCCTGACATGCTTTACGCGTCTCCTCTGATCATGCGGATAAAAAGTTCATGTACGCGTTTCTCCCCAGTCACTTCCGGGTGGAAGGAGGTGGCCAGCAGGTGGCCGGAACGCACTGCAACAATTCTAGCTGTCCCCGGCAGAGTCGCCGCGTGGGACGCGTGCTCCGGGTCTGCGGGCTCCACCTGGGCCAGTATCTCCACGCCGTCGCCGACGCGTTCCACCCAGGGGCCGCGGATGAACACGGCGTGTACTGGAGCGACACCGGATTCCGTGACGCTGAAGTCCAGGCCCTTGAAATCCAGGTCCGTTTCGAATGACTCGCGCTGGCGGCCGAAGGCGTTGCGCCGCACTGTGATGTCCAGGCCGCCGAAGGTCTGCTGCGGGTGGCCGGCCAGGTCTGTGGCGGGATCGGCGATCTCGTCGGCGAGGAGGATCATGCCGGCACAGGAACCGTAGACCGGCAGTCCGTCGCGGATCCGGTCCTTCAACGGTCCGGCCAGCTCAAAGGCGCGGGCCAGCTTGTCGATGGCCGTGGATTCTCCGCCGGGAATGATGAGGCCGTCCAGGCCGTCCAGTTCGGAGGGGCGGCGGATTCCGACGCCGGCGGCACCCGCGGCTTCCACGGCCCGGAGGTGTTCGCGGAAGTCGCCCTGAAGTGCCAGGACGCCGATCCGGAGGCCCGAGCCCACGCGTGCAGAAGCAGCCGAAAGGGGGTTTGTCATCCAATCAGCATAATGTGCGCTGGTCCCGGGGCGGCGCCGGAAGCGCTTCCGGGAAGGGTTCTATGCCGTTGCTGGGATATATTACAGAGCATGCTTTACATCAGTGTTCCGCTCGGCAAGCTGGTCCGCCGGGTGTCCCGGCTCAGGGGCGGAGGGTCCGCGCTGCCCGGGCTGGTGGTCGAAAAAATCGATCCCGGCTTTATGCAGCGGACGCTCTCCACGCTCCCCCACGGCGTCGCCGTGGTGAGCGGAACCAACGGCAAAACCACCACCACCAAGATGGTGGTGGAACTCCTGGAAAGCCAGGGCCTGAAGGTCTTCACCAACCGCACCGGCAGCAATTTCACCCGCGGCGTGGCGGCCGCCCTGCTGGGCGAAGTGGACTGGCTCGGCAGGCTCAGGGCCGACGTCGCCGTGCTGGAGCTCGACGAAGCCCACGCCACGCATTTTGTGAACCGTGTTCCGCCGCGGTACAGCCTCCTGCTCAACGTCCTGCGTGACCAATTGGACCGGTTCGGCGAAATCGACAAAACGGCCCAGCTGCTGCAGCACATCGCCGACAAAACCACCGGAACAGTAGTCCTTAACCGGGAGGATCCGCGGGTGGCCCGCATCGCGGAAACCCTCACCGGCCAGGACGTCCAGTACTTCGGCCTGGACGATTCGCTCCTGAGCACCTTCCCCAACGACGACGACATGCGGGCAGCGCCCGGCAGCCCCGCCCCCGCAGCGCTCCCCCACAAGCCAGCGGCCGACGTCGTACTCCGCAAAGTGGGGCCGGACACCGCCGATTTTGAGTACGACGGCGCCACGGTCACCACCGCGATGAAGCTCCGCGGCGTCTACAACATCTTTAACGCGGCTGCGGCGCTGACCCTGGCCCGCAGCATCTGTGGCGGCGGTGCCGCCACCGCCGACCACGCCACCCTGCTCACCGCGCTGTCACAGGTGGAGCCGGCGTTCGGCCGCGGCGAAAGCCTCACGGTGGACGGCCAGCCCCTGGACCTGGTCCTGGTGAAGAACCCCAGCGGTTTCCGGCTGGGACTGAAGTCCTTCCCCGCGGGCGGTTACGCCACCATGATCGCCATCAACGACAACTACGCCGACGGCCGGGACATGTCCTGGCTCTGGGACGTGGAATTCGATTCGCTCCGCGACGGCGGCGTGGACCAGCTGACAGGTTCCCGCGCCTACGACATGGCGCTGCGGCTGCAGTATGACGACGTCCGGATCGGCGGGGTCCAGCCGGAGATCGCGCCCGCACTCGCCGCGTTCATCCGGGACGCCAAGGGCAAACCGAAGCGGATCTTCTGCACCTACACAGCCATGCTGGCCATCCGCCGCGAGCTGTCCAAAATCACCACAGTGGAGGTGGTCTCATGACCGCTGAATCAACCGGCATCGGGCCGGACGGCGTCGAACAGAATTCCAAGGGAACCATCCGGGTCCTGCAGCTCTACCCGCGGGACATGAACATCTACGGCGACTGGGGCAACGCCCTGGTGCTCAAGCAGCGGATCAGCTGGCACGGCTACACCCCGGAGCTGTTGGAGTACAACGTCGGCGACGAATTTCCCGCCGATGTGGACCTGATTGTCGGGGGTGGCGGCCAGGACAGCGGACAGCTGGTCATCAAGGACGACCTCCAGTCGCAGGCCGGCGTCCTCACGAAGCTGGCCGAGGACGGCGTGCCGATGCTGGTGATCTGCGGGCTGTACCAGCTGTTCGGGCGCTTCTTCAAGACCCGTTTAGGCTCGGTCATACCGGGCATCGGTGTCCTGGACGTGGAGACACACGGCACGGACGAGCGCCTGATCGGCAACGTTAGGGTGGCCACCGAAGAGTTCGGCGAGGTGCTGGGATACGAGAACCACAGCGGGCAGACCACGCTGGGTGCGGGCGTCCGGCCGTTGGGGACCACCGCGAAAGGTACCGGCAACAACAGCAGCGACGGTCACGAGGGCGCACGCTACAAGAATGTGGTGGCCAGCTACCTGCACGGTTCGCTGCTGCCCAAGAACCCTGCCATCGCCGACTTCCTCATCAGGACCGCCGCCGAGCGTAAATACGGCACCTTCACGGCCGGCGCCCCGGACGACCGGTACGCGGTGCTGGCCCGGGAGCACGCAACGCGCCGTCCGCGCTGAGTAGCGCTGCGCGGACGATTTCCCCGTCGAACTGTCTCAGGGATCCTTGGTGATCAGCAGTTCGTGCGCGCCGGCAGCAGCCGCGCCCATCGAGTCCACCACCGTGGCGGTCCTCACCCTGGTAGCGGCGTCGGCCTCGGGAGTCGCACAGACGCCCTGCGGTGCATCGGTTGCCACCGAGCACCAGCGGTACGGATCGCGGACAATCACCGAGGGGGCCCAGGCCAGGTCCGACGCCGTCCACTTCCCGGCTGCGTCCTGGCTGAACTGTGCCCGCACCAGCAGGCCCTCGTTGTTCACTACGTACCAGGGCGACAGTTCGGTGACTCCGTTGCCCAGGCCGTAGACGATCCAGGTTCCCTTGTAGTTTTCGATGGGCAGCACCGAGTGGGTGTGGTGGCCGTAGATCATGGTGAACTGGCCGCTGTCCACCAGGGCGTGAGCCACCTCCTGCTGCTGGGCGTTGGCTTCACTGGCATACTCGTCGCCGGCGTGCATGGCACCGAGCACGATGTCCGCGCCGAGCGCCCGTGCCTTCACGGCCTTGGCGATCATGGTGGGCGCGTCCAGCATGTCCACCTGCCAGTCGTATTCAGGGTATTGGCCGTTGAGCCCGTAGGTTCCCTGGATGATGGCAATCTTGGCGGCGTTGGTCTGCAGGATCAGGATTCCCTGCGACTCGGTCTCGGTGCGGTAGGAACCGGTGTGCTTCAGCCCCGCCGCATCCAGGGCGTCCAGGGTACGCAGTACTCCGTCCGTGCTTCGGTCGATCGTGTGGTTGCTCGCGGTGGTGCAGGCCTGGTACCCCACCGCCTTAGCGGCTTTGATGATCTGCGGCGGGACGTTGAATGACGGGTACGCAGAGAACGGGCCATCGGGCCCGGCCACGGGCGTTTCCTGGTGGCAGATAGCGAGGTCGCTGGCGTGGATGTACTTTCGTTGGCCTTCGAGGAGCGGGGTGAAGTCCAGCCCTGGTTTGCCTGCTGCGGCGGCATCGTCGCGGGCCTGTTGCCAGAGTTGGGTGTGGACCAGCATGTCGCCGGTCACGACGACGGACGTGCACCGCAGCGTGGGGCAGGCCGGCCCCGCGCCGGGGGTGGGAGCGGGCGTCGGGGTGGGGGTCGCCGTCGGGCTTGGCTGCCTTGTCCCGGCGCCGGTAGTCGCGGCTGCACCGGAGGACGGAGGGGCCTGTTCGGCGACCAGGCCGCATCCTGCCAGCAGGGCAGCGGCCAGGACGCCGGCGGACACCGCAGCAGCGGAACGAACAGCACCAGCGCGCACCGAAGCAGCGCCCAACCTTTTCCCCATGCGTCATTGTAGGTCTGGCCGTCGCGCAAATTCGGCAAAGCCGCGCGTTGAGAAGCAAGCGCCAGTATGAAAGGTTAGCGTGATGACGAATCCCCTCCTCAGCGCCAGCGCCCTGCCCTATGGGCTGCCCCCTTTTGCCCGGATCAAACCATCCGATTACGCCGATGCCATCGACGCTGGCCTGACGGAACATCTCGTGGAAATCCAGGCGATCGTGGACAACCCGGCGCCGGCGGACTTCGAGAACACGGCCCTGGCCATGGGGAAGTCCGGCCAACTGCTCCAGCGGGCGGCCGACTCCTTCTTCACCCTTGCCTCAGCCGACGCCACAGACGAAATCCGTGACCTGGAAACCGAACTCTCACCCCGCATTTCGGCGCATCAGGACGAGATCTACCTCAACCGGGCACTGTTCGACAGGTTCGCGGCGATTGACACCTCCGGGCATGACGGTGAGTCCGTCCGGCTCGTGGAGGAATACGTGAAGGAATTCCGCCAGTCCGGGATCCAGCTCGAAAAGCCGGGCCAGGAACGGCTGAAGGAAATCAACGCGGAACTGTCCAAACTGGGCACGGAGTTTGGCCAGCGGGTCAAGGAGGCCATGAAATCGTCTGCCTTGCTGCTGGACACAGCAGCCGAACTGGCCGGCTTGCCGGCAGACGATGTCGCCAGCGCCGCTGAGGCGGCCCGCGCCGTTGGCCACGACGGAAAATTCCTGCTGACGCTGATCCAGCCCAGCAACCAGCCTGCCCTGGCTGCCCTCGAAAACCGGGACGTCCGCCGTCGGCTGTTTGAAGCTTCCATCAGCCGGGGCAGTGACGGCGGCGGCCTGGACGTCCTGGAACTGGCCAGGTCGACGGCACGCCTGCGCGCTGAAAAGGCAGCCCTTCTGGGTTTCGCCAACTATGCCGAACTCGTGGTGGACCGCCAGACGGCCCGCGACTTTGACGCGGTCCAGTCCATGCTGACCAGGCTGGCCCCGGCGGCTGTGCGCAATGCCGACGCCGAGGCTGCGGCCCTGACCGAGGCGGCAGGGCATCCGCTGGAGGCCTGGGACTGGGCGTTTTACTCAGCCAAGGTGCGGCGGGAAAAGTACGCCGTGGACGAGCAGGCACTCCGCCCCTATTTCGAGCTGGAACGCGTGCTCCGGGAAGGCGTCTTCTTCGCCGCCACATCCCTCTTCGGCATCACGTTCCACGAACGCAAGGACCTCGCAGGCTACCACCCGGACGTCCGCGTCTGGGAAGTCCGGGACCAGGACGGCAGCGGACTGGGATTGTTCCTCGGCGACTACTACACCCGCGAATCCAAGCGGGGCGGCGCCTGGATGAACTCGCTGGTGGACCAGTCGGGCCTGCTGGGCACCCGGCCCGTGGTGATCAACAACCTCAACATCTCCAAGCCGCCGGCGGGCGAGCCCACACTCCTGACGCTGGACGAGCTACGCACCACTTTCCACGAGTTCGGACACGCACTCCACGGCTTGTTGTCGAACGTGACGTATCCGCGGTTCGCCGGGACTGCTGTCCCCCTTGACTTTGTGGAATACCCGTCGCAGGTCAACGAGATGTGGATCCCGTGGCCGGAGGTGCTTGCCAATTATGCCCGGCACCACGCCACCGGCGAACCGCTTCCGCAGCAGGTGGTGGACAAGCTGAACGACTCGCGGCTCTGGGGCGAAGGCTTCGGGACCACGGAATACCTCGGTGCTGCGCTGCTGGACCTGGCCTGGCATGTGCTGGACGAAACCGAAATCCCCGACGACGTCCTGGCGTTTGAGGCGAAGTCCCTCGCGGCCGCGGGCGTGGCTCATGCCCTGATCCCGCCGCGTTACCGCACCGGCTATTTCCAGCACATCTTCGCGGGGGCTGGCTATGCGGCCGGCTATTACTCGTACATCTGGAGTGAGGTGCTGGATGCCGAAACCGTGGACTGGTTCACCGAGAACGGCGGCCTAACACGCGACAACGGCGAACGCTTCCGCCAGGAGCTGCTCTCCCGCGGCAACAGCAGGGACCCGCTGGAATCCTTCCGCGCGCTCCGCGGCCGCGACGCCCGGCTGGAGCCCCTGCTGAAACGCCGCGGACTGGAATAACCCCTCATCGATTGCTCCGTAACGGCCGTTTTGAGGCCTCATAAGGGCCGTTACGGAGCAACCGATGGGGTCTCGACAGGCTCAACCACCGACGACGGCGGCGGGCCACCTTCGAAAAGGTGACCCGCCGCCGTCGTACTACTTTAAAGCTGTTACCAGCCGCGCTCGGCGAGGCGGTGCGGCTGCGGGATGTCAGCGACGTTGATGCCCACCATGGCTTCGCCGAGGCCGCGGGAGGCCTTGGCGATGACGTCGGGGTCATCGAAGAACGTGGTGGCCTTGACCACGGCAGCGGCGCGCTGGGCCGGGTTGCCGGACTTGAAGATGCCGGAACCGACGAACACGCCGTCGGCGCCGAGCTGCATCATCATCGCAGCGTCGGCCGGGGTGGCGATGCCGCCCGCGGTGAACAGCACCACGGGGAGCTTGCCGGCCGCGGCAACTTCCTTGACCAGTTCGTACGGGGCCTGCAGTTCCTTGGCCGCGACGTAGAGCTCGTCCTCGGGCAGGGCGGCAAGCTTGGCGATCTCGGCACGGATCTGGCGCATGTGGCCGGTGGCGTTGGAGACGTCGCCGGTGCCGGCCTCACCCTTGGAACGGATCATGGCCGCGCCTTCGTTGATGCGGCGCAGCGCCTCACCAAGGTTCGTGGCGCCACAGACGAAGGGAACCTTGAAGTTCCACTTGTCGATGTGGTGGACGTAGTCGGCCGGGGTCAGGACCTCGGACTCGTCAATGTAGTCCACGCCCAACGACTGCAGGACCTGGGCCTCCACGAAGTGGCCGATCCGGGCCTTGGCCATGACCGGAACGGACACGGCTGCGATGATCTTGTCGATCATGTCCGGGTCCGACATGCGGGACACGCCGCCCTGGGCACGGATATCAGCCGGAACGCGTTCCAGCGCCATCACTGCAACGGCACCGGCGTCTTCGGCGATGCGGGCCTGTTCAACGTTGACGACGTCCATGATGACGCCGCCCTTGAGCATCTCAGCCATGCCGCGCTTGACGCGGTTGCTGCCCGTGACGCTGTTCGCGGACGAACCGGCTTCGCTGCTTACATCAGGTGTAGACACAAAAACCCCTATGGGTAGATAGATGATCTTCGCCGGGCGTGAGGGCGGCAAGAAACCGAAAGTACACGCACCGGGTTGCCGGATCCATTGACCGGGCAGTCACAATACTAGTCCCACGGCAGGCGGCGGGCTTAATCAGGCTTAATCCGAAGCCGCGGACTCCGCAAAGGCCTGGCGATGGACGGTGGCTACGCGCTGGATGATCGTGATGAGGCTGGCCAGGGCCAGGAGTCCAAGCGTCACCAGAAGAACCACCGGGGGCAATCCCAGGCCGGTAAATCCGGTGACCACCAGCACCGAAACCAGTCTCTCGGCGCGCTCGGCGATGCCCACATTCGCCGTGAAGCCAAGGGATTCGGCCTTGGACCGCGCATACGAGACCACCATGCCCAAAACGAGGCACAGCATGGCGGCGACGGCGATGGCGTAATCGTCGCCCCCGGTGAAGAACCAGATGGCCACACCCGCGAACAGCGCGCCGTCGGCGATCCTGTCCAGGGTGGAGTCCAGGAAGTTTCCCCAGCGGCCGCCGGTGTCCCGCAGCCGGGCCATAATGCCGTCAAGCACGTCCGAGAAAATGAACGCGGTAATGAACAGGGTCCCCCACCAGAGCTGGCCGAGGGGGTAGAAGACCAACGCACCCACCACCACGCCGGCGGTTCCGATGACCGTCACAGCATCAGGGGAAACACCGATTTTCAGGAGCCAACGCGCAAGCGGAGTGAAAAGCGCGGTGAAAAACCCGCGCGCATGCCTATTCAGCATCCGTCTCCCCGGGCCAGGCCTCTGCAACCTGCTGGCGGACTTCATCCAGGGTCTGCGTGATGGCCTTGGTCTGGGCAATGATGGGGAAGAAGTTGCCGTCCCCGCCCCAGCGCGGCACGATGTGCTGGTGCAGGTGCGCGGCGATTCCTGCCCCGCCCACTACGCCCTGGTTCATGCCGAGGTTGAACCCGCCCGGGTTCGCCACCTTGCGCAGGACCCGCATGGCCGTCTGGGTGATCTCCGCAAATTCCGCGGTCTCCTCCACCGTGAGGTCCGTGTAGTCCGGGACATGCCGGTACGGGCAGACCAGGAGGTGCCCCGGATTGTAGGGAAACAGGTTGAGGACCACGTAGCAGGTCTTCCCCCGGTAGACGATCAGGGCTTCCTCGTCAGTCCGGCCCGGACCCATGCAGAAGGGACAGTCGTTCTCGTTCTTGAACTGGTGCTGGCCGCCCTTGATGTAGGCCATCCGGTGCGGAGTCCACAGGCGCTGGAAAGCATCCGGCACGCCCGCGAGCTCAAAGTCATCTGTCACGCCGGCATCCCCTGGATAGCCTGCGCCTGTGTTCTCCTGCACCGTGTTGTCCGTTTCCGCTAGCTGGTCCGGTTACGGACGGCTTCCGTGATCCGCTTGACGGCCTCGGCCACCGGCACGCCGTTGTCCTGGCTCCCGTCACGGAAGCGGAAGGACACCGCGCCCGCCTCGGCGTCGTCGCCGCCGGCGATCAGGACAAACGGGATCTTGTCCTTGCTGGCGGTGCGGATCTTCTTGGGGAACCTGTCCGAGGACGTGTCCACCTCGGCGCGGATGCCCGCCGCCTTGAGCTGGTCAACGACGTCGAACATGTATTCGTTGAAAGTTTCGGCCACCGGGATGCCCACCACCTGCACGGGGGAAAGCCACGCGGGGAACGCGCCGGCGTAGTGCTCGGTGAGCACACCCATGAACCGCTCGATGGAACCGAAGAGCGCACGGTGGATCATCACAGGACGCTGGCGCGTGCCGTCGGCTGCCTGGAATTCCAGCTCGAAGCGTTCCGGGAGGTTGAAGTCCAGCTGGATGGTGGACATCTGCCAGGTTCGCCCGAGTGCATCCTTGGTCTGGACGGAGATCTTCGGGCCGTAGAAGGCCGCGCCGCCCGGATCCGCGACGAGTTCCAGGCCGGATTCCTCAGCCACTTCGGCGAGTGTCCGGGTGGCTTCTTCCCAGGCTGCGTCTTCGCCGACGTACTTCTCCGGGTCCTTGGTGGACAGCTCCAGGTAGAAGTCGTTCAGGCCGTAGTCCTTCAGCAGGTCGAGCACGAACGTCAGGGTCTTGGTGAGTTCGTCCTTCATCTGCTCGCGGGTGCAGTAGATGTGGGCGTCGTCCTGTGTCATGCCACGGACCCTGGTCAGACCGTGTACAACGCCGGACTTTTCGTACCGGTAGACCGAGCCGAATTCGAAGAGACGCAGGGGAAGTTCCCGGTAGGACCGTCCGCGCGAGCGGAAGATCAGGTTGTGCATGGGGCAGTTCATCGGCTTCAGGTAGTAGTCCTGGCCGGGCTTGCGCACGGTGCCGTCCTCGTTGAGTTCCGCGTCCACGTGCATGGCCGGGAACATGCCTTCCTTGTACCAGTCCAGGTGGCCCGAGACTTCGTACAGGTGGCCCTTGGTGATGTGGGGCGTGTAGACGAACTCGTAGCCGGCGTCGACGTGGCGCTGGCGGGAGTAGTCCTCCATCTCCTTGCGGATAATGCCGCCCTTTGGGTGGAACACGGGCAGGCCGGAGCCCAGCTCGTCAGGGAAGGAGAACAGGTCAAGTTCGACGCCGAGCTTGCGGTGGTCGCGCCGCTCAGCCTCGGCGATGCGCTCCTGGTAGGCCTTGAGCGCGTCCTTGGTGGGCCAGGCGGTGCCGTAGATGCGCTGCAGCTGCTGGTTCTTCTGGTTGCCCAGCCAGTACGCGGAGGAGGACCGGGTCAGGGCGAAGGCGTTGGAGATGAGCTTGGTGTTGGGCAGGTGCGGGCCGCGGCAGAGGTCGCACCAGACCGTGGTGCCCTCTTTGCGCTCGACATTGTTGTAGATGGTGATGTCGCCGGCGCCGACCTCGACGTTGACGCCCTCGCCGGCTTCGGCGGCGTTGTTCTTCTTGCCCAGGAGTTCGAGCTTGTAGGGCTCGTTCTTCATGGCCTCGCGGGCCTCGTCCTCGCTGACCAGGCGGCGGACGAATTTCTGGTTCTGGTTGACGATCTTGAGCATCATCTTCTCGAGGGTCTTGAGGTCCTCGGGGGTGAACGGTTCTGCGACGTCGAAGTCGAAGTAGAAGCCGTCGGTGATGTACGGGCCGATGCCCAGCTTGGCGTCCGGGCGCAGCTGCTGCACGGCCTGGGCCATGACGTGGGCGGTGGAGTGGCGGAGGACGTCCAGGCCGTCCGGGGAATCGATGGTGACGCCCTCGATCTCGGCGCCCTCGGGTAGCTCCTGGTCCAGGTCCTTCAGCTCGCCGTTGACGCGGGCAACAACAACATCGCGGCGCTCAAAGAAGAGTTCCGCACCGGTTGTCCCGGTAGTCACCTTGGTCTCTTCGCCATCGACGATGAGGGTGATCTGCTGGGCATCTGACACGGGTGTCTCCTATTCAAAGTTTTAGGCTTCATAGCTTGCGGCGTACGGGGACCACAGCCAGCCATCGTCAATGCTATCGGTTTCCCGGGAGGCCGACCAACGGGACCCGCGGCCGCTCAGCCGCCCATTCCGGTAATCGCCAGGCTTCGGCTGATCCCGTCCAAAGGATGCGGCACATCGGTGCTCTCCACCCGATCCGCCGCGAACGGCAAGGATTCCACCCGGCTCAGGTCCCAGGCCATGCTGGCGCTCAGGCTGATTCCCCGGGGACCTGTCCGACGGGTGGTGCCCCGGATCAGCAGCAGCCTGGTTCCGAACAGCAGCAGCCCCGCCTGTTCCTGGGCTTCATGGAAGAACACGGAATCGACGCAGCCGGTGCCGTCGTCGATGCTGATGAAAACCACCCGCCGGCCGCCGCGCATGGGCGGTGTCTGGGTGGCGATGCGCACCCCGGCCACCAGCACCTCGGTGTTGTTGCGAAGGCTCAACAGTTTGTCTGCAGTGGTGACCCCCAGCCGGTCCAGCATGGGCCGGTGGCTGTCCATCAGGTGCCCGCTGACATCTATGGCCATCAGGTCCAGTTCTGCCCGGACGTTTTCCACCAGGGTGGGCGCGGGAAGCCCGGGCTTGACGTTCCGCAGCTCTACATCCCCCAGCGGCAGGGACAGCTGCCCGTCCATGATGTCGATGCCCTTCCGGGTACCGCCCGCGGCCTGGAGCTGTTGCAGGTGCTGGACGAGGTCTGCGCGGTTGGCGGCGCCTCCCGATTCACGGTGCAGGGAGTCAAAGGCACCCAGCTGGGCGAGCCTTTTGATGCTTGGCTTGCTCAGCCTGGACCGGGCACGAAGGTCAGCCAGGGAGTCGTAGGGCTGGCCGGCGACAATCCGCTTGAGCTCGGTCCCGGACAGGCCATAGATTCCGTTAAGGCTCAGCCTGATCCCCAGCTTGCCGGCGTCCGGCCCGTCCGTCACCCGTTCCACCCGGTACTCGGCCTGGCTGCGGTTGATGTCCAGCGGCAGGATGGGGATGCCCAGCCTGCGGGCCTCGGCAACCAGCAGCCGTTTGGGGTACATGCCGGGATCGTGTTCCCACAGCCCGGCCAGGAAAGCCTCGGGGTGGTGCGTCTTGAGCCACGCGGACTGGTAGGTGGGAACGGCAAATGCCGCACCGTGCGCCTTGCAGAAGCCGAAACTGCCAAAGGCTTTCAGGGTCCCCCAGACCTTGTCCACCACTTCCGGGGAGTACCCCTTAACCCGGGCCTCCTTGCGGAAGAACTCTTCCACTTTCAGCTCGTGGACCTGGTTGCCGAGCGCCCGGCGGAACTCATCTGCGCGCGCCAGGCCGCAGCCGGTCATTACGTGGAAGGTTTTCAGGATCTGTTCATGGAAGACAGTGACGCCATGGGTTTCCTGCAGCACGGGTTTCAGGTCGGGGTGCGGGTAGACCTCCGGTGCGAAGCCGTGCCGGTGCTCCAGGAAAGGCCGCACCATGTCCGATTTCATAGGGCCGGGCCGGAACAGCGAAATGTCGATGATGAGGTCATTGAACTCACGCGGCGCCAGCTTGCCGATCAGTTCACGCTGGCCGGGTGACTCGATCTGGAAGCAGCCCAGGGTGTGGGTGCTGCGGATCAGTTCGTAGGTTGGTTCATCATCCAGCGGCACGGCGTTGAGGTCGATGTGGCCGTTCTCGGCGATGTAGTCCGGCCCGGTCCCGTCAGGACCTGCAGGGTGGGCCCCTGCCGCCACCACTTCCGCTTTGGAAGGATGGATCCGGATGACTTCCCGGACGGCAAACGCCATCGCGCTCTGCATCCTGACCCCCAGGACATCAAGCTTGAGCATGCCCATGGGATCCATGTCGTGTTTATCGAACTGGCTCATGGGCAGCCCCAGTCCGCTGGGCTGCACAGGGGTCCGGTCAAGCAGCGTGGCATCGCCCAGGATCACCCCGCAGGGATGCATGGAGATATGGCGGGGCAGCCGGTCCAGCCGTTCCGTGAGGTCCACCAGCAGGTCTAGCTGCTGGTTTTCGGCGAAGTCCCGTTGTTCCACCCGGCCAGCGAACTCCCGCAACTCAGGTTTCTCAACCAGTGCCTCACGGAATTTCCGGGCCGAAAAACGCCACAGCTGCCTGGCGATCTCACCGACGTCGTCATCGTCCATCCCCAGGGCCATCCCGGCGTCGCGGACGGCACCGCGGGCGCGGTACCCGTTCTGCATGCTCATCAGCGTGACGCGCTCGGAACCGAAGCGGTCAAAGATCCGCCGGTACACGTTGTGCCGTTCGGCGCTTTCGACGTCGATGTCGATATCCGGCAACGTGGCCCGGTCCCGGGACAGGAAGCGTTCGAAAATCAGGTCGTGTTGCAGGGGGTCCACCTGGCTGACATCAATCAGGTAGTTGACCAGGCTGGAGGCCCCGGAACCGCGGGCGGCTGCCCTGACCCCCATGTCCATGATCATCCGGGAGACCTCCGCGACCGTGAGGAAATAGGAGGAAAACCCGAGGTTTCTGATGATTCCCAGCTCGTGCTCCAGCCGCGAGCGCATGTCCTTGTGGGCTGAGCCTGATATTCCGGGGAACCGCCTGCTGATCCCGGCCTCACAGCGCTGCACCAGTTCATCGTGCGGGTCCTGGCTGATGCCAATGACCGATGCCTCGGGGACCACCGGCTGCTTCCAGCCCATGTCAGTCACCGGGTCAATCCGGCAGAAGTCGGCGAGCGCCTCGGTCTGCGCCATCAGCTGTTTGAGGTCCGCTGCGCCATACCCTGCGGCGCGGATGATTTCCTTGCCGAGCTGAAGCATCTGCGCTGATGATTTGAACCAGGCCTGCCCGTTGGGCTGGAGCAGCGGTTCGGCCGCGAGTTCGGGGAGGGACTTCAGCGTCCGGGCGGAGTCGAGCACGTCAGCTGTGGCGGCCCCGTCCTCTGCGCAGTAGCGGACCGCATTGGTGAGCACGGCCGGTACGTGGTGTTCTTCCGCGAGTTTGAGCATTCGTACTGCGTGGGCGGTGCTCAGGGGTGCCCCGGGGGCAGTGAGCTGGGAAACGACTTCCGCCACCAGGGTTCTTGGGGGCATGGCGTCCAGCCAGCTTTTGAAAAGAGTGCGCGGACGAAGGTAGCGCCGGCCGCTCATGGCCCGTCCGACGTCGGAATCCGGGCCGATCAGGACTGTCAGGACCGGTTTCAGGGTTTTGGGGTCGAGCGTGCGGGAGGCGAGTTCGGCGCGGGTGACCGCCACGGGCACCGCTCCCCCGGCTTTGCCGGAGGTGCGGGCATGGGCATCGGACACCAGCCGGCACAGTGCGCGGTAGCCCGCCCCGTTGTTGTGTCCGCGGGCGAGCACCACCACCCTGCCGGCGAGCTGGGTGCGGTGGTCGCCGTCGTCGTCGAAAACCGCAAGGTCCACTCCTACGATGGGGTCGATGCCGGCTTCCATGCAGGCTTTGAGGTGTTTGATGGTGCCGTAGAGGCCGTCCCGGTCCGTGCAGGCGAGCGCGGTTGCGCCGTCCGCGGCGGCAACCTGGGCCAGTTCGTCGGGCCAGGCCACGCCATAGTGTGCGCTGAAGGCCGTGGAAACGTGAAGGTGGGAGAAGCTCATGCTGTTTGGGGCCGGAGGGCGTCGTGGATCCGCAGGAACCTCCAGCGGCCGCTGCCGACATGCCTGCTCAGGTCCAGGGTGAGCGGCTCTCCTGCATCCCGGGGGCCGGCACTCCGCGGGTCCTCCCGCACTTGGACGCGCCAGATTTCGTGGTCCACCAGCCCCGGCCCGCTGCCGAGCGGCGCACGGCGTTCCTCGGCCCACCACTGCCGGCGTTCATACCACCGGACAGGCTCGGCGCACACCGTGTAGTGCCGTCCGGCCCACTGGAGGTTCAGCGGCTGGCCGGCGGGGGTGCAGACGACGTCCACGGACTCGCTGAACATACCCATGGGCGCCTCCCGGAACTGAACGGAGCTGATGCAAAATGCTGATGCAAAAGCAAGGTATTCGAATACATGTTCGAATACCTTGAGTCTACGACGACGCTCCGACAAAACCTAGACAGGGGTGGACGGACGGGCAGCAGGGAGGCAGGATTGTGGCATGAGCACCAATGACGCACTCCTCAAGCACGTAAGCATCAAGGCCCAGGACGAAAAGCTCGTGGCAACCTTTGATATCGACGGCAACATACCGGGGGCAGGTGCGTACGTAGTGGGACTGGTGGCGGCGAGCCCTGATTACTCATCGCAAAGACGCTTGGGCATTGAGTTCATGAACGGGGAGGCCATTGCCTTCTACTCGTTCAGTCATGACCAGAGCGCCGAGGAAAACTATGATCTTGGCGGCGTGACGCACTCGGGCAGCACCATCACCGGCAACTTCCCCGTCGCGGCCGTCCATGGCCTGGGCAAGGGCCACATTATGTCGGCCTTCAGCGAGGCTGACGGCCGGGAGTTCCAGTCGGGCGTCGCCGTCGACGAAGCGCTCTAGGGAACACCGGGGCAGGTGCTGCCGGAACCGTGTCCGGACAGCACCTGCGGCAGCGTCAGCTGCTTTCTCTGTGGACCTTCATTTCGAGTTTGATGAACCCCGAGATCATGGCCCGGTAAGTTGATTCCACAATGTCCGGATCAATGTCCTTCTTTTCCGCGGCGACCCGGACATGCTCGATCACCCGTTCCACCCGGCCGGGGGCGCGGACTTCAGCGTCGTCCCCCTTCAGGGTTCCGGCGATCCGGATCAGGCGTTCACGCCGCGCAATGAGGGTGACAATCTGCTCGTCAACTTCGTCTACCGCAATCCGAACCGCAGCGAGCTGTTCTTTGTCGGCCAAAGCGTCCCTATCGTTTCCTTGAATTGTTGCCATCTTCTGACAGTATCGAAGCATGCAGCCCAGAGTCGACTTCATCTCACTAGGCGTTCACAGTGTTGACGCCTCCCGCCGGTTCTACGCGGAGGGCCTCGGCTGGCCTGTCCACCGCGAGTTTCCCGGTGATGTGGTGTTCATCCAGGTCAACCACGGCCTCATCCTTTCCCTGTGGGACGCCGCGCAGATGCACGCCGAGGCGGGGGTAAGTGTCCCCGGCCCGGTCCCCTGCATCACGCTCAGCCACAACCTGCCCAGCACCGAGGCGGTGGACCGGGTCATGGCGGAAGCGGCATCGGCCGGGGCCACTATCGTCGCCGCGCCGGTCACCCAGCCCTGGGGCGGGTACAGCGGCTATTTCGCCGATCCGGACGGCTTCCGCTGGGAAGTTGCCTACAACCCCACGTGGACAGTGGACGACGCCGGCAAGGTCACCGTTTAGGGGCATGTCGCCCCGAGTGCCGGTTTAGAACAAGGCTTCCACCGGCCGGATCAGTTCCGGGGAGTTGTTGCGTACGTTGCCCACCTCTGTGCCGACCGAATCCACATGCCAGTCGGCCGCGACTTCCTTCACGTGGGCCCGGACCAGGTCCACGAGGAAGGCGGCGTCATCGATCTGCGGATCAAGCCACGACGCCATCGTGGCCCGGTCCATGGGCAGCGGCACGCGGTCGTGCAGGGCGGTGAGCTTGCCGAAAATTGTGGACTCGGCACCGGGCGGCGGCGTATCTGCCGTCAGGATGGATGTGGAGAGCATCCACCGTCCGGGATCGCCCTCGGCCTTGGACGGATCCTTCCACCACTCATACAGGCCCGCGAACACCAGCCCGCTGCCTTTGCCTGGATGGACGTAGTAGGGCTGCTTGGCTTTGCCGGTGCCCTGCTTCCATTCGTAGTACCCGTCCGCCGGGACAGCGCAGCGACGTGACTTCACGGCCTTGCGGAAGGCCGGCTTCTCCAGCACAGTCTCGCTCCGCGCGTTGATCATCTTGGGGCCGATACCAGGATCCTTCGCCCAGGACGGCACCAGGCCCCAGCGGGCAACATGCAGCTGCCGCACGGGGCCGTCGTCGATCAGCCGTTCCAGGACGATCGGCACGTCGTCGGTGGGCGCCACGTTCCATGACGGGGGAAGATGCACGTCCTCCTCCAGCTGGGCGTCAAAGTCGGCCAGCAAGTCACCCACGGCCCGTGCCATCACATAGCGTCCACACATGGCTCCAGCATGCCATCAGCGTTATGTACTGTCATCCGGCACCGCATCTGCCGGGCCGGCTCAGGGAATAGCCCGCCGCGGGTTACCGTTGACGGGAACGAACCCCCTCAACGATTTCAGGAGAGCTCCGTGGACTTTACCCCCGAGAACGGCACCATCACCATGTTTTCCACCACCTGGTGCGGCTACTGCAACCGGCTCAAGAAGCAGCTGGACGCGCAGGGCATCGGCTACACGGAAATCAACATCGAAGAGGTGGAGGGCACAGCCGACCTCGTGGAGAAGCTCAACGGCGGCAACCGCACCGTCCCCACCGTGCTCTTCCCGGACGGCACCGCCGCCACCAACCCCTCCGCTGCCGAGGTAAAGAGCCGCCTCGCAGCCTGACCACGGCAGCTCGTGTGGTAGACAGAACGGGACCAACATCCGTGTTGGTCCCGTTCTGTCTATCTGCATTGAGGGAGCCTTTCGTGGTCCATAAAGTCAAAGGTGTCGTAGCCCGCTCCAAAGGGGCCCCGGTCACTCTGGAGACCATCCTGCTCCCGGAACCGGGCCCGGGCGAGGCCCTGGTGGACATCATCACCAGCGGCGTCTGCCACACCGACCTGCACTACAAACTGGGCGGCATCAGCGATGACTTCCCGTTCCTCCTGGGCCACGAGGCCACCGGAGTGGTCAGCGCCGTGGGCCCGGACGTCACGGACGTCGCCCCGGGCGACCGCGTGGTGCTCAACTGGCGGGCCGTCTGCGGCAACTGCCGCGCGTGCAACCGCGGCCAGGCACAGTACTGCTTCAACACCCTCAACGCCACCCAGAAGATGACGCTTGAGGACGGCACCGAACTGTCCGCCGCCCTGGGCATCGGCGCGTTCATCGAAAAGACCCTCGTGGCCGCCGGTCAGTGCACCAAGGTCGATCCCGACGCCGATGCTGCCGCCATCGGCCTGCTCGGCTGCGGCGTCATGGCCGGACTGGGCGCCGCCATCAACACCGGGGGCGTCAAGCGCGGTGATACGGTCGCCGTCATCGGCTGCGGCGGTGTGGGCGTGGCCGCCATCGCCGGCGCCGCGCTCGCCGGCGCAACCACCATCATCGCCGTCGACATCGACGCGAAAAAGCTGGACCGTGCCAAGGGCCTCGGCGCCACCCACACCGTGGACTCCTCCGCGACGGACCCTGTGGGGAAAATCCGGGAACTCACCGGCGGCTTCGGCGCCGACGTGGTGATTGACGCCGTCGGGCGCCCCGAAACGTACAAGCAGGCGTTCTACGCGCGCGACCTCGCCGGCACCGTGGTGCTGGTGGGCGTCCCGACGCCGGAGATGACCCTGGAGCTGCCCCTGCTGGACGTCTTCGGCCGCGGCGGCTCGCTGAAGTCCTCCTGGTACGGTGACTGCCTGCCGTCCCGGGACTTCCCCATGCTGATCAGCCTCTACAAGCAGGGCAAGCTGGATCTGGATGCCTTCGTGACCGAGCGGATCACCATTGACCAGGTGGAGGAAGCGTTTGAGAAGATGCACTCCGGTTCTGTGCTGCGTTCGGTGGTGGAACTGTGAGCCTCCGGATCGAGCGGCTCGTCACGTCCGGGACATTCTCGCTCGACGGCGGCACCTGGGATGTGGACAACAACGTCTGGATCGTGGGCAACGATGAGGAATGCGTGGTGATCGACCCCGCGCACGACGCCAAGGCCGTTGCCGCCGCCGTGGGTGGCCGGAAGCTCAAGGCGATCCTGCTGACCCACGGCCACGACGACCACATCCGTTCAGTAGGTGACTTCTGGGACCTCGTCCAGGCCCCGATCCACCTCCACCGGGACGACTGGATGCTGTGGCACAGCGTCTACCCGGACGTGGAACCCGATGTCGCCATCAAGCACGGCGACGTCATTGAGGTGGCGGGCACCAGCCTGACAGCCCTGCACACGCCGGGGCACTCGCCCGGCTCGGTGTCCTTCCACCTGGCTGACGGGCCCGACGGCGAGGGCTCGCTCTTCAGCGGCGACACCCTGTTCCAGGGTGGCCCCGGCGCCACGGGCAGGTCCTACAGCGACTTCCCCGCCATCATCGAGTCGATCCGGACGTGGCTGCTGCCGCTCCCGGTCGAAACGGTGGTCCGGACCGGCCACGGCGACAGCACCACCATCGGAGCCGAGGCCCCGCACCTGGACGAATGGATCGCCCGGGGCCACTAAAGGGGCCCCGGGCGGCCCGGCAAGCGCGGGCTACGCCTCCCGAGTATCCAAACCTGTATAGCTGCTGAAGTCGGCATGCTGGAGGGAGGCGTGGCCCGCGTACGCGGCAATAACGGCGTCCTCAACATCCTGGACCGTGAGGCCAGGCAGCAGATCGTTGGCCGCGCCGGCGGTGGCCGGGTCCCAATCCAGGCCCAGGGCTGCATAGCTGTCCGTCAGGACGCTGCGGATGGGGGCGGAATTTTCCACCACGATCACGGAACTGAACAGCCACCCGCCGCTCACCACGCGCTGCGCTGTGCCCACGAGTTTGATCCGGTGCGCCGGGTCGGCCGGGTGGGTGCCGTGAACGCTGAACTCCCCGGGGCAGTACTCCCCCGGAATTTCGCCAACCGCTGCCTGCACACCGACGTCCCGCAGGGACTGCGCCAGCAGCTCACCAAAGAAGCTGAACCGGCCCTTGGAACCGGCAATGGCGTCCGCATGGGGCATCACGTGGTCCACCACCAGCGTGCCCTCGTGGTAGGCGGCGGCGCGTCCGCCGGCCTTCCGCACCAGGGGTTCAAATCCGTGCTCGCGGCAGGCCCGGGCGGCCGCGTCGAAGCCGGGCAGGCGGGTATCCCGCTGGCCGAAAGCAACAGTGGGCGCGGGCCGGTACAGCCGCAGCGTGGGGCCGATCCTGCCGGTCTTCGCCTGGGTCAGCAGTTCGAGGCCGAATTCCAGGTCACGTGCGGCGCCGAGGGAATGATCCTGCCGCACCACAGTGAGCGTCCGGAGTCCCGCTTCGGCGTCCTGCATATTGCTAAGCTCCCTTATGGTCATATTGCAATTCCTTGTCGTCGCGGCTGCGTTCGCGGTCATCGACGCCGTCTGGCTCAAGCTCATGAACCCGTTCTACCGCAGCCACATCGGTGACCTGCTCGCAGACAAGCCACACTTAGGTTACGCCGTGGCTTTCTATGTCATGTACATAGCGGGGATTGTCTTCTTTGCGCTGCGGCCGGCGCTCGACGGCGGCAGCTGGCTGACCGCCGTCGGCTATGGGGCCGCCCTGGGCGCCTTTGCCTACGCGACGTATGACCTGACGAATGCCGCCACGCTCAAGACGTGGCCGCTGCAGCTCATTGTTGTGGACATCCTGTGGGGTGCCGCCCTGACGGGACTGTCCACCCTCGCCGGCTGGCTGGTGTTCCGCGCCACCTGACATCCAGCGGTGTATTGCTGCACCGTCCCCCGTCGGGTGGCTAAACTCAGGAACTGGGTCCACCCGCTACTCCTCAGAAGAGGTAATCCACTGATACGCGTCATTAGCTACAACCTCCGCAAGCACCAGGCCAGTGGGGAACTGGTTGATCTTGCCCAGAATTTCGGCGTCGATGCCCTGTGCCTCCAGGAGTGTGACACCTCGGACCTGCCGGACACGCTGGGTCCGCTGCAGCTCGCCGACTCCACCAAGGGCAACCGCCTTGGGCTGGCCATTTACTACCGGCCTGACCGGTTCACGGCCCACGGCACCAAGACCTTCGCGCTCAAGAAGTCCCTGCACGACATGGTCCTTGCGCCCGCCCATGAGCGCCTCATCGGCACGCGCGTGCGGGACAACGAGACCGACCACGAACTGGTTATCGCCTCGTTCCACGCCGCTCCGCTGACCGCCACCAACTCGCTGCGGCGCAATCAGATCCACGCCGCCCACGCGGAACTCCTGGGTATGGGCACAGGTCTTATGACTCTGATGGTGGGTGACTTCAACTACCCCTTCTTCACGAAGAACCTCAACGAACACATGAAGAACACCGGCTACGAACTCTCCCTCAGTGACCGCAGGACCTATACACGCTACAAAGTATTCAAGGGCCACTTCGACTTTGCCACGTCCCTGGGACTGAACATCGAGAATGTGGAAACACTGCCGCGCGGCGCCTCCGACCACCTGCCCATCCTGGTGACCGCCGAATATGGCCAGGTCTCGACGCCGTTCCAGGAGCCCCCCGCGTCCTGATTTCACCAATTTGGAGGCCCGAGTGCGGCACGACTGGATCAACAAGGCGCCACCGGGCGTTGGTGTTGCGCGTGGCTACAAACGGTCCTGGCTGAAGTCGGAGCTGGTGGCCGGGGCGGCCTTGAGCGCAGCCCTGGTGCCAGCAGGGATGGCGTACGCCGAGGCCAGCGGGCTTCCTGCGGTGAACGGGCTATACGCCTCCGTGGTGCCCATGATCTTCTATGCCGTGTTCGGGCCGTCCCGGGTTGTCATTGTGGGGCCCGATTCAGCACTGGCACCCATGATCGCGGCCGCCATCCTTCCGCTGGCCGGGCGGGATCCGGAGCAGGCGGTGGCCATGGCCGGAGTGCTGGCCATCCTGATCGGCGTCTTCCTGATAGCCGGCCGGATCTTCAAGCTGGGGTTTGTGACCGGATTGCTGTCCCGGCCGATCCGCGTTGGATACCTGAACGGCATCGCATTGGCCGTCACCGTCAGCCAGCTTCCGCGGCTGCTGGGGATCGACGTCTCCGCCGATGGCCTCTTTGAACGCCTCACGTCCCTGGCCGGGGCGGTCTTCAGCGGCGGTATCAATCCCGTCGCCCTGGCTGTGGGTGCCGGGAGCGTGGCCGTCATTGTCGCCGGCCGCTTTCTTCCGTGGAAGGTGCCCAGCGTCCTGTTCGCGGTGGCCGGCTCCATCACCGCAGTGGCCGTACTGGGCCTGGCCGGACAGCTGCCCATGGTCGGCGCCCTGCCGCAGGGACTCCCGGCCCCTGCGCTGGGCGGAATTGGCGTGGACGACGTCCTGGCGTTGGTGGGCCCCGCAGCAGGCATCGCGCTGATCGCCTTTGCGGACACCTCCACCTTGTCCAAGAGCCTCGCCGCGCGCCGCGGAGTGAGGGTCAACGGCAACGAGGAAATGGGAGCACTGGGCATCGCCAACGTGGCAACGGGGGTGCTGGGCGGCTTTCCGGTGTGCGGCAGTTCCTCCCGCACCCCGATTGTGCTCGACGCCGGGGCGAAGACGCAGCTCAGCGGTGTGGTGGCCGCCTTGCTCGTGGTCGTTTTTATGGTCGTCGCACCGGGGCTGACGGCTCTCCTTCCCACCGCCACGCTCGCCGCCGTGGTGATCGTGGCGGCGTCCTCGCTGGTTGATGTGAGAACGCTGGTGCGCCTCGTCAGAATGAGCCGGATAGAGGCCCTCCTCCTGGTGGTTACGTTCCTCGGCGTCGCCTTTGTAGGGGTCCTGCCGGGAATTGCCGTGGCCATTGGCCTGTCCCTGCTGGCCTTTGTCCAGCGCGCCTGGGATCCGTACCGCACCGAGCTGGCGAGCCTGGCGGACGTTCCGGGCTTCCATGACCTTGACCGGCATCCCGAAGGCCGGCGGGTGGAGGGGCTGGTGATTGCCCGCTTCGATGCGCCGCTGTTCTTTGCCAACGGGGACGTTTTCGCCGAGCACATCCACGGCCTGGTGGACGCCGCACCCTGGCCGGTGAAATGGGTCATCGTGGCGGCGGAGCCGATCACCGGCCTGGATACCACAGCGCTGGATGAGCTCATCCGGCTCGACGATGAACTGGCGCAGGACGGCATCAGCATGGTCTTCGCGGAAATGAAGGGACCCATCAAGGACCGCCTGATCCGGTTCGGGGCAAGCGCACGGTTCACTGCCGACCATTTCTTCCCCACTCTGGAGAATGCGGTGCACAGCTACAAAAGCGTCACCGGCGCCGACTAGTCACAAAGTCGAGTAGTTACAGCGGTACGGTAGTCGCGGGCAAAGGCCGTCAGGTCCGGCGCAGCGTCAGAATCTGTTCGGCGCGGCCGAAGGGACCTTGGACATCGTGCAGGACGGTGGACGTGAGGCCAATCCCGTCGGTTCCGAAGGAGACGGCGTTGTCCAGGCCAAGCCATTCGCCCTCGGGCCTGCGGTACATGTGGATCTGCAGGTCCAGGTTGGGGAAGGCATAGCTGTCTTTGCCCGGCGGGACCCTGGCTGCGATGCCGTTGGCCGTGTCAACGAGGCCCATCAGGCGGGCCAGGTCGCCGCTGTCGGCTTTATCCGTGAGGGGGTGCTGGGTGCGGAGCCAAACGATGCCGGCGCCGGGCCGGTGGCCCTCGGCCACGCGCATCTCCAGGGACCGGATGTAGCCGCCTGGCCAGATGGCAGGGCCGTCGAGCGGTTTGCATTCATCCGGTGCCGGGATGGCGGTGTCCTCGACCGCGGCAACCGCGGCCGTGTCGCTGGTGATCATCCGCCATGCGGTGGCGCGGATGGCCACCCGGCCGTTGGCAACCAGTTCTGCCTGCAGGAGCTCGATGGTACGGCCCGGGCGGAGGGTGGTGGTTTCGATCTGGAACCCGCCACCCGGGATCAGGCCCAGGATCTCATAGCTCAGCCGGGCCATCCGCATGTCGTCGCGTGGCTCGTGGCGCTCCAGGCTGTCCGCCATCAGGCCGGAAGCCGGCGCCATATGCTGCTCGTGCTCGTTCCAGGCCCCCTGGGCGTGGATGGTGGAGAGGAATCGGCCGCCGCCCAGCGCTTGGTAGTAGAAATCGCCGTCGGCCAGTTCCGGGAGTGCAGCAGTCAACATTGACCCTTTCGCTTTTTTCGTGTGGGGCTCAGCCCACCTTATCTGCTGTGCCTGCCTCCGCCTGCTCGGCAGCGCTCCCCCGCGACCGGCGCCGCCGTCGTACCAGCAGCCACGCGATGAGGCTGGCCGACGCGGCAGCCAGCACAACAATCCCCCACGGCGATCCGGCAGCCAGCACCAGCCACGCCTCCACCGCGGCGAACCCGATGGTGGCGTAGAGCAGTGCCCAGAGGATGGAACCGGCGACGGCGGCGGGAAGGTAGCGCCGCAGCGGCATCTTCGCAGCACCGGCGGCGAGGTTGACGGCCGTCTGCAGGCCGATGGTCAGGAACGAAAGCGTCACGGCGAACGGTCCCCACCGGCGAACGAGCGCCTTCGCCTGGCCGGCGCGCTGGCCGTTCCAGGACGACGCGAACCGCGTGTGTTCCATCCCGGCTGCCGCTCCCCGGCCGATCCAGGGGTGGCTTGTGAAAAAGTGAAATATCCGACGCTAAGGTTTTTGCCGAGCGCTGTAGCGGCCGGTATTTGCCGGGCTTGATCTTATTGGTGCGTGGCCAGGTGTAGTCGCCGGTGAGGTTGATATGTTCCCATCCCAAGGTCTCTGCTGCGGCTCCTCCGGGCCAATCTTGTAGCGAAACTCAGTGCCTATTTCTATGCCTCGAATCGATGAGGGAAGTGGGCCAGCCGAGGGGAGTGGTGCGGCACGGGGGATCGGGCGGCGTGCGCCGCCTATGACGAACGCTTGCGGAGTTGAACGGCCGGCCGGTCAGCGCTGGGTCATTCCGCCCAGATTGACGTAGCCCGTGGGCAGACGCTCGGCCACTAACCGGGGCTAATCGTTGGGCTAATCGGGCGGGCTACCCGAGGAATCATGTCAAGATGCCCGCGTAGCGTTTATCGAAGAATCATTTGATTGTGCCCGGATGGTTGGTTGGCTCTTGGGGCCTTGTTTGGC